>NZ_MKRR01000135.1:226738-228097 GCF_001897045.1 Sphingomonas sp. 66-10
TGGTTGATCTTGTGGCTTGGCAGTCAAATACCTGAGCGCCAAATTGGTTTCAACGAGATTAACCAAAATTGCCCGATAAATCTTCGGCATAGGAGGTCCCGCTTTGGGACAAGCATTTGCCGTGGCGGCGGGGGATATGACGGGCGTGCCGGTCGGGTCGTTCAGCGGGGCTCGGAAGCTGCGCGACGCGGCGCTGGTGCCGGGCTTGTCGAAGGGCGCGCCCCTCGAACGGCGGGGGCGGGGCGGCGACAAGGCAGGCGCGAATGAGGATAAGGTCGGCCGGATTTGGAGCGTCGGGCCAGCACGGATCGGCTTTCAGGACTCCGCTGCCCTTAATCCGCGCGCGCGCCCTGCGCCGGAGTGGTGGTCCCCCATCGTGTGTCCCGCGAAGGGCCCGCATCAAAGTATTACTTTGATGGGAACCCAAGCCGGGGACCCGGTCTGGGCTCCCGCCTTCGCGGGAGCACAATTCGCGGAGCACAATTCGCGGAAGCACAAGGGGACGGCAAGCGACCGGCGATCCCAGCCTTTCGCGGGGATGACGGGTTCCCGAACCGCCGGCGCCTATCCCGTGGTTGGAGAAATCAGCCGAGCGCGGGCGCTGTCTTGCGCCGAACGCGCATCGTGCCTGCCACCGCGCCGAGACCGATGATCATCATCGCCCAGGTCGACGGCTCGGGGACCGAGGCCGCACTGAGCGTGAACGCGCCCTGATAATCGGACAACGAACCGCTCGGCTGGCCGGCATAAGTGGCGCTGCCTACGCTATACGAACCGACTAGGTTCGACATGCCGCGCATCCAGTTGAAATTGGTCAGCGTGTATTCCACGCCCTCGAAACGCGCCGTGGCGTTGGTCACCGTGAACGCGCCCGTCGCGCCGTCGAGATTGCCGCTCAACCATTGCGACACCCCGTCGTGAGCGATTTCGACCGCCAGATTGTAGACGGGGTCGGAATTGCCGCTCCTGCTGTTCGTCGGAAAGCCGTCCCCGATCAGCAGATAGTCCGACGCCCGGTTCGTAAAGATATGCGTCGGCGAAAAATCGTCGTTCGGATTCACCTGCTTGCCGACAGGATGCTGGATGAACAGCGTATAGTTGTTATCGACCGCGGTGTTCCAAGTCGTTCCGGTATCACTACCGGAAACGGTGATCGAGTTGATCATTACCGGCGTGGCGACAGCCGGGATAGCAGTAAAAACACCTGAAACGGCGGCAGCTTTCAGAAACATGCGCATGATCATCCCCTGTCACTAATTCCGAACGCGCGACGCCTGATTGTGGTTTCTCTTCTGCGATCAGGGGGGTATTTTCAGGACTTCCTACAATCAAGGAAGGTTAACGACAATTTACGATGAT
>NZ_MKRR01000135.1:228107-242527 GCF_001897045.1 Sphingomonas sp. 66-10
GACGGGCTTTGCTGAAATGGTGGGCGCGACAGGGATTGAACCTGTGACCCCACCCGTGTGAAGGGTGTGCTCTACCGCTGAGCTACGCGCCCGATCGCCCTGAGGGCCAAACCGGAAGCGGGCCTTTAGGCGCGGGAATCGCGCCTGTCCAGCCCGCGATCATTTCAGTTGAGAGAATCCTTCAAAACCTTCCCGGCCTTGAACTTGGGCTGGGTCGAGGCCTTGATCGTCATCGGCTCGCCGGTGCGCGGGTTGCGCCCGGTGGACGCCTTGCGCTTGGAGACCGCGAACGTGCCAAAGCCCACCAGGCGCACTTCGTCGCCCTTCTTCAGGCTGGCCGAGATGGTGTCGAACACGGCCTCGACAGCCCGGCTGGCATCACCCTTGCCGAGGCCGGAAGCGTTCGCCACCGCCGCGATCAGTTCCTGCTTGTTCATGTCCAGTAACCCCCATGTGCTGGAAAGTGGGATATAAAAATGGATTCGCGGCCACGCGGCCGATCCGCACAGTAATGCGCGTGGTTCGTCTGCTGTCAAACGAATCCGCCAAGATCGCGACGAACACCCTCCGCGACGGACCTATCTGGCCCGCCGCGGATGAGTCGTTGTCAATGATGCAACTCGCCACCGGCCGGCGCAATAGGCGCCGGCGGCAGGGCCGCCAGTTCATCCGCATCGGTCCAATCGATCGCTTCGAGCGGATCGGTCAGCGCGAGTCGCAGCACCTCGTCGACGTGCGAAACGGGGATGATTTTCAGCCCCTCGCGGATGTTCTTGGGGATTTCGGCGAGATCCTTCTCATTCTCCTGCGGGATCAGCACCGTCTCGATCCCGCCGCGCAGCGCGGCGAGCAGCTTTTCCTTCAACCCGCCGATCGGCAGCACGCGGCCGCGCAGCGTGACCTCGCCGGTCATCGCCACCTCGCGCCGCACCGGCACCCCGGTGAGCGTCGAGACGATCGAGGTGACGATCCCGATCCCCGCCGACGGCCCGTCCTTGGGCACCGCGCCCTCGGGCAAGTGGATGTGGATGTCCTTGCGGTTGAACAGGCTCGGCTTGATCCCGAACGAGGGCGCGCGCGCCTGGACGAAGCTGAAGGCGGCCTGGACCGATTCCTTCATCACGTCGCCGAGCTTGCCGGTGGTCTTCACCGCGCCCTTGCCGGGTACGGTGACGCTCTCGATCGTCAGCAATTCGCCGCCCACCTCGGTCCAGGCGAGCCCGGTGACCGCGCCGATCTGATTCTCCTGCTCGGACAGGCCGTGGCGATATTTCTGCACCCCGGCGAATTCGTGGAGGTTTTCCGGCGTGATCGTCACCGTCGTGGCCTTGCCCTCAAGGATCCGGCGCAGCGCCTTGCGGACCAATTTGGCGATCTCGCGTTCGAGCGTGCGCACCCCGGCCTCGCGGGTGTAGCGCTGGATCAGCGCGCGCAGCCCCTCGTTGGTCAGCGTGAACTCGCCGTCCTTGAGCCCGTGCGCCTCGACCTGCTTGGCGATCAGGTGCCGCTCGGCGATCTCGACCTTCTCGTCCTCGGTATAGCCTTCGAGGCGGATGATCTCCATCCGATCGAGCAGCGGCTGCGGCAGATTCAGCGTGTTCGCGGTGGTGACGAACATCACGTCCGAAAGATCGATGTCGATCTCCAGATAGTGATCGTTGAACTTGCTGTTCTGTTCGGGGTCGAGCACCTCGAGCAGCGCCGAGGCGGGATCGCCACGGAAATCCTGCCCGAGCTTGTCGATTTCATCGAGCAGGAACAGCGGGTTCGACGTCCCTGCCTTGCGCAAATTGGTGACGATCTTGCCCGGCAGCGAGCCGATATAGGTCCGCCGGTGGCCGCGGATCTCGGCCTCGTCGCGCACCCCGCCCAGCGACTGGCGGATGAATTCGCGCCCGGTCGCCTTGGCGATCGACTTGCCCAAGCTGGTCTTGCCCACGCCCGGCGGGCCGACGAGGCACAGGATCGGTCCTTTCAGCTTGTTGGTCCGCGCCTGCACCGCGAGATATTCGACGATGCGGTCCTTGACCTTCTCGAGCGCGTAATGATCCTCGTCGAGGATCGCCTGCGCCGCGGCGATGTCCTTCTTGAGCTTGGACTTCTTGCCCCACGGCAGCCCAAGCAGCACGTCGAGATAATTGCGCACCACCGTCGCCTCGGCGGACATCGGCGCCATCGTCTTGAGCTTCTTGAGCTCGGCGGTGGCCTTGGCGCGCGCTTCCTTCGACAGGCGGAGCGTGGCGATCTTCTGGGTCAGCTCGGCGATCTCGTCGCCCTCGCCGTCCTCGCCCTCATTGCCCAGCTCGCGCTGGATCGCCTTGAGCTGCTCGTTGAGATAATATTCGCGCTGCGTCTTCTCCATCTGGCGCTTGACGCGGCTCTTGATCTTGCGCTCGACCTGCAGCACGCCGAGCTCGCCCTCCATGAAGGCATAGACCATCTCCAGCCGCTTGGCCGGATCGGTCTCGACCAGCAGCGACTGCTTGTCGGCGACCTTGATCGCGATATTGCCGGCCACCGCATCGGCGAGGCGCGCCGCCTCCTCGATCTCGGCGAGCTGCACCGCGGTCTCCGCCGGCAGCTTGCGGTTGAGCTTGGCGTAATTCTCGAACTGGTCGACCACCGAGCGCATCAGCGCGCTCACCTCGGTGCCTTCGGCCGGCTGGTCGTCGACCGGCGCGACCGTGGCGCTGAGATAGCCGTCGGCCTCGCTCAGCTCGCCGAGCCGGCCGCGCGTCTTGCCCTCGACGAGCACGCGCACCGTGCCGTCGGGGAGCTTGAGGAGCTGGAGGACGGTGGCGGTGACGCCGATGTCGTAGAGATCATCTTCCTTGGGATCGTCCTGCGCGGGATCGAGCTGCGCGACGAGGAAAATCTCCTTGTCGCCGCCCATTGCTGCCTCCAGCGCGGCGACCGACTTGTCGCGGCCGACGAACAACGGCACGATCATCTGGGGGAAGACGACGATGTCACGCAGCGGAAGAACGGGAAAAGTCTGGGTCATGGATACTCCACAGCCGCCCCGGCCGGGCGGCGTTCACGGCTTATATGGTGTCTCGGACGATTGCATCAATCTTGGCGTGCGCCGCGGGTGACGATCCTATTGGCTCTGGCCGCCAACGCCGCCGCCGTTGCCGCCGGGCTGCCGGCAAAGGGGATGCCGCCGCTCACCGAACAAACGCAGCGGTCGGGCGGGCCGATCGACCCCGATCAGGCGAAGCTGGCGTTCGATCACGCCGATCTGTCGTTCGAGGTCTATCCCGACAAACGCCAGTTGAGCGGCATCGCCGCGCTCACCTTCACCGCGCGCGCGGCGACCGATCGCGTCGTGCTCGATCTCGATCGCAACCTGCCGGTCTCGGCGATCGCGGTCGATGACGTCGGGCTGCCCAGGACGGCGTGGCGCAACCCCGAGGGGCGGCTGATGATCGCCCTGCCCCACCCGCTCGCCGCGGGCGCGCGCGCCACGGTGCGGATCAGCTACGGCGGCACCCCGCATGTCGCGCTCAACGCGCCGTGGGACGACGGAATGGTCTGGTCGCGCACCCCCGACAAGCGCGCGTGGGTCGCCTCGACCACCGAGGGTTATGGCTGCGACCTGCTGTGGCCGTGCCTCGATTTTCCGACCGGCGAGCCGGGGTCGGTCGATCTCCACGTCACCGTGCCCAAGGGGCTGAAGGCGCCCGCCAATGGCGTGCTCACCGGCGTCGATACCCTGCCCGACGGCCGGACGCGCTGGAACTGGCACGCGCGCCAGCCCAACACCTATGCGATCGCGCTCAATGTCGGGCCGTATGAGGAATTGTCGGGCAGCTACCACAGCCGCTTCGGCAACACGATCGCGCTGCATTATTGGTATCTGCCCGGCGAGGAGAAGCAGGCGCGCGCGCTGTTCGCCGAATTCGCCCCCGCGCTCGATTTCTTCGAAAGCGTGATCGGCCCCTATCCGTTCGGCGACGAGAAGGTCGGGGTGGTCGAAACCCCGTACAAGGGAATGGAGCACCAGACGATCAACGCCTATGGCAACGAATATGCCAAGGCGCCCGAGGGGTTCGACTGGCTGTTCCAGCACGAATTCGCGCACGAATGGTTCGGCAACCAGATGACCGCCGCCGACTGGGACGATTATTGGCTCCACGAGGGGTTCGCGAGCTACATGCAGCCGCTCTACGGCCGCTGGCGCGAGGGCGAGGCGCGCTACATCGTGCTGCTCGACCAGCAGCGCAATCTGATCGCCAACCGCATGCCCGTCGTCTCCGGCCGGTCGCGCACCGAGGAGGATGTCTACAAGGTCGAACGCGGCGGGCCGGGCGCCGATATCTATTACAAGGCAGGGTGGATGCTTCACACGCTGCGCTGGCTGATCGGCGACCAGGCCTTTTTCGACGCGACGCGCCGGCTGGTCTATGGCCGCCCCGATCCGCGGCCGGGCAATTTCACCCCGCGCTATGCGTCGACCGCCGATTTCGAGCGCGACGTGCATGCGGCGAGCGGGCGCGATCTCGGGTGGTTCTTCGACGCCTATCTGCGCCGCGCCGCGCTCCCCGAACTGGTCGAGACGCGCGACGGTGACCGGCTGACGCTCGAATGGCGCGCGGGCGGGGCGTTTCCGATGCCGATCGAGCTGTCGGTCGACGGCGCGGTGCAGCGCGTGGACCTGCCCGGCGGCAAGGCGGTGCTGACGGTGCCGGCCGGCGCGCAGGTCGTGATCGACCCGATGGCGCGGGTGCTGCGCCGGTCGGAGGCGATCGAGCAATATCAGGCGTGGCGCGACCGACCGACGCCGGCGAAATAGCGGTATCGAACCGGAATCCCCCCTTTCGGACTGAGCGATTGCGGCCTGCCTAATCCGCCGGGCGCAGCATCGACCAGAACAGCGGCCCGCCCTTGGGCACGCGCCATTCGGCGGTCACCTCGAACCCCAGAGCGCGATAGAACCCCAGGTTCCGCTCGGTCGCGGTCTCGAGATAGGCGGGCCAGCGCCCTGCCCCGCGCTCGAGCCCGCCGCGCACCGCGGCGCCGCCCAGCCCGCGCCCCTGCGCCACGGGGTCACAGCCGGCGATATGCAGATACCAATAATCGCCCTTGGGGTGATGCGCCTCCATCGCCTCGGACACGCGCAGCGCCCGCACCACCCCGCCGCCGAGCGCGTGGAGCAGCGCCGGGGCACGGCGCACGATCTCCCACAAAGGCACGTCGGCCTCGCCCGGCGCGCGCCACAGCGTTGCCGCCTCGCCGCCCGGGGTCACGAGCCGCATCCCCCCGGCGTCGCCCTCGAACAACAGGCGGAACAGGCGCGGCAGCCGCTTCGCGCGGTCGACCGGATCGGGGAGGATATAGGAAGTCGCCGGATCGTCGGCGAAAGCACGCGCCAGCATTGCCGCGATCGCATCGCGATCGGCGTGGCTGGCGACGCGCAGCGTCACGGCACCACCGTGACGAACAGATAGACCGCGAAGATCACCAGATGCACCACCCCGCCGAGGATCGTCGTCCGCCCGGTGCCGAGCGACAAGGTGATCGAGAATAATGAAAGCACCAGCAGCGTCAGCCCCTTGGCCCCGATCCCGAGCGCCAGCGGAAGCCCGAGCACCAGCGACACGACCGCGACGCTGGGGATCGTCAGCCCGATCGAGGCGAGTGCGGAGCCGAGCGCGAGGTTGAGGCTGGTCTGCAGCCGGTTGCGCCGCGCCGCGCGCCACGCGGCAAGGCTTTCGGGCGCGAGCACCACCCCGGCGATCACCACGCCGACCACCGCGAGCGGCAGCCCGGCGCCGAGCACCGCCTTCTCGACCGTCGCCGCCAGCCCCTTGGCGAGCAGCACCACCCCGACCAGCGCGACCAACAGCACCCCGAAGGCGGCCCAGGCGGTGCGCGTGGCGGGGGGATCGGCATGCTCCTCCTCCGCGCCGCCCTCGGGGAGGAAATAGCTGCGGTGGCGCACCGTCTGGACGAGGACAAAAGTGCCGTAGAGGATCAGCGAGACGATCGCGACGAACACCAATTGCGACGGAGCATAGGCCGGCCCCGGCGCGCTTTCGACGAAATTGGGCAGAACGAGCGTCAGCACCGACATCGCGACGAGCACGTTGAGCGACGCGGAAACTCCGCGCAGCGTGAAGCGCTGCTCGCGAAACCGCACCCCGCCGCTCAACAGGCAGAGCCCGACGATGCCGTTGACGATGATCATGATCGCCGCGAACACGGTATCGCGCGCCAGCGTCGAGGCATCGCCCGCGTCGGACAGCATCAGGCTGACGATCAGCGACACCTCGATCACCGTCACCGCCACCGCGAGGACCAGCGTGCCGAACGGCTCGCCAACCTTATGCGCCACCACCTCGGCATGATGCACCGCGGCGAGCACGCTGCCGATCAGGATCACCGCCGCGGCGATCGTCCCCAGCGTGCCGAGCTTGGCGAGATTGACGAGCACCGCGACGACGCCGAGCACCGGAAACGCCAACGTCCACCACGGCAGGCCGATGCCCCTGTCGGCCGGCGAGGTTTCCGGCGGCGTGGTGCTGTCGTCGGCGGTCATCGTTCCTCCCGGTTGATTCAGTGGAGGAAAATGCACGAACTGCGCGGTGCTTTCCATTGTTTTGGTGGTGGCGGGGCGCGCTGCCACTCGCACTCCCGTCACTCCGGCCTTGAGCCGGGGTCCATCGGGGGGCGAGCTCCGGCGGCATGAGGGAGCGGCAACCGTGCGTCTACATCCTCGCGAGCGGCTTTTACGGCACGCTTTACGTGGGGGTGACGTCGACCCTCGTCGGCCGCGTGATGCAGCATCGCGAAGTCAGGTTCGGCGGCTTCACCACCGAATATGCGGTGACACGCGTCGCCTGGTACGCGATCGCGGACACTGGACGATGCGATCGCGCCGGAAAAGCGCATCAAACGCCGGCGACGCGACTGGAAGATCGAGCTGATCGAGCGTGACAATCCGCGGTGAGATGATCTGGCGATCGGTCCCGGCTTGCCGCCGTTGCGCGAAAGCCGCTGACCGCAGGGCCTGCGCCCCGATGGATCCCGGCTCAAGGCCGGGGTGACGGAGTAGTTTGGGGCACCCTCAGCTTCAAAGCAAAGCGGGCGCCGCTCACGCGACGCCCGCCTCATTACTCAGGTAAACCGAAAGCGTCAGGCCGCGTCGCCGGCCTTCTTCTTCTCGGCATAGACGCGGATCGGTTCCTTGCGGCCGTCGACCACGTCCTTGTCGATCATCACTTCGTCGACGCCCTCCATCCCGGGCAGGTCGAACATCGTGTCGAGCAAGATGCCTTCGAGGATCGAGCGCAGCCCGCGCGCGCCGGTCTTGCGCTCGATCGCCTTCTTGGCGACCGACACCAGAGCGTCATCGGTGAAGCTCAGCTTCACTTCCTCCATCTCGAACAGCTTCTGATATTGCTTGACCAGCGCATTTTTCGGCTCGGTCAGGATCTTGACCAGCGCCGCCACGTCGAGGTCCTCGAGCGTCGCGACCACCGGCAGACGGCCGACGAATTCGGGGATCAGCCCGAACTTGAGCAGATCCTCCGGTTCGGTCTGGCGCAGCATCTCGCCGGTGCGCTTCTCCTCGGGCGCGGCGACATAGGCGCCGAAGCCGATCGACTTGCCCTGCAGGCGATCGCCGATGATCTTCTCCAGCCCCGAGAAAGCGCCGCCGCAGATGAACAGAATGTTGGTCGTGTCGACCTGGAGGAATTCCTGCTGCGGATGCTTGCGCCCGCCCTGCGGCGGGACCGAGGCGGTGGTGCCCTCCATCAGCTTGAGCAACGCCTGCTGGACGCCCTCGCCCGAAACGTCGCGGGTAATCGAGGGATTCTCCGCCTTGCGGCTGATTTTGTCGATCTCGTCGATATAGACGATCCCGCGCTGCGCGCGCTCGACGTTGTAATCCGACGCCTGGAGCAGCTTGAGGATGATGTTCTCGACATCCTCGCCGACATAGCCCGCCTCGGTCAGCGTCGTCGCATCGGCCATCGTGAACGGCACGTCGAGGATGCGCGCCAGCGTCTGCGCGAGCAAGGTCTTGCCGCAGCCGGTCGGCCCGACGAGCAGGATGTTCGATTTGGCGAGCTCGACATCGGCACCCTTCGCGCCGTGGTTCAGCCGCTTATAGTGATTGTGCACCGCGACCGAGAGCACGCGCTTGGCCTGCTTCTGCCCGATGACATAATCGTCGAGCACGTCGCAGATTTCCTGCGGCGTGGGGACGCCACCGTCCTTCTTGGCGACGAGCGCGGACTTCGTTTCCTCGCGGATGATGTCGTTGCACAGCTCGACGCACTCGTCGCAGATGAAGACCGTCGGGCCGGCGATGAGCTTGCGAACCTCGTGCTGCGACTTGCCGCAGAACGAGCAGTAGAGCGTGCTCTTGGAGTCGCCGCCGGAGAGCTTCGTCATTCAATCAATCCTTTCGCGCTCCCCACCGGGGGAGCGACTTTCGGGCCGGATATGGTAACCCGGCCCGTCACAAAACGGCAATGCCTGAATCTCGGCCGCAATCCCGGCCTGATACTCAGGCGGCTGCCGCAACCTCGTCCGCCGGCGCCGGGCGCTTGTCGAACACCTCGTCGATCAGCCCGAATTCCTTGGCTTCGTCGGCCGACATGAACTTGTCGCGATCCATCGCGCGCTCGATTTCCTCCAGCGGCTTGCCGGTGTACTTCGCATAAAGCGTGTTAAGAAAATGCCGCATGCGCAGGATTTCACGCGCCTGGATCTCGATATCCGCGGCCATGCCCTGCGCCCCGCCCGACGGCTGGTGGATCATGATCCGCGCATTGGTAAGCGCGACGCGCATCCCCGGCTCGCCGGCCGCCAACAGGAACGACCCCATCGACGCCGCCTGACCGATGCACACCGTCCCGACGCGCGGGCGGATATATTGCATCGTGTCGTGGATCGCCATGCCCGCCGTGACGACCCCGCCCGGCGAGTTGATGTACATGAAGATGTCCTTCTTCGGATTTTCCGATTCGAGGAACAGCAGCTGGGCGGTGATCAGGCTGGCCATGCCATCCTCGACCCCGCCGGTGACGAAAACGATTCGCTCGCGGAGCAGCCGCGAGAAGATGTCGAACGAGCGCTCGCCGCGATTCGACTGTTCGATCACGATCGGGACGAGCCCCGCCTGCGTCGGCTGGAGGCCGATTCCCGCGCTGGCCAGCTTGCCCGCGAAATCGCCATTGTCGAACGGATTGTGCATGGAAGACTCTCTTATGCCTTGTGGACCGCCAACATCGGCGCTGCGACAATCGAGTTCAAGGGCGTTGAAGCCCGTGATCGGTAATGCGGTGCAGGACACCTTTGGCGCCGCGATATTCCTCCTGCAACCACGCCCGGTCGATCGCCGGGAGCGGGCCGGCCCGGAATAGCCACACATAGTCGAATCGATCCCGAGGAAACTGCCGGAGCCACGCCGCCAGGTCGTTCCCGCTGCATGTCGTCCCCGCGGGTGCCAGCGTCGCCGACACCACGTCATTATACCCGCGGCCCCAATTGTAGATCGGCCGCATCAACTGGCCGGCAATATTCCATTGGCTGTTCACGAACGCTTCGCGCCGCCCGATGGCGAGGCTGGCGATATGGCTGACGCTGTCGTTGGGCCAATTTTCGCACATGCGCATCGGCGCCAGAACCGCGATCCGGCTTCCCCTGGGCACGCGATCGAGCGCTTTAAGATCGGACGCGATGGCGTCGCTGGTCGCGATCCATCCGATCGTCATCACCGCAAGTCTGACCAGAAACAGGCCGACGCCGAGCAGCGCGATCGCGGATCGTCTTCCGGCGCCGATCGAGCGTAGACCGAGCAGCGCAAAAATCGCGACGACCGGCAGCAGCCGCAAATCGGCGAAGAAGCTCCCCATGATCTGGGTCGGCATCAGCCAGAACAGGATGAAAAGCGCCGCGGCGGCAAGCGTCAACGCCGGCTCGATGGTCACCCACCGCCTCGCGATGAGGAAGGCGACGGCCACCGCGATCACCAACTGGGAGCCCAGATCGAGAAAAATCGATTGATCGCGCAGGACAAAGGCCAGCCAGCGCAATTTGAGCGCGAGATCGAAATTCCCTGTTTCGCCTGCTTCGCCCGCGCTGGCGAGGGTAAACGATATCGGAGTGAGAATGGATAGGCTCGACAAACACGGCCGAACGGCCCGCCAAAATCCACGCCCTCCGCGCCACGCCACCCACGCCGCGGACGCTTCGATCGCGCCGACCCCAAGCACGAATGTCGCCCAGCCCGCGAGATGGCAAAGCCAGACGATGCTCGCGATCAGCGCCAGCCCGATCGAACGGGCCAGCGGCTCGCATCGCCGGATACGGTACCAGAAGACCAACCCCCACAATGCCACCGCCAGCGCCAGCGCGTAATTGATGAATCCGAAGAGCAACGGGAAGGAAAAGACAAAGGGCAGTGCCAGCAATGCAGGGGCCTGGACCGCGCCCGTCGCCGCGATGCTCAGCTGGCGCAGGGCGAGGATCGTTAGCGGGGCAATCAACGCGGTCAGCAGTCGGGCACCGCGCTCGACGCCGATGAGGCCGCCGACCGGCACCATCATCAAATCCTGCCCGAGATTCCCCATGATGCGCCATCGGAAATCGAAGTAGCGGCGCAAGTAATCCGATTGACCATCGTCAATCATGACATAGTAACGCCCGACGTGGCCGTAAAAATCCCCGAGCGGCGGATAGCGCACTAAGATGAAAGGTAAAATAGACAGAAGCGCTAGCGCCCGCCACAAATTGCGCGCAGCCCACCAGTCGCCCGTTCGCGCCGGCCGCCCCCCAACCACCATTGCATGCCCCCCGGCATCAAGCGAATTTCAGGCCTGATACCGTAGCGCTTTTCCATTTCGGCGAAATGGCGGCACACTCTCTTTCCGAAAAACTTTAAGGGAATTTACGTTGCTGTGGTTCAAATGCCCGGCGCGGTAAGCGAAAGATAGGCAAGCCGTCGCATCTCGCGGCGGCCGCGCACCACCGTATCGAGGATTAGCCCGGCGAAACCATTGAGCGCGGCCAGAATTGTCAGCCCCGTCACGAGGATCGCGGTCGGGAAGCGCGGCACCAGCCCGGTCTGCATATAGGTCACCGCGAGCGGCGCGGCGAGAATCAGCGCCACCACCAGCAGCAATGCGCCGATCGCGCCGAAGAACCACAAGGGCCGCTCGATGCGATAGAGCGTGATGATCGTGTTGAGGATGCGCCAGCCGTCGCGATAGGTCGACAGCTTGGAGGTCGATCCCTCGGGCCGCGCAAAATACGGCGTCTCGATCTCGGCGACCGGCATCTTGAGCTCGAGCGCGTGGACGCTGATCTCGGTCTCGATCTCGAACCCTGCCGACAGCACCGGGAAGCTTTTGACGAAGCGTCGCGAGAAGACGCGGTAACCCGAGAGAATGTCGGTGAAACTACGCCCGAACAGGCGCGTCAGCATGCCGGTGAGCAGGGCATTGCCGAAACGGTGGCCGCGGCGATAGGCCTCGGTCGCCTCCCCCACCCGGCTGCCGACGACCATGTCGAGCTGCTCGTCGAGCATCCGCGCGACCAGCGCCGGGGCGGAGGCGGCGTCATAGGTGGCGTCGCCGTCGGCCATCACATAGATGTCGGCATCGACATCGGCGAACATCCGCCGCACAACCGCGCCCTTGCCCTGGATTCGCTCCGACCGGACGATCGCCCCGGCGGCACGCGCCACCTCGATCGTCCGGTCGCGCGAATTATTGTCGTAGACGTAGATCATTGCCTCGGGCAGCGCCGCGCGGAAGCTCTCGATCGTCTGCACGATCGCGGCTTCCTCGTTATAGCAGGGCAACAGGACGGCGATCGTGGGGGTCATTTCGCTCCAATAACAGGATCGCGTGGGGCTTCGACTCTTTTGTGGACTGTCCGCAACCGCTGGCTGCAAACGCACCTGATGCGGCAATGCCGTATTTCTCTTGCTTATATACGGCAATGCCGTATAAGAAAACATGCACACGGTCATCGAGACTAGGGCGTTCATAGCCGCGGCAAAGGATGCTGGCCTGGACGATGACGAACGGACAGCAATCGTTGTGAATGATCGCGGAAGACCCGGGAGCAGGAGAAATCATGCCGGGCTGCGGCGGCGCACGTAAGCTGAGGGTCGCAAGGCCGGGCCAAGGCAAATCGGGTGGTTATCGTGTCGTCACTTATTTCGGCGGTGACACGATCCCGGTCTTCCTGCTGACCGTATTTGGCAAGAACGAAAAAGCGAACCTCACCAAGGCAGAACGGAACGCGCTTGCAGGATTAACCAAGACACTCGCTGCCAGTCTCTCCGCTGAGCAGCCTTACGATCGACCGAAGGACCCACGATGAAAAGCGCATTCGACAAGATCGCAGCCGGGCTGGAAGACGCCATTGCCTATGCAAAAGGTGATGACAGCCGGGGTCGTGTCGCCACCGTGAACGTCAAAGCCGTGCGCGAGGCGACCGCGCTGACGCAGGCGGCGTTCGCCAGGACCTATCATTTCCCGATCGGCACGTTGCGTGATTGGGAACAGGGCCGGCGAAACCCCGACGCCGGATCGGCCATGCTGCTGAAAATGATCCAGGCCGATCCGAAAGGCGTCGAACGAATCATCGCCAAGGTCGCCTGACGCGAAACGGGCGGGGTCGTCCTGCGACGCCCCGCCCGTTCCTTATCCAAATCTGCCGTGCGGCGATCAGGCCTTGTCGGCAGCCTTCTTGGCCGGGGCCTTCTTGGCAGGCTTCGGCGCAGCCTCGGCGTCGTCGGCCTTGGCGGCGGCAGCCTTCTTGGCCGGCGCCTTCTTGGCGGCGGGCTTGGCTTCTTCCTCGGCAGCGGCCGGGGCTTCGTCAGCCTTTGCCGCGGCCTTCTTGGCCGGCGCCTTCTTCGCCGCCGGCGTTTCGGCGGCGTCGTCGCCTGCATCGGCCTTCTTCGCGGCGGCCTTCTTGCGCGGCTTGTGGTTGTCGTGATCGTGGCTGTGCGTGCCGGTCGCGAAACCGTCGTCGCTCTCGATCGCGGCTTCCAGCTCCTCGCGGGTCGCTTCGCGATCGGTGATCTCGGCCTTGTCGAACAGGAAGTCGACGACCTTGTCCTCATAGAGCGGCGCGCGGAGCTGCGCGGCGGCCATCGGCTCCTGCTGGACGTATTGGATGAAGCGCTGCTGATCCTCGCCGCGATACTGCTGCGCAGCCTGGGCGATCAGGCGGTTCATTTCCTGCTGCGTTACCTCGACGCCGTTGGCCTGGCCGATCTCCGAGAGGAGCAGCCCGAGCCGCACGCGACGCTCGGCGATCTTGCGATAATCCTCGCGGTCGTTCTCCAGCTCTTCCATCGCGGCCTTGGGATCGGCCTCATGGGTCGCTTCATGCTCGAGCTGGTGCCAGATCTGGCTGAATTCGGCCTCGACCATCGACGGCGGCACTTCGAAATCGTGGCCCGCAGCGAGCTGATCGAGCAGCTTGCGCTTCATATAGGTGCGGGTGAGACCGTTATGCTCCTGCTCGATCTGCCCCTTGAGCAGCCCACGGAGCTGCTCGAGGCTCTCGAGCCCGAGGTTCTTGGCCAGTTCCTCGTCGATCTGGCTCTCGGCGGCGGTCTTCACCGACTTGACGGTGAGGTCGAAGGTCGCGTCCTTGCCGGCCAATTCCTTCGCCGGATAATCCTCCGGGAAGGTGACCTTGATCTGACGCTCGTCGCCGGTCTTCACGCCGACGACCTGATCCTCGAAGCCCGGGATCAGCCGGCCCGCGCCGAGCTCGATCGCCATATCGGTGCCGGTGCCGCCCTCGAACGCCACACCGTCCATCGTCTTACCGACGAAATCGACGGTCACCTGATCGCCCATCTTCGCCTTGTAGGTCGGCTTGGCGTCTTCCCAGCGCTTCATCTGGTCGGCGAACTTCTTGAGCTGCTCGTCGACCGCCTCGTCGGCGACCGGCACGGTCAGCCGCTCGAGCTTGAGCCCGTCGATCGCCGGGGTCGGCACCTGCGGCAGCACTTCGAGCGCGACCTTGATCTCGGCGTCCTTGCCCGGCTCATAGCCGTCGTTAAGCTCGACCGAGGGCTGCATCGCGGGGCGCAGCTGCTTCTCGGCGATCAGCGACTGCACGCCTTCCTGGATCGAGGTGTTGAGCGCATCCTGCAGCAGCGCCGGGCCGTGCATCTTGCGCACCAGATTCGCCGGCACCTTGCCGGGGCGGAAGCCGGGCATGCGCATCTGCGGCGCGACCCGCTTCAGCTCGGCATCGACCTTCTTCTCGATGTCCTTGGCGGTGATGGTCAGCGTGTAGGCGCGCTTCAGCCCTTCGTTCAACGTCTCGACAGTCTGCATCGTCAGCCTTCGTCTAGAAAATCGGATGAGGTGGTGCCGCCCCGCGAAACGCGCGGGGGACTGGTGCGGGCGAAGGGACTCGAACCCCCACATCTT
>NZ_MKRR01000136.1:0-30999 GCF_001897045.1 Sphingomonas sp. 66-10
CAATCGGGATCGCGCGATCTCGCAAACCTCGTAACAACCCCGGCGCTTCCGGCCAGGGTTGAAGACTATCCCAGGAGGTGACGAGATTCTCGGCGGCCTTTGCCGCGACACCCGTCTCGAGCGCGGCCTCGCGCACAAGATCCTCATAGGGCCGATACGCGCCGCATCCATAAGTCAGCGCAAGATAGGCGCGCCGCCAGCGCATCCCGTCATCCGCGCGGCCCGCGGCGCGATTCCAAAGCGACCATGAATCCAGCAGCGCGGTGAGGAGATCGAACATGACGGCCTCGACGGGCTCTTGCGACATTTGCTTATCTGACACTTTCTCGGCACCAATAGATTGGACGGCTGATCGGTATCAGCGACTGCCGCCGGCAGGCTAATGCCGATAGCGAGAGATTCTATGCTAGCCCGCGCGCTGGCGCATCGAGATCGTGTCGAGAGCGCCCGACTGCATTGCGGCGTGATCAATCGACGGCAAGAGTCCAAAAAGACTCCGCTGCGGGCGATTGACGCGCGCGCGGCCGATATAGTCGCAAATCGACCGGAATATCCCACTGCTCGCCACCCGCCCGAACCAATATCCCTCGTTCCAGCTCATCCCCAACGATGCTGAGGGGAAGCCAGGCCATGCCGGTCCCTTCCTTCACCATGCGAGCGAGGACCAACGTGTGCGAGGTGAACACGTTGTTGTAGGTAATGGCTTCCGGGCTCTTCGCCGTCATCGCCGATACAATGCGACCCATGCCCGAGGTCGGCCCATATGCCAGCAGGTTGACCGCGCCATCCGCCAGCGGATGAAGCGCCGTCATTTCCGTCTTGTGTGGGGCGCTGACCGGTACGAGCCTGTCATTGCCGAGGGATGCGAACTGAAAGCCGGTGCCATCGAGCGCGGATCGAGCATCAGGATGATGATGACAAAGACAGAATTGGGCCTTTCCATCGAGCATCATCTTTTCCGATGCGTCCATATTGTCCGCCGTCATCTGAATCAGCAAAGGCGCGTCGGTCCGCGCCTGTAGCGACGCGAGCCATTGCGGAAAAAACGACAAAGCTAACGCATGCGTGACGAGAATCTTGACCGTCGAGGCCGATGTACCGGCTATTTCCTGCACTTCCTGTCGCCCATGCTCAATATCGCGCAGAACGGCCTCGGCGATCACCGCGAAGCGCTTGCCGGCCGGCGTCATCGTGATCTGGTGCGTGCGCCGATCGACGAGCTCCACCGACAGCCATTCTTCAAGCGCGCGAATACGACGACTGAACGCTGGTTGCGTGACATTGCGCGAGGCCGCCGCCCTTGAGAAATTCCCAAGGCGCGTGAGCGCGATAAAGTCTCCCAGCCACGCAAATTCCACGAATCTACCCTATAAGCGTGCCCATGATGACCCTAGCGTTCTTCATCGTTTCCGTCATTGTCGTCGGTTATCGCTCGCCGGCGACCGCCTCGGAATAGTCGATCGTGACGCTCGTAACTCGGCCGGCGAGGACATCGTCCGCCGCCATGTCGATCCGTTTGAATTGATTGCGTTCGTGCATCTGAACCTGGTCCGTCAGGTGGATCGTCCCATGTCTTGCGGGGTCGATGAACTGATTTTGCCCGCCCGCCTCGGTGATCGAATAGAGCGCGGGATGCGCCGGCGCCAATTCCATCATGCCGACCCATTCCTCGCCGCCGTTCAATGTCACCATCTTCGGCCCGAGCCCGAGTTCCGCCCAGAGCGCGTTGCTCCGCTCATCGTCGTTCGGCAGCGGCGGCCGTTCGGGGTCCTCGGCCTGATCGGTGAAATATTTCCAGAAAACCGGCATCCGCCACGCCGTCATCGGTTGCGCCGGAAAGCGTGACGCGACCTCGGCGATCGTCCGTCGCACCGTCTCCGCGACGACCTCGTCGCGGGGGCGGCCGTGGAAATAGTCGAATTTGACCGGCGCGCCGGCCGCCGCGCCCTTCAGCGTCCGATACAGCAGGCCGGTCTGATATTTGAGATAGCGATCGGCATCGATCTTCTTCCACCAATCGCCCATGTCGCGATCGAACAGCATCGCCGGCGCGATCTCCAGCCAGGCGCGGAACAGCGTAAGCCCCGGACTGTCGTAGCGGCCGTCGCCGTCGCGATCCTCGTAGCGCCCGTTCCACGACAGCATCAGGCCGACCGCCTCGGCGATCGTCGGATCGTGTGCCGCCGCGGCGCGCAGTGCCGGCGCGAAGAAGTCGGGCGACGTCTGGGTGCGATCGCGCGCGCCCATCGCGTTCCAGATCTGGCGGTTATACTCGGCCATGTCGAGCAGGGTCGCCGCGCGCGCCGCGGTGCCGAGGTGATTGCCCAGCCATGTGCGGAAGGTGGCGCCGATCCGCGCCTCGTCGCCTTCGCGTGACCAGATTGTCGGCTTGCTGTTCCAGCTGTGGATATAGCCCTGCTTGGGATCGAGCATATGCGGCCGCTCGGCAACCGCGAGAAAACCCTGCCAATCATAGTCGCCGGTGCCGGGGGTCGGCAGGCGGGGATCGGTGCCGGGGGCGCGCTTGGGCTGGAGGCCGGTTTCCCAAAAGCCGATCCGGCCGTCCTCGTCGCCGTAGCAAATTCCGAAATCGGTCGACAGTCGCGCTACCGCCTGGTCGAATTCGCCGAGCGATCTCGCGCGTTGCATGTCGACCAGGCCGACCCAATTGTCGATCTCATGCCCGCGCTCGGCATAGCTTTGCGTGTAGGCGACGTGATGCGGTTTGTCCCAGGCGACGACCGGCCCGTGGATCGTCCGCGCCGCTTCGTGGATCACCGGCGCGGCGCCCTTTACCGCGATACGCTCCCGACGGCGCTGCATCGTGCGCCATTGCCCCCGATACCAGTAACGATAGGGATTTTTCGGGTCGAGCTTCTCGGCGAACGTATCGGTGCTGTCGGAAACGCCCGAGGTCACCAGCCAGCCGTGGCGCGGGCCGCGCCCCATGATCGGCACGCCCCATGCCGGCGTGGTGAAGCCCGCGCTATCGAACCCGCCGCCATGCAGATGGATTTCCGGGCCGTCGGCGGTCGCCTCCATCATCAGCACCTTGCCGCTGGCCGATTTTTGCGGGCCGATGACGAGGCAGCGGCTGTGATCGCGGCTGGGTGCGGCGGGAATCGACACCGGCCCGGCGGTGCCGTCGGGCAACAGGCTGAGATAGGTGGCGACAGGCAACGGCCGGGCGGGCGCGCGATCCTCTCCCGCCGGGATCGCGGTCGGCGATTCCGGATCGCTCACCGGGACGACATCGTCGAAGATGTCGCGGCCTGCCGTCACCCCGTGCTGCTGGATCATCGCGGTCAGGAAGGTGAGGTTGGTGACCTCATTGCCCTCGCGGCTGCGCGGAAAAGCGGCGATCATCGCGAGGAAGTCGAGCAACGACCAGCGCGCCGGTTTCACCCCCCATTGGATGAACTGATAGGGCGTCTTGTGCGCAGGATCGCGCTCGATCTCGGCGATCGCGTGATTGATGCCGTCGACATAGGCCTGCATCATCCGCCGATATTCGTCGGGCGCCGCGCGATACATGCGAAGCAGTTCGGCGGCGTCGAGCAGTCGATCGCGCGAGATGACGTCGGATTGCACCGCCGATGGCCCGAGCACTT
Source organism: Sphingomonas sp. 66-10 (assembly GCF_001897045.1). Taxonomy (NCBI): domain Bacteria; kingdom Pseudomonadati; phylum Pseudomonadota; class Alphaproteobacteria; order Sphingomonadales; family Sphingomonadaceae; genus Sphingomonas; species Sphingomonas sp. 66-10. The sequence continues at coordinate 3,612 of NZ_MKRR01000136.1, forward strand.
CGGCGGTCCGCCCCAGCGCGCGGCGGCGTGCCAGTTCCATGTCGGCCAGGCGATCCTGCGCGAGGGCATAGCCTGCGCCGAACAGCACCGCTTCGGATGTCGCGGCAAAGACATGCGGCACGCCCATCGCGTCGCGATCGATCCGGGCGGGTTGCGGCGCGGCCTCGCTGGCCGCGCCGGCCGGCGTGCCGATCGCGACCGCGCTCAGCACCAGCGCCGAGAGCATCTTGCGCCGCATCGATCCGCCTCGGCGGGCCGCCCCCATTTTAGAAATCCCTGCGGATCGAAAGGCTGCTGATCCGCGGCCGGATCAGATAATAATCGGCGTAGCCAGCCGCCCCGGTACCGGTGGTGAAATAGGAATAAGCGGCCGAAGAGATTCCCTTGCTGTTAAAGATATTGCTCGCCGCGAGGCCGATTTCCCAGCCGTCACGCGCTGCCTTCACGCGTAGATCGACGGTCGTATAAGCGGGAAGCATCAGGTCGTTGTCGATCTGCGCTCGTCGCGATCCGGTATAATTGACCAGCGCCGACCAGGTAAGTCTCGAATCAAGCGGCCCGGCCATCTCGAACTGCGGTTCGAAATTCGCCTGAATCCTTGCGGTACCGGGCAGGCGCGTGCCGGCCGGGACGATGAAATTGCCGGTGAAGCCGCCGGCGACGTCGGTGGCGAAATTGCGCGTGCTCTGCAGATCCGCGCCGGTCTTGGCGTCGATATAGGTGAAGGTGCCGTTGAGCCTCAGCCCGGCGACCGGCCGCCATTGGCTGCTGATCTCGACGCCCTTCGATGTTGCGCTGCCGACGTTCGAGACGATCAGGAAGCCGTTCTGATCGGCGGTCGTGACCTGCGGGTTCTTCCAGTCGATATAGAAACCGGCGAGATCGAAGGTGAAGTTCCGGGCGGGTTCGAGCCGCACCCCGGCTTCGTAATTCCACAGATTGTCCGATTTGTATGTCGGATTGCCCGGCGTCGAACTGATACCGCCGAAGCGATAGCCTTTCGAGGCGGAAGCATAGAAGATCGCTTCGCGGCTCAGATGATAGCGTACCTGGAACTTGGGCGTGAACCCGCTTTCGGAATAATGGTAATTCTTCGACTTCGCGGCAGAGATCATCGCCTGGGCGTTGGTCGTCCGATAGTCGACGCTGGTATTGAACCAGCGCCCGCCGGCGCCAAGTTCCAGATTCCCGAAATCGAGATTGACTTCACCGAACAAAGCCCGCTCTTCCGCCTTGCCGTCGCGGTGGACGTCGAAGAACAAATCGCCGAAGACGGGGTCGTTCGCGCCGGTCAGCGTCACATCCTGGATGCGATGGAAATTGACGTTCTGGCCGAACGCGCCGACCAGCCAGTTGAACACGCCCTTTTCGGCCGACGCGATCCGGAACTCCTGCGATATGCCGTTCGAGCGCCGGAACTCGATGTTGCGCGCCTCCTTGACGTTCGGAAACGGCCCGACCCCGAACCCCACGACCGACGACACGTCGATACCGATCGTCGCGTCGGGCACCAGCAACCGGGTGAGGTCGCCATCGAGATTGCGTTCCTTGGTCTGATGCGCGGTCAGCGACGTCAGCTTGATCGGACCGAGGATGTAATTGATCTCGAGCTTCGCCAGGCCGAACTTCGACCTGTACGAACTCGGGCGAGGTGAGGAATAATAATAGACATCGGGGCCGATCGAGGCGGACGTATCGTCCTGGTGCGATTCCTGATAAATATAGAGGCCGTCGATCGTCAGGTTATCGGTCGGTTTGAACAGGATGAGCGCGCGCCCGCCCTTCACCGTGCGACCGTTGACGTTGGTTTTCCCGGTGCCGATATTGTCGATATAGGCAGGGTCCGATTGATATTGCCCGTCGACGCGGATCGCCAGCACGTCGCGAATGATCGGCAGGGTCAGCGCGGCATAGCCGGATGCGCGGGTATTGCCGCCGTTCGCCGAATCGAGCGTTCCGAGGATCGACCCGCCGACGCGATCGAGCTCGGGCTTCTTGAACGTATAGTTCACCGCGCCGCCGAGCGAGCCGGAACCATAAAGCGCGCCCTGCGGGCCGCGCATCACCTTGACGCTGTCGAGGTCGAAAGCGGCGAGATCGGGGGTCGAGATATATTGGAACGGATCGGTGAACGGGATGTCCTCGATATAGATGCCGGTCGGCAACTGGCCGGTGCTGGTATTGTCGGACGAGGTATTGGTGCCGATGCCGCGGATCGTCAGCATCGCGCCGTCGGCGGAGCCCTTGTTGAACTGGACGCCGGGCGCGAGCTTGAAGATATCCTCCGCATCCTTGGCGCCGATATCGGTCAATTCCTTCGCGCCGAGCACATTGACCGTGCCGGCGACGTCGCGAAGATTCTGCAGGCGCTTGCCGATCACGGTCACCTCGGGCGCATCCTGCGCCGGGCTCGAATCCGTCGCCGCGCCGCTGGTCTGCGCGACCAGCGGCGCGCCCGAGACGGTGCAAAGCGCGACGATGGCTACCCGCGCCGCCAAGCGCGCGCGTGCGCCGATATCCCGATCATCGTCCATCGCTTACCCTCCCTTTTCCCGGTTCCGTTATCGGATCCCGGTCTTTGATTTCGAGCGCGTCTGTGACCGCACCTTTGACCCGACGCCTTAATGATCGGGAGGCGAGCAAGCCAATGTCGACTTCGGATCAAACTATAAGCGGTCCGCATAACCAACGACGTAGTCGGTGAGCCGAGCGGTTCGGCCGGGGACGGCGCCTTTCGGCAGATGTAAAATCGCGATGAATCTCATCAAGTGCTTGATTTATATAGCAATATTGAACGGCCGTGACCGACCGGCTCCGTCGTTTAGGGCGCCGTGACCCCGCGTCCGAACACGGATGGCTTTCGTGCCGCCACCGCTGTTGACCGGACGCGCGCCCGTGGGGGCCTTGTCCTGGGGCGCAGGGCAGATTAGCATTACTGAGATCGCAGTTTGTGCGCCCGTTGAGCGCGAGCGCTGCGTCGTTCCATCGGAAAATAGAGAGAGGGGAAATCGATGAGCGGACCTTCATTCGGCGCATCCCGACGCCTGCGCGGCGGGCTGATGGCGGGTATCTTGATCGCCGCCAGCCCGGCCATCGCCGGCGCGCAGCAGGCGCCGACAACGGCCGGGGCACTGTTCCAGCCGATGGATATCTTCCGGCTCGCGCAAGCCGCCGAGCCGCAGATCGCGCCCGACGGGGCGACGATCGCTTATGTCCGCATGACGAACGACATCACCATTGATGACGCGAAGCAGACGATCAGGCTGCTCGATCGCCGATCCGGCAACCAGCGGCAGATCGCGACGACCGCGATCGACGCGGCGCAGCCGCGCTGGTGCGGCGACGGGCGGCGGCTCGCCTTCACCGCCCGGCCAACAGGCGAGGAGCGCGGCATCTTCGTCCACGAGCCGGCATCGGCGCGAACGCGGCGCATCGCGACGCTGCCGAGCGCGGCGTCGGCGATCAGCTGGTCGCCCGATTGCACGCGCATCGCCTTTGTCATGCACGCTTATGCGCCGGCGCCGACATTGGGCACGCCGTTGAACAAGCCCGCCGGTGCCGATTGGGCGCCGCCGCTGCGCGTGATTACGCGCGCGACCTATCATAAGGATGGCAAGGGGCTGACCCCGCCGGGTTACGATCATATCTTCGTCGTGCCGAGCAACGGCGGTGCCGTGCGCCAGGTGACGAGCGGCGATTACGACGATGCCGGCGCGCTGTCCTGGTCCCCCGACGGCCGCTCCTTATTGTTCACCTCGCTCCGCGAAGCCGATGCCGATCGCGCGATTTACCGCAGCGCAATCTATCGTGTCGGGGTCGACGGCGGCGCGCCGGAACGTCTCACGTCATTGGACGGGCCGCTCCACGCCGCGGCTTATTCGCCCGACGGACGGACGATCGCCTTCACCGGTTTCGACGATCGCAAGCGCCGCACCTATGAGGATCGCCATATCTATCTCATGCCCGCCGAGGGCGGCGAAGCGCGCGCGCTGACCGGTGCGATCGATCGCAGCTTCGACGAGCCGATATGGGCGGCGGACGGGCGCGCGCTTTATGCGCTTCTGGACGACCGCGGCGTTCGCAAGGTCGCCCGGATCACGCTCGACGGCACCGTCACGACCCTCGGCGAAGGCGTCGCCGACAGCGGGCTCGATCTGCCCTATTGCGGCGGGTCCTTCACGGTTTCGCGTGACGGGACGATCGCTTTTCCGCAAGGCGATCCCGGTCATCCTGGCGAGGTGGCGATCGCTGCCGGCGGCAAGACGACGCGGCTGACCGCGCTCAACGACGCGCTTCTCAAGACCCGCGTGCTCGGCGCGCTTTCGCCGCTCGCGGTGAAGGCCAATGACGGCACGCCGATCGATGCGTGGCTGATGACCCCGCCGCATTTCGATCCCTCGCGCAAATATCCGCTGATCCTTGAGATCCACGGCGGACCGACGCTGAGCTACGGCCCCTATTTCTCGACCGACGACCAATTATATGCGGCGGCCGGCTATGTCGTCGTCTACGCCAATGCACGCGGATCGGCGACCTATGGCGCCGCCTTCGCCAATGCGATCGACCGCGATTATCCGGGCGTCGATTACGATGATCAGATGCGCGTCGTCGATGCCGCGATCGCCCGGGGCTTTGTCGATCCCGACCGCCTGTTCGTCACCGGCGGATCGGCGGGTGGGGTGATGACCGCCTGGATGGTGGGCAAGACCGATCGTTTCCGCGCCGCGGTGTCGCAACGACCGGTGATGAACTGGACCAGCCTGGCGCTGATGTCCGACAGCGGATCCAAGATGATGAGCAATTGGATCGGGACGACGCCGTGGGAAAATCCCGAGGCCTTCTGGCGCCATTCGCCGCTGTCGCTGGTCGGCAACGTCAAGACCCCGACGCTGCTGATCGCGGGCGAGAACGATATCCGCACCCCTTTCGGCGAGGCCGCGCAATATTATGGCGCGCTGCAATTTCGCGGGGTGCCGACCGGGCTGGTGACGGTGCCGGGGGCCTTCCACGAGCTCGCCGCGCGGCCGAGCCATGCCGCCGCCAAGGCCGAGGCGGTCCTTGCCTGGTTCGCGCGGTTCGATCGCCCGATCGGGCATTGACGCCGCAACGCTTGGGGAAGTTTCGGCGCCTCCCCAAGCGACCTTGCCGTCAAGCCGGTTCCTGCGCCTAGTCCGCTCGCTTCGATCCCGCGCGGATCATGTTCCAGAAACGCTCGACCGAGGGCGATCGCCGCGCGCGCGGGCGATAGAGCCGGATCTCGATCGGGACGTCCCATTGTTCGCCCCCGGCGCGGGCGAGCCGGCCGCTCTCCAGATCGGGGCCGGCAAGGCTGAGCGGGGCCCAGGTAACCCCGCGGCCGTCGCGCGCCATCGTCAGCAACCCATTGGCGAGATGCGACCGGAACACCGGCTTGAGGATCGCACCGCCCGAGATCAGCGTCTGCGACGCCTGGAGGATCCGCCCCATCCCCGACCGGCTTTCGAATTCCAGATAGGGCAGCGGTGCTTCGTGACTGCCCGGCAGTTGATTGAGCGGCTTGCCATCGGCGTCGGCGCCGGTGACCGGCAGCAGCAAATCCTGCCCGATATGGATCGAGGAAAAGCCGCTCGGATCGAGGCGGTTGGTCGCCGCAGGATGATCGTGGCAAAGCAGGAAATCGGCCCGCCCCTCGAGCATATAGCGCTCGCAGGCGACCATATGATCGGCGATCAACGTGATCGTGCCGAATCCGGCTTCGTCCTCGAGCGACTGCAGCCACGCCGGAAAGAAGGTCACCGACAGCGCGTGCGTCGCCGCGAAGCGCAATTCGCTGATCCGCGCGCTGCCGATCTCCTTCGCCTCGTCGCGGCCGATCGCCAGCCTCCGGGAAACCTCCTCGGCGACGAGCCGGAACGCGTTGCCGGCTTCGGTCAGCGCGATCCTATGGGTGTCGCGATCGACCAAGGTGACGCCGACCCAGTCTTCCAATGATCGGATGCGACGGCTGAAGGCCGGTTGGCTGAGATTGCGCGCCGCGGCGGCACGCGAAAAATTGCTTTCGCTCGCGAGCGCGAGAAAGTCTTCCAACCACAACAGGTCCATCTCCGCACGCCCCGCATGAATTGATCGAAATGCAGCATTGGCCGCATCGCTTCAACGCATCCTAAGAGCTCGCCGCGGACGAGGATCGGGAGACATCGGGCTATGGCCGGCAGGCGGACATTGTACGACAAGATAATCGATCGTCACAAGGTCATGAGCATCAACCATGTCCGCGGCCACGGTGAATCGCTGCTGCTCTATGTCGATCGCACCGTGCTCAACGAATATACCAGCCCGCAGGCGTTCAGCGGGCTGCGCGACGCGGGGCGCGGAGTGTGGCGGCCCGAAACCGCGCTCGGCGTCATCGACCATGTCAATTCGACCGCACCGGTTCGCGACAATTGCAGCGCGGACCGCGGCGCCGCACGGCAGATGGCCTATTTCATCGAGAATGGCCGGGAATTCGGGATCGAGATTTATGACGTGCTGCACCCGTTGCAGGGGATCGAGCATGTCGTGCTGCCCGATATCGGCTGGGTGACGCCCGGGCTGGTGATCGCGGCGGGGGACAGCCACACCACTACTTATGGCGCGTTCGGCTCGGTCGGCTTCGGGATCGGCACCTCGGACATCGAGCATCTGCTCGCGACGCAATGCCTGGTCTATCATCGGTTGAAGACGATGCGCGCCGGCGTCGACGGGCTGCTCGCGCCGGGCGTCACCGCCAAGGACCTGATCATGGCGCTGATCCGCCGGATCGGCGCGAGCGGCGCGAGCGGCCATGCGCTGGAATTCACCGGCGAGGCGATATCGGCGATGGGGGTCGAAGAGCGGATGACGATCTGCAACATGGCGGTGGAATGCGGCGCCCGTGTCGCGCTGGTCGAGCCCGATGCGAAAGTTCGCACCTATATGGCCGGACGCCCGCGCTCGATCGCCCCGCATCATCTCGATCGCGCGGCGGCGCTATGGGCGGATCTCCGCAGCGATGCCGATGCGCGCTTCGACGCCGAGATCCGGCTGGACGCCGCCACGGTCGCGCCGATGGTGACATGGGGCACCAGCCCCGATCAGGCCGCGACGATCGACGGGCATGTTCCCGATCCCGGCTCGCTGCGCGGCGCCGAGGCCAGCGCCGCGCGGCAGGCGATCGATTATATGGGGCTTGTGCCGGGCATGGCGCTGGCGGACATTCGCGTCGACCGGGCGTTTATCGGCTCGTGTACCAATGCGCGATTGTCCGATCTTCGCGACGCGGCGCGGGTGCTGAAGGGGCGGAAAGTCGCCGATGGCGTGCGCGCGATCGTATCGCCGGGCAGCTCGACCGTCAGGCGGGAGGCCGAGGCGGAGGGGCTCGACCGGATCTTCATCGCGGCGGGCTTCGAGTGGCGCCAGTCGGGCTGCTCGATGTGCCTGGCGATGAACGACGACGTGCTGGCGCCGGGCGAACGCTGCGCATCGAGCACCAACCGCAATTTCGAAGGCCGACAGGGGAGCGGCGGTCGCACCCATCTGATGAGCCCGGCGATGGTCGCGGCGGCGGCGGTCCGCGGTCGGCTGGCCGACGTTCGCGACTTCGGCGCCGTTCGATGACCGTCTTCGAGGTCGTAGACGGGATCGCGGCGGCGATGCCCGCGGCCAATATCGATACCGACGTCATCATGCCCAAGGTCTTCCTCAAGGGCATCGATCGCAGCGGTCTCGCCGCCGGCCTGTTCCACGATTTGCGGTTCGACGATCAGGGGCGGCCGCGCCCCGATTTCGTGCTCAACCGGCCCGATCATGCGGGTGCGCGCTTTCTTCTGGTCGGGCCCAATTTCGGTTGCGGCTCGTCGCGCGAACATGCCGTCTGGGGATTGCGGCAATTTGGCATCAGGGCATTGATCGGCACCAGCTTTGCCGGGATATTCGCGGACAATGCCGCGAACAACGGCCTCCTGCTCGTGTCGCTGGCGCCCGATCGGCTGATGCCGTTGATGGCGGCAGCCGAGGCCGGGCCGCTGTCGCTCGAAATCGATCTGACCGACCAGCATATCCGCTATCCGGGCGGCGACTTGCATTTCGAGGTCGACGAGCGGTTGCGCCATAGCCTGATGTCGGGTCTCGACCGGATCGGCGAGACCCTGACCCATGCCGAGCGCATACGCGCGTTCGAGCGCGATTATCTGGGGGAGCGCCCATGGCTGGCAGAGAGATGATGAAGGTCACGGGTCACCCCGAGATCATGCCGGGGTTCGCCTGGTACGATGTCGATGCCGATGGCGTGCGGATCCGCGCCTGCATCGGCGGTTCGGGGCCGCCCTTGCTGCTGCTCCACGGGCATCCGCAGACGCATTTGACGTGGCACAAGGTCGCGCCCGCGCTGGCGCGCGACTTCACCGTCGTCGCGACCGATCTGCGCGGCTATGGCGACAGCGCCAAGCCCGCGGGCGGCGTCGATCATATCGGCTATTCCAAGCGCATGATGGCGGCGGATCAGGTCGCGGTGATGCGCGCCCTCGGGTTCGAACGCTTTGATCTCGTCGGCCATGATCGTGGCGGCCGCGCCGCGCATCGGCTGGCGCTCGATCATCCCGATGCCGTCGCGCGGCTGGTGCTGATCGATATCGCGCCGACCGCGACGATGTACGATGCGACCGACAAGGCATTCGCCAGCCGCTATTTCTGGTGGTTCTTCCTGATCCAGCCTTACGATTTGCCCGAACGGCTGATCGCCGCCGATCCCGATTATTTCCTCGACCGGCATATCGCCGGGCAGATCAAGGTTGAGGGCGCGGTCGATCCGCGCGTCATGGCCGAATACCGGCGCTGCTATGCCGATCCCGCCACCCGCCACGCGATTTGCGAGGATTATCGCGCGGCGTTCGGCATCGATCTCAGCCATGATGCGGCGGATGCCGATCACCGGATCGAGGCGCCGGTGCTCGCGCTCTGGGGCGCGCGGGGAACCGTCGGCGCGCTGTTCGACGTCGTCGCCACATGGCGGGAGAAAGCGCGCGACGTTCGCGGCTTCGCGCTCGACTGCGGCCATTCGCCGCAAGAGGAATGTCCCGACGTCCTGATCGCGGCGCTGCGCGGCTTTCTCGGCCGGGATTCGGGCGGGGCATGATTTGATCCGCTAATCGCATTGGCAATCGCCCCCGCCGCGCGGCAGGCCATGATCGCGCACCGGCGAATTTGGGGAGTGGGGCTTTTGCACGCAGTGGCGCCGTTGGCGGATTTCCGGAAGCGGCGGCCGCTCTACGCGCGGCTCTATTTCCAGGTATTGGTCGCCGCAATGCTGGGCGTCGCGCTCGGCCATTTCGCGCCGGATACGGGCGCCGCCCTGCGCCCGCTGGGCGAGCTTTTCATCAAATTGGTCCGGATGATGATCGCGCCGATCGTCTTCGTGACGGTCGTCACCGGGATCGCAGGGCTCGGTAATTTGCGCGAGGCGGGGCGACTCGGGCTTAAGGCGATCCTCTATTTTGAATTGGTCTCGACCCTCGCGCTGGTAATCGGGCTGATTGTTGGCAATCTCGTCCAGCCCGGTCACGGATTGAACATCGATCCGCGCTCGCTCGACAGCAATGCGGTGGCGAGCTTCGTGCGTGCCGGCGAGCAGATGAGCTCGGTCGGCTTTCTGTTCCATATCGTGCCCGACAGCCTGCTCGGCGCGCTCGCTTCCGGCGAGATCCTGCAGGTGCTGTTGGTCGCTATCCTGCTCGGTGCGGTCCTCGCCGGATCGGGGCAAGGCGACGGCGCGATCGTTCGGTTGCTCGAGGAAGCCGGCGAGGCATTGTTCGGGATGATCGGCGCGATCATGTATCTCGCGCCGGTCGGCGCCTTTGGCGCCCTGGCCTTCACCGTCGGCAAATATGGCGTGGGGGCGTTGCAGCAGCTCGGGATGCTGATCGTCTGCTTTTATGCGACCGCGCTGATCTTCATCGTCGGCGTGCTCGGGCTGATCGCCCGGGCGAGCGGCTTCAGCCTGTGGCGGCTGCTCGTCTATCTCAAGGACGAGATCGTCCTCGTACTTGGCACCTCGACCTCGGAAAGCGCGCTGCCGCGATTGATGGAGAAGCTCGAACGATTGGGCGTCGCGCCGCCGGTCGTCCGGCTGGTGGTGCCGACCGGTTATTCGTTCAATCTCGACGGGATCGCCATCTATCTCACGATGGCGTCGCTGTTCATCGCGCAGGCGCTCAACGTCCCGCTCTCGATCGGCGAGCAGATCGGCCTGCTGCTGGTGCTGCTGCTGACCTCGAAGGGGGCGGCGGCGGTGACCGGCGGCGGGTTCATCACCCTGGCCGCGACCTTGTCATCGACGCATACCTTGCCGGTCGCCGGCCTCGCCTTGCTCCTCGGCATCGATCGCTTCATGTCCGAAGCCCGCGCGATCACCAACATGATCGGCAATGCGGTGGCCTGCCTTGCCGTCGCGCGGTGGGAGGGCGCCGTCGACCAGCAGCGGATGCGATCGATGCTTCACGGCGGCGATCTCGACGCATCGACGCGATAACAGCGCAATTGTAGCGGAAGAAGACGTCAGCGGCCGCAACGTGGCCGCTGCCGCTGACGTTTTGCATCGAGCGCACGAATCTTGTCGATCTGGATCAAGGATAGCCGGCTGGCATTCCGTCTCAGCATCTGCAAGGTAACGCATCCGTAAAAGGAGCGATTCTCGTGTATTGTGAGGAGCTTGGAGAGGAGTGCGTGGCGGGTGCGGATACGCTGCTCGCGCTGGCGGAGCGTGTCGAAGCAGCGGGCGCGCCGGATCGTAATCTGGACGAGGAAATCGCGGTTGCGATCCTGTGGCGGCCCTCCGGCGTCTGCGAGGCCGCGGGCACGATTCCCTGGTGGCTGACGGCGTCCTTCGGCATTCCGGACTATACCGCGTCGCTCGACGCCGCGATGAAACTCGTGCCGGGCGGCTGGCGTTGGACGGTGACGGATTATCAGGGCGCGGCGCCGGCGCGCGCGATATTGGGCGACGATAGCATCATCTGCACTGCGACGACGCCGGCGCTCGCGCTCACCGCCGCTTGCCTCCGCGCCCGCGCGCGGGGCGGCCGATAAGCGGACGACAATTTTAGCGTCTAAGCCGGCCGCTCGCCCATCGTCATCCGCACCAGCCCCTGCATCTGGTCGTCGAACCGGGCGAGCGTCGGCGGTGCGTCGGCGGTCGCGAAATGGGTGACGATCCCCCCCTCGCCCCAGCGGTGGAGCGCATAGCCCGGCGCATCGGCAATCACCATCGCGCGATCGTCGGGGGCTTCCGGGTCCATCGGGCGCAGATCGAGCGCGAGTTGCGGCGCGCTCGACGAGCAGACCGCGATCGTCGTCCCGCGCCACGGCGCGACGATCGCGCGGTGGATATGGCCGCACACGATCCCCGCGACATTGTCGCGCCCCGCGATCGCCGCGGCGAAGCGCGCGACCCACGGTTCCTCGGGATGGGTGTTCATCCAGTCGATGCCGACCTCGACCGGGGGGTGGTGCATCATGATCAGCGTCGGGGTGGCACGATCTGCGTCGAGCGTCGCCGCGAGCCACGCGGCGCGACGCGCGCAAAAGGCGCCGCCGTGGCGCCCCGGTTCGAGCGTATCGATCACCACGATGCGGCGTCCCGCGAGCGGGACGACATATTGGATGAAACCGTCCTCGGTCGACACCTGCGGGAAATGCGCGGCGAGACTGGCGCGGTCGTCGTGGTTGCCGACGCACGGCCACACCGGAAAATCGCACCGCGCCAGCGCATCGGCGAGCCGGGCATAGCTGGCCGCATCGCCGTTATCGGTGAGGTCGCCGGATAGCAGCAGCAGGTCGGGGCGGTTGGGACCGGTGGTGAGGGCGTCGAGTACGCGATCGAGCCGGATGCGGTTGAGCTCGTCCGCGTTGCCGGGATCGAACCCGAGATGGATATCGGTCACCTGCGCGATCAGCATGATCCCGTGCCCCTCATGTCGCGTGGCGGCTCCTTTTCGGCCGGTCCGCATCTTCGCGTTTCGTGCGCAGCGTCGCGGGCACCCAAGGGGCGCCGTCGCCGGCGTGATAGCTGTGGCACATCGCGCAGCTCGACGGCACCGCGGCCTTCGACTGCTCGCCGCCGTGGCAGGTGCGGCAGGTGGCGATGCCCGGGAGCAGCAGATCGGTCGCCGCGCTGGATTTGGGTGCGGCGTGGCAGCTTTCGCATTTTTCGGTGCGGTGCGCGGCGTGATCGAACCAGCCGTTCATCATATAGCGCATCGGCTGGTTGACCGGGGTGATCCGCCACGTCGTCGCGCCATTGCTGCCCGGCGGGGTCACGACATGGCAATCGTAACAGGCGCCGCCCTTGGAAAAGACCGCGCGGATCGCGGCGTCGGCGTTGCCCGGCCGTGTCGCCGCCGCGCCGAAATAGGCATGATAGATCCGCCCCTCGGCATAATCGCCCGGCCGCCGCCGGGCCATCCCGCCGAGTTCGATCGGGCGGGCGGGGGCAGTCGAGCGGTAATAAGCGCGCAGATCGGCGATCACCTGGTCGGGCTGGCCGTGGCGCAACGTCCGCATCGTTCCGCCGATCGTCTCGAAGGAGAGGCTGTGACACATCTTGCAATCGCGCTCCATGTCGACCGGCAGGAAGCGCGTGCCGTCGGCGGTCGGCTTGTGGCAATCCTGGCAGGCGAGCGCATCGCCGAAACCGTGCTCGGCACGCATCGTCCGCGCCATCTTCGCCACCCCGCCGGTGGCGGAAAGGTGGATGTCGTGCGGGAATTTGAGCCCGTCGTCGCTCGTGATCGGCTGGTCGAGCGATTTGCGCTCGAAGGTCGGGTGCTTGCCGGGGACGGTCTCGACCAGCGGGCGGAATTGCGGGTGCGCGGTGCCGAAATCGCGCGCATCGGCGAGGCTGGTGTCCTTCAGCCGATCCTTGAGCGAGCCGTGGCAATCGGTGCAGAACGCCTGCGGGGTCGGCTGCATCGGCCCGGCGCCCTCATGCTCGCGGTGGCAATCGACGCAGGCGCCGGCGGGGGGCTTGTTGAAGGCATGCGCGACCTTGGCGAGCAACTGCCCGCCCAGCCCCGGGGTTTCGCGCGCCAGCGCGAGGCGGCCGGCCGGGGCATGATCGTGCGCATCCTTGTGGCAGGCGATACAGGCATTGTCGCGCACCGAGACGAACGCTTCCCGGTGGCACGCCTCGCATTGCCCCTCCAGCGCGTGATGCGCCTTGCTCAGCGGACCGGGGGTCCACGCCTTGTCGCCGATGATGCGGTCTGCGCCGGGCGGGGCATGGGCGGGGCGGGTCGCGACGCTCCAGATCGGCACGACGAGGAAGCCGATCAGGATCGCGAGCGCCGCGCTCCACGCGGTCAGCCTTTTGCCGGGGATCAGCCCGCGGAGCGAGAAAGCGGTCGCCTCCTCGCGATCGGCCGATGCCTCGGACAGCGCATCGACGCGGCGGATCGTGAGGACCGTTGCGCCGTCTTCGTCGGCCGAGACCGCGATGCGATGTCCGCCGAAGCGCAGTTCGGCGCCGATCGCGGGGTCAATCTCGGCACGCAGCGTCGTGCGGCCGTCGACATCGAACCCCAATGTTCCGGTCGCGCGGACGCGGATCGTCCGCGCGTCGACCTGTTCGATCCGCGCGTGATCGGCATCGAGCGCGAGGTCGGGGAGGTGGATGTCGCTCTCCGCCGCGCGGCCGAGCGAGAGCTGCGGCCTGGCGATCGTCGTGCTGCGCACGATCTCGCGGCCGTCGGCGGTAAGGCTGATCTGGCGGACGATGAAGCTCACGCGCTCACCAGTAGAAAAAGACGCTGACGATATGCGCGGTGAGCGCGGCGAGCAGCGCGAAGGTCGCCGGGACATGGACGTAGAGCCAGATCTCCAGCAACGCCTTGAGCTTCAGGTGGCGGCGCAGCCGCGCCAGCATCGCGCGCTTGCGTTCGAGCAGGGCGTCGATCCGTTCGAGCGGGTCGTTCCCGGTATCGGGCCGGTCCCCGGTCCAGCGGCGCAGCGCGGCCTGCGCGCGCGCGGTGCCGCAGCGCGGATAATTGCCCGAAAGCCGCGCGACGATGCCGCCGCCGAACGGATCGTCGTCGAGCGACAGCCGCACCAGGGCCGCCTGATCGTGCGGCAGCGGCTGCGCGGCATCGTGGAGCTGGCGATCGATCGCGCGGATCGCGTCGAGCATCTGCCCCTGCGTCATCTCGGCGCGGTTGTTGCTCAGCGCGGCGGGGAGCGCGGCATAAAAGATGATGCCGACGATCCCCGAGGCGATCACCAGCAACATCAGCGCATAAGCGAGCGTATGGACGTTCCAGCCGAGCTGGAAACCGGTGTGCAAGGTCGCGACGACGATCAGACTGAGCCCGAGATAGACGTGCGCCGAGGTCCAGGCCTTGAGTGACCAGCGCCCCGCGGTCATCGCGCGCTTGCGCACCCCGAGCAGGGTCAGCCACAGGATCAGCAGCGCGCCGATCGTGCCGAGCGTATAGCCGTACCAGCTCCCGCCATTGTGATGCGGGGTGACGTCGATCAGCAGATAGCTGGCGATACAGGCGAGGCACAGCAGCAGCGCGATCTTGAGCCAGCGGAAGCGCGCGTGACGCAGGAAACCGTCGTGGAGCACGGCGCCGCGATCGCGGCGCGCGGGAACGCGGGTGGGGGCGGCGGTCGCCACTATTTTGCCTCCCGTCCGAGCCGCGCGACGGTGAGGAAATCCTCCGGCGCAACGCGGATCGCCGCGCCGGTCGGGCAGGCGCGGACGCAGGCCGGGCCGCCGTCGATCCCCGAGCACATGTCGCATTTGATCGCCTTCTTGGGCTTTTCGACCCCCGGCTCGGCGTGCTTGTAGCGCCATTTCTTGGAGGGCTCGCCCGGCCCCGGCCCCCGGCCGAACAGCAGCCATTGCAGCAGCCCGGGCTTTTCGGGCGGCACGCTGTCCATGCGGATCACGCCATAGGGGCAGTTGCGCTGGCAATTGCCGCAGCCGATGCAGGTCTCGTCGATGAATACCTCGCCATCGGGGCCGCGGTGGATCGCATTGGGCGGGCAATCGGCCATGCAGTGCGGATGTTCGCAATGCCGGCACGAGGTGGGGACGTGGAGATGCGCATAGGTGCGCCCCGCCTCGCGATCGAGCCGGGAGAGCCCTTCGTGGCTGTCGGCGCACGCCTTTTCGCAATTGTCGCAGCCGACGCACAGATTCTCGTCGATCAGCAGCACGTCGGTCGCTTCGCCGATGCCGTTGTCGACGAGGAATTTGGCGGTTTCCGAATACATGTCGACGACGGTCGAGAAACTATGCTTGCGGCTCTCGACGAAGGCGTTGACGTCCTGCCGCGCGGCCATGTCGCGCCGCGCGCGTTCGAGCAGAGCGGGCTTGGCCGCCATCAGCCGCGCGAAGGCATCGCCGTTGAGCCGGATCACCTCCGACCGGACCGTCGCGCGAACGGTGGCGGTGCGCGGCGTCCCCGCGATCAGCGCCATTTCCCCGACATAGCTGCCCGCGGGGAGATAGGAGAGGAAGACATTCTTCCCCCCGATCTTCTTCTCGACGATCATCGATCCGACGCGGATGACATAGATGTCGTTGCCGGCATCGCCTTCGTTGAGGATCGTCTCGCCCGCCTTCACCGTCAGGATCTCGGCGGTATCGAGCACTTCGGCGACATCGGCCGGATTGAGCCCCGCGCCGAACATCTGGAGCAATTGCCGCTCGGTCGAGATGCGCGTGATCGCGCGCTTGGCCGGCGGGTTGGACGACATGAGTTTCAGCGCCGCGGTGCGCGACACCTCGACCATGATCGACGCCTCGCCGGCGCGGATCGTCGCGCCGCGCCGCCGGCCGGAGATCAGCCCGACCTCGCCGAAGATCGACCCCTGGTCGATCGGCACCTCGACGCCGGGCGCGACCTCGACCAACGCCCGCCCGCGCGCCACCCCGAACAAGGACGAGCCGGGCGCGTGCTTCTCGAAGATCACCTCGCCCGCGCGATAGGCGCGCACCTCGCTGTCGAGCATGAACTCGCGCATCTGCAGCGGCGATAGCCCTTCGAGGATCGAGACATTGCTGCGGAGGAATTCGAGCCATTCGGAAACGCTGCGCTTCTCGGGCAGGCTGGCGAATTTGGCGGCGAGGATCGGCTCGTCGGCGGGCTTCAGCTCGGTGTTGCCGTTGATGAACTCGACGACATCATAGCCCTGGTTCATGCAATGTTTGATCAGCGGATAGCCGGCGAGCGCGCCGATCACGAAAATCCCCGGCGCGGTGCTTTCGAACATCGGGGAGAGCCGCGGGAAGGCGAGCCGGTCGCCGCTGGTGAATTCGATCCCGCACGATTCGACGAAGCCGCGCGGCGGCGCCGATCCCATCCGCGCGATCACGCGGTCGCATTTCAGCTTCACCTCGCCGTCGCGCGTATCGAGCGTGATCTGCCCCGGCTCGATCTTCGAGGTGGTGCTTTCGGTGAGGATCGTGACGCGCCCCGCTTCGCTCGCGGCGATCAGCGCCTTGACGTTGGCGCCCTTGGCGGTCGCGAATTCGGCCGAGCGATTGACGAGCGTAACGACATTGCCCTGCGCCTCGTCGGCAGCGAGCCCCAGCGCATTCTCGATCCCCGCATCGCCCCCGCCGATCACGAAGATATGCTCGTCATTATAAGCGGCGGGATCGTCGAGCTGATATTGGACGTGGGGCAGATCGGCGCCGTCGCAGCGCATCAGATTGGGATTGCCCTGCGTGCCAATCGCGAGGATCACGGCATCGGCGACGATCTCGCGCCCGTCGGTCAGGGTCAGGCGATAAGGCGGGGCGTGCCGCTGGATCTCGCGCGTCTCGCTGGTGCCGTCGCGTTTGCGCTCGACGATCTTGTGGATGCTGCCGGGGATCGCGTCTCCGGTGCCGGCGATCGCCTTCACCTCGGCGTTATAGGCGACGTCGATGCCTCGTTCGGCGGCCTGATCGTTCCACCGGCCGAGGATCGCCTCGCGCTTGCCCGCGCCGAAATCCATGTCCGAGCGCAGCACGAGCTGGCTCGGGGTGGCCATCACATGCTTGCCCTTCTGATATTTGTAGATCGTATCGGAAAGGTGATCGGTCTTTTCGAGCAGCAGGTGCGACAGCCCCAATTGCGCCGCCCGCGCGGCCGCGCTCAGCCCGGCCGGCCCCGATCCGACGATCGCGATGCGCACGCGCTCACCCAACGGTCTATCCCCCCGATCCGTTCACATGCTTCGGGTAGTTTCCCGATCGAATGCGGCCCCGTGCGTCGGTCTATCATTTTGATCGCGCTAGGCTAGATACGGATTGTCTTAACGTTGCGTTGCCTTTGGGGGATCGGGGAGATGGCGGGCTGGAGCTTCGGGCGCGTCGCGCTGGCCTGCGGGATCGGGGCGGCGCTCGGGTCGATCGGCTATAATGCGCTGCGCAACCGCCCTGCGCCGGTCGAGGCGATTCCGGCCACCACCCCGGCCGCGGCGGATCCCGAGGAGGCGCTGCGCCAGCTCAAGGCGCGGGTCGCCGCCAACCCCGGCGATGTCGAGGCGTGGCAGAAGCTCGGCTGGAGCCATTTCGAGGCGGGGCGTTATGGCGAGGCGGCCGATGCCTATCGCCGCGCGACCAGCCTTGCGCCGGGCAATGCGACCTTGTGGTCGTCGCTGGGCGAGGCGGTGGTGATGGCGAGCGCGCACGACCCGATGCCGCCCGAGGCGTCGGCGGCGTTCGACAAAGCGGTCGCGATCGACGCGAAGGAGCCGCGCGCGCGCTATTTCCTCGCGGTACGCAAGGATCTCGCCAAGGATCATGCGGGCGCGATCCGTGACTGGCTGGCGCTGCTCGCCGATACCCCGCCGGGGGCGCCGTGGGAGGCCGATCTGCGCCGCACGATCGAGCAGGTCGGGCGGATCAACCATATCGATGTCGCGGCGCGGCTGGCGGCGGTGAAGCCGGTCGCGCCGCACGCGATGGACCTCCCGGTGTCGGCTGGCGCGGCGATCCCCGGCCCGACCCCGGCGCAGATGCGCGCGGCGGCGGGGCTGCCCAAGGATCAGCAGGATTCGATGGTCGCGGGGATGGTCGCGAGCCTTGAGGCGAAGCTCGATGCCAATCCCGGCAATGTCGACGGCTGGATCATGCTGATGCGCAGCCGGATGACGCTGGGCGAGCGCGACAAGGCCAAGGCGGCCTATGCCGCGGCGCGCGCCGCCAATCCCGCGCAATCGGCGCAGCTGGCCGAGGCGGCGCGGGCGCTGGGGGTGCCGGGGGCATAATCGCGCGTCAGGTGAAGCGTTTGGCGCCCGCGACGCACAGGATGACGATCGCGGTCGAGGCGATCATGCTCCACGCCACCGGCTCGCCGAGCACCACGCCGGCGAGCAGCAGCCCGAAGAACGGCTGGAGCAGCTGGAGCTGGCCGACCCCGGCGATCCCGCCGAGCGCGAGCCCGCGATACCAGAAGACGAAGCCGAGCATCATCGAGAACAGCGAGACATAGGCGAGCCCGGCATAGGCGTGCCAGCCGATCCCGTGCCAATGCGCGGGGAGGGTGGCGAGCGCGATCACCGCCATGACCGGCAGCGAGACGAGCAGCGCCCAGCTGATCACCTGCCACCCGCCGAGCCGCCGCGAGAGCGTCGCGCCTTCGGCATAGCCGAGTCCGCACAACAGGATCGCCGCGACCATCAGCAGGTCGCCGGTCAGCGATCCGCCGCCGCCATTGTAGAGCGCGAACCCCGTCACCGCCGCGGCGCCCGCGATCGAGAAGATCCAGAAGGCGGGTTTGGGCCGCTCGCCGCCGCGCAGCACCGCGAAGATCGCGGTGGCGAGCGGGAGCAGCCCGACGAAGACGACCGAATGCGCCGCGGTGATATGGCGGAGCGCGACGCCGGTGAGCAGCGGAAAGCCGACGACCACCCCGATCGCGACGATCGCGAGCGGGATCAGGTCGCCGCGCGCCGGGCGGCGCTGGCGCAGCGCGAGGAGGAAGGTCGCGCCGAGCAATGCGGCGATCACCGCGCGCGCCGAGGTGACGAACAACGGCGTGAAATCCAGCACCGCGACGCGCGTCGCCGGCAGCGACCCGCTGAAGATGATCACGCCCAGCAGCCCGCTGCCCCAACCGGCGGTGGTTCTTTCCATAGATCCTCGCTTTCGTCGGCGGCGGATAAAGCGGCGGCGAGGCGGGAAACAGGAACAGATCGGTACGAAATCGTCCGACTGTATTGGCCGATAGACCGATACGGTCGCTATCCCGCCTTGCGCTTGAGGAGGAAGCCGCCGCTCGCGCAGGCCAGCATCGCCACCCCTGCGACGAGGAAGGCGTCGCTATAGGCGAGCAGCAGCGCCTCGTGGTGGACGATACGGTCGATCAGCCCCAAAGCGCGCTGGCGCAATCCCGCGGTCTGGAAAGCGTGAAGCGCGCTGACGCGATCGATCTGCTGATGTGCGAAGCTGCGGACCAATGCGATCATGCGTTCGTGGAATTCGGGCGAATAGGGGCTCACCGCCTCGCCGATCCGCGCGGCGTGGAGCTTTTCGCGCTCGACGACGAACTGCCCCGCCCCGGCGATGCCGATCGCACCGCCGACGTTGCGGACGGTCGAGAACAATCCGGAGGCCGAGCCGACCTCCGATTTCTCCAGTCCGTCGACCGCCATCACCCCGAGCGCGACGACGATGAACGACTGGCCGATGCCGCGCACCACCAGCGAGGGGACGATGACGTTGGCCGCGGCGTCGCCGTCGAGGTGGATGTTCATCATGCATCCCGCCGCCATGATGACGAAACCGAGGATGATGATCGTCCTGACGCTGGTCCATTTCATCAGCCGCGGCGTGGCGAAGGACATGACGAGCTGGATCAGCCCGTAGGGGATCATCGTCACGCCGATCTGCGCGGCGCTATAGCCGTGCGCCTCGGCGAAATAATTGGGCACCAGAAAGACCACCCCGAAGACGATCGCGCCGAAGGTGAATTGCATCAGGCTGGCGAGCCCGAAATTGTAGCGCGCGAGCAGCCTCAGGTTGATCAGCGGGTCGCGGCGGCGCAGCTCGATCGCGGTGAAGGCGATCAGGAACAGCGCCGCGACCGCGCTCATCGCGACGATATAGCCGGAGGCGAACCAATCCTTGCGCCCGCCCTCCTCGAGCACGATCTGCAACGCCGAAAGCCCGACCGCCATTGCGACGATCCCGCCCCAGTCGCCGCCGCGCAATTTGTCGAGCGACAAGGGGCTGCGCGGGGTCGCCCAGCCGATCGCGGCGAGCAGCAACAGCCCGGGCGGCACCTGGAGATAGAAGATCCAGCGCCAGCTATAGGCGTCGGTCAGCCAGCCGCCGAGCGACGGGCCGGCGGCCTGCGCGACATTGTTGGCGACCGCGAACAGCGCCATCCCGAACGGGTGTTTCGACGGCGGCAATTCGGTGACGATGATCTGGAACGACAAGGGGATCAGCACCCCGCCGAACGCCCCCTGCAGCGCGCGCGCGACGATCATCGTGTTGATATCGGGGGCGAGCGAGCAGGCGATCGAGAAGAGCACGAACCCGCCGGTGCCGACCATCAGCACGCGCCGAGTGGAAAAGACCGATACCAGCCAGCCGGTCATCGGGATGATGATGATCTCCGCCACCAGATAGGCGGTGGTGATCCACGATCCTTCCTCGAACGACGCGCCGAGCGACCCGCGGACATCGGGCAGCGAGGCATTGGTGACATGGACGTTCATCCCGGCCATGAAACAGCCGACCACGCCCCCCAGCACCGCGACCCAGGCGCGGAGCGAGACGTGATCGGGGTCGGCCCCGGCCGCCGCCTGCGCGGTCATCGGCGCGCACCGCGCGTGTCGACGATCGCCTCGACCGACATGCCGGGGCGCAGCGCGCTCGCTTGCGGCTGGCCGGGATCGACGCGGATGCGCAGCGGCATGCGCTGGACGATCTTGGTGAAATTGCCGGTGGCATTGTCGGGCGGCAGCAAGGCGAATTGCGCGCCCGAGGCGGGGGCGAAACTGTCGACATGCCCGGCGATCTCTGCGCCGCCGAACGCATCGACGACGATCCGGACCGGCTGGCCGGGGCGGACGCGCGCGATCTGGGTCTCCTTGTAATTGGCGACGACGTAAGAGGTGCCCGGCACCAATGCCATCAGCGGGGTGCCCACATCGGCATATTGGCCGGCGCGCACGCTGCGCTGCCCGACGAGTCCGGCGATCGGCGCGCGGATCGCGGTGCGATCGAGATCGAGCCGCGCGGCGGCGAGCGCGGCCTCGGCGCGGCGCAGCGCGGCTTGTGCCTTGTCGAGATCGGCGGTGGCGCCGCGCCGTTCACTCGCCAGCACGGGCAGCGCGTCGCGCGACGTGGCGAGCTTGGCGCGCGCCTCGGTCAGGCCCGCGCGCGTCCGGTGCGCATCGGCCGCGGCGGTTTCGAGCATCTGGTCGCTGGTGATCTGCTGGCGCGCGAGATCGGCCTGGCGGCGATAGGCGAGCGTCGCGAGGTCGGCGTCCGCCGCGCGCGCCGACACCGCCGCCGCATCCTGCGCGATCGCGCTGCGCTGCTGCGCCGATCGCGCATCGAGATTGGCGACGCGTGCGGCCGCCGCGGCGAGATCGGCGCGCGCCGCCGCGACCGCGCCCTCGGCGTCGGCGACCCGGATGCGATAGTCGCGATCGTCGATCCGCGCGAGCAGGTCGCCCGCGCGCACCCGCTGGTTGTCGGCGACCGCCACGGCGACGATCGTGCCCGCGACGCGCGGCGCGATCGCGACGACATCGGCCCGGACATAGGCATTGTCGGTCTCGATCATGAAGCGCCCGCTGGTCCACCAGCGAAGCGCGAACCCGGCCGCGGCGAGCAGCAGCAATGCGCCGCCCGCGAGCAGCATCCGGCGTCGCGCGCGCGGGGATCGGGTGTCGGAAACAAGGGTAGCGGTCATGGCGGGATTACTCGGCAGGGGGCACCGCGGCGGCGGCGCTGCTAGGTCTTTCGGGGCGGGGCAGGGTGACGGCGGGGGCCTGTTCCCAGCCGCCGCCCAGCGTCTTGAACAACACGACCTGCGCGACCGCGACCTGCGTATCGGCCTCGGCCAGCGTCGCCTGCGCGGCGATCTCCGAACGGTCGGCGTCGAGCACCTCGAGCGCGGTGGCGCTCCCTGCCTTGCGCCGCGCGCGGACGAGCATCGCGGCGCGCGCGGTGCGATCGGCGGCGATGCGCAGCCGTGCGGTGCGATCGAGCAGAGCGGCATAGCCGGCGGCGGCCTGGTTCACCTCCTTGAGCGCGGTGAGGATCGCGGCGTCGAACGCCGCCAGCGCGGCGACCTCGCCGGCGCGCGCGCGGCGGATCCGCGCGCGGGCGGCGCTCAGATTGGGAAAGCTCCACGACAGCAGCGGCCCCGCGCGCCAGACGAAATTCTGCCGCGCGCCGAGCCCCTCGACCGAAGGGGAGGAGGAACCCGCCATCGCGCCGAGCGAAATGCGCGGATAGAGATCGGCGACCGCGATCCCAATCCGCGCGGTGCTCGCGGCCAGCGCCTGTTCGGCGGCGCGCAGATCGGGGCGCCGCCGCAGCAGTGCGGCCGGGTCGCCGACCGGGATCGGCGCGGTGAGCCGGGGGATCGCGCGACACTCGGCGGCGGCGGCCGGCAGCTCGGTCGGCACATGCCCGGTGAGCACCGCGAGATCGGTCAGCGCGCGGTGGCGCGCGTCGTCCAGCGGGGGAAGCGCCGCCTCGGCCTGCGCGGCGAGCGCCTCGGCCTGCAGCACGTCGGCGGGGGTGCCGAGACCCGCCGCGCGCAGCCGCTCGGCGAGATCGCGGTCCCGCCGCGCGAGCGCGAGCGACCGGCGTGCGATATCGGCCTGGCGCGCGACGCCGCAGGCCGTCACCCAGCTTTCCGCCACGCCCGCCGCGATCGCGACGCGCACCCCGTCCTGCGTCGCGGCGGTCGCGTGCATATCGGCGCGCGCGGCGCCGATCGTCGCGCCGATCCGCCCGAACAGATCGACTTCCCAGCTGACCTCGGCGCCGAGCCCGAAGCGCGATCCGGTTCGGATATGATCGCTTCCCGCCGCGACCGCGGCGATCTGGTCCTCCAGCTTGCTGCCCGCGCCGGCGTCGGCCGACACATTGCTCGCCGGTATCCGCGCGCCGCGCGCTTCGCTCAGGCTTGCGCGCGCCTGCAACAGCCGCGCGGCGGCGACACGCAGGTCGCGATTGCTGGTCAAAGCCTCCTCGACCAGCGCGTCGAGCGCCGGTTCGTCGAACAATTTCCACCATTGCGCCGCCGTCGCCGCGCGGGTCGTCACGGCCGCGTCGGTCAGCGTCGGCGACGCCGCGATCGTCGGGCGGGGCGGCTGCGACGGCGCCGCGGCGCAGCCGGCGAGCGCCGAGGCGGCGAGAAGGGGCGGACAAAGGGTGCGGAACGATCGGTTCACGGCGCTTCCTGGCTGGCGGGGCCGTGAGCCTTAGAGCGCGATCGCTTGTCCTTCTCGCTCAGGAATGACAATCATCGTCGCAAGATGGACAAAATGCGCAGCTATGAAGATTGCGAGCGCGCGCCGCGCCCGGTGGCGGCGCTGGCGAGCGATCATCCCGACGGCGACTATATCGCGCCGCATCGCCATCCGCGCGCGCAGCTCATCCACACGGTCTCAGGGGTGATGACGGTGAGCAGCGGCGTGGGAAGCTGGGTGGTGCCGCCCGGTCGCGCGGTGTGGATGCCGCCCGACGAGGAACATGCGATCCGCATCGCCGGTCATGTCAGTATGCGCACGGTGTTCGTGCGCGACGACGCGCGCGCCGGGCTGCCGCGCGGGTGCGAGGTGATGGAGGTCTCGCCGTTTCTGCGCGAGGCGATCGTCGCGGCGACGTCGATCCCGCTCGATTATGCGCCGGACGGCCGCGACGCGCGGGTGATGGCGCTGATCCTCGACGAGATCGCGGCGGCGCCGCGCCTCCATCTGCACGTGCCGATGCCGCGCGATCCGCGGCTCGCGCGGCTGTGCGCGCGGCTGATCGCGGATCCGGGGGCGCCCGCGACGCTCGAGCAACTCGGGGCGGAATGCCACGTCAGCGGGCGGACGCTCGCGCGGATGTTCCATCGCGAGCTGGGGATGAGCGTCGGCGAGTGGCTGCGGCGGATGCGGCTGCTGCTCAGCCTGCCGCGGCTGGCGGCGGGCGCCTCGGTGCTCGAGGTGGCGATCGAACATGGCTATGACAGCCCGAGCGCCTTTGCCGCGATGTTCCGCCGCGCATTGGGGGTATCCCCGACCACCTATTTCGATCGTGGCCGGCGGGCGAACTGATCGGCGAGACCCCGGTAATGAGCCGGCCGGGAAGGGTCCACCCGGCCGGTCTCTTTACCGGCAGGACCGAGGGGGGCCAGCGCCGGAAAAGCGCTATCGGTCAAGCCGTCGCAACGATGATTTCGACATGAGGCGAATGCAACCTGCATTCCTTACAGATTAAGGACTTATGCGACAGTGGCGGCGCATCGAGGGATCAGAAACCGGCGGCGATGCCGATCCGCACGCTGCGCGGCTCGAGCGGGGTGCGCTGGCCGAGATTGCCGGTCTGGAGCAAATTGCCGACCGAAAAACGGTTGCCCTTGCTGTCGAACAGATTCCGCATGTCGACGAACACTTTGTAGCGCCCGAAGCGATATTCGGCGAGCGCGTTGGTCTGGACGTAATTGCCCTGCGGCACGCGGAGCCGCGGCCCCACGCCGACCCAGGACCGACCGACGTAGCGCGCGCCGAGGCCGAGCGTCAGCGTCCGCCCCGAAGGGAAGACCTTGCGATAATCGGCGCCGATCCGTGCGGTGACCGCGGGGACGTTGGGCAGACTCTGCCGGCATCGCATCACGGTGTCGCGCGCCGGCCGGTCGAGGTCGCTGTCGGCGAGGAACATGCTGCCGGAAAGATTGATGCCGGCGCGCGCCTGCCAGTTCGCGGTCAGCTCGAGCCCGTTGACATGCCCGTCGCCGACATTGGCGGTGAACGGGCCGTCCGGGCCGGTGAGATCGGCCTGGATGTTGCGCCACCGCGCGGTCGACACGCCGATGCTGCCGGTCAACTTGCTGGTCTGGGTGCCGAACCGCACGCCCCCCTCGATCACGTCGAGCGTATCGGGGCGGAACGCGGTCACCCCCACATTGCCCCCCTCGCCGAACGGCACCACGGCATAGCCGCCGACGCGGTAGCCGCGTTGGTAGCGGATGTAGCCGATAAACGCGTCGTTCGCCCGCCACGTCATCGCCGCGCCGGGGGCGAAGACGACGGTATCGCGATCGTTGGTCACGAAATCGAGCTTGAGCTCGTCGCGGGTCGGCAGGATCTGAAACCCGCGCAGCCGGATCGCCGACAGCCGCCCGCCGACCGTGAGCTGCAGCCGCGGCGCGATCTCGACGGTGGTCTGCCCGAACAAGGCGGAATCGAGCACATAGCTGCGCACCCCGCGCAGGAACGCCAGCGTATCGTCGTCGCCGATCAGATAGAGCATCTGATCGTCGCTCGCGGTGACATGCGCGCCCACCACCCAGCCGGTCCCGTCGGGCAGCAGCCGCGAGAGCCGCGTCTCGCTCGTCAGCAGCAGCGCGTCGTTGAGCGAATAAGCCGCGGTGGCGGGAATCCCGGTCGGCTTGCTCGCGTCGTAGATCGTCGCCTGTTGGTTGTGCACCAGCGCGACCGAGCTGACCAGTTCCTTGCCGTCGTCCCACAATTTGCGGACGGTGATATGGGCGAGATAGAAGCGGCTTTCGGACGGCTCGGCGATTGGGGTGGCGCGCGACAGCGGGCGGCCGGTCGCCTCGGTATATTGCGCGTCGTTGTTGCGGATCGACTGGAAGGCGCCGCCGACCTCGACCGACCAATGATCCCCCGGCTCGAACCGGAACGCGCCGCGCGCGCCGAACTTGCGCGTGTCGTTGACGTCGTTGAGCCCGCGCTGGACGTCGTCGATATAGCCGGGCGAGCGGCTGCCATAACCGAGCAGGCGCACCGCCGCCCCCTGCCACAGCGGGATGTTGAGCACCCCCGCGACGTCGCTGCCTACCCCGCCGTGCCACGTCGCGCCGAGCGCGGCCTGGACGCTGCCTTCCCAGACGCCGGGCTTGGGCTGATGCGGGATGAGCCGCGCCACCCCGCCGAGCGACCCCGCACCGTAAAGCGTGCCCTGCGGGCCTTCGAGGATCTCGACCCGCTCCATATCGTAGAGGCTGAGATCGGGATCGGGGGCGTTATAGTTGAGCTGCACCTCGCCGAGATATTGCCCCACCGTCGCCTGGCTGGAGCCCGAGAAGCTGCTGTCGGCGATCCCGCGCAGAAACAGCTTCTCGCGGCCGGGGCCGAGGCTGGTCGAGGTCAGCACCGGCAGCTCGTCGACCAGCGCGGCGGTGCCGCGCGCGCCGGCGTTGCGCAGCGCGGGGGTATCGAACCACACCACCGCGGCCGCGCCGGGATAGCGGTCGAGCGGGCTGCGCTGCTTGCCCGCGGTGACGATGACATCGGGCGCCGGCTCGGCGAGGAGCGAGGGCGATACGAGCGGCGGGGGGACGGGCCGGCTGGGGGCGGGCGGCGGCTGGCGCGGGCGCGGCGGCGCGGCGCGCTCGATCCTGAACGCATCGGGCCCGATCCGCACCGCGACCAGCCCGGTGTCGGCGAGCAGCCGCGCGAATGCGGCCTCGATCGTCAGCCGGCCCTTGACGCCCTTGGTGCGCATCGCGCCGAGCCCGGAGACCGTCGTCGCGACATTCACCCCGCCCTGCCGCCCGATCGCGACGATCGCGTCGACCAGCCGGCCCGCGGGAATGTTCAGCGCGACGCCGCCGCGCTCGGCAGCCCAGGCCGGCGTCGCGACGCCCGAAACGGCAGCGAGGAGAAGGGGGCCCGCGACAAGCCGTGACACGTGGATTCGTTCATTCCCAAAAAAAGTGAGGCGGATAGCGACAGGTGGCGTGACATTCTGCGCGGGTCGAGCCGAAAAGCGCGCGGCGCCCGCCCGGGGGCTAATGGCGTGCCGGTACGATCGCGCGCTGGCCGTTGTGCCGCTCGATCCGGATCGGGAGCAATTGTTCCAGCTGGCGATCGAGCGTCGCGGGATCGCCGATGCGGATCACCCCGGTGACGCGGATGTCACGCAGCGCGGGGTCGACGCTGACCGTCCCGCCGCCGTAGCGCGCCAGATCGCGCGCGACCGCGTCGAGCGGTCGATCGGCGTAGACGAGCTGCCCGTGGGTCCAGGCGAAGGCGTCGTCGGGATTGGCGCGCGAGACGGTGTCCGATCTCGCGCCCGGCGGGCGGAGCAGCGCGGTGCCGGCGGGGAGCCGCGCCGCCGCGGTGCCGCCCGTGCCGGATACCGCGACGAGCCCGCGGCGCACCGTGACGCCGAAGGCGCCGGCATCGTTCAGCACGTCGA
>NZ_MKRR01000136.1:31045-57747 GCF_001897045.1 Sphingomonas sp. 66-10
CGCCGCCTCGCCCGACGCGAGCTCGGCCGCGCGGCGGTTGCGGGCGAGATGGACGGTGACCTCGGTATTGCGGTTGAGCACGATCCGCGACCCGTCCGCCAGCGCGACGACCCGCGTCGCGTCCGCCCCGGTGCGATAGGTTTCGCCCGATCCGCGCTCGAACTGCAGCGAGACCGCGCCGACCATCGCCGCGGCGGCCGCGGCCGGCAGCCAATAGCGATATCGGCCGAACCGCGCCGCGCGCCGCGCGCTTAGCTCGATCACCTCGGCGGCGGGCTCGGCCGCCTCGAGCTGCGGCAGATCGTCGCTCTCGATCCAGAGGCGCTCGACCGCCGAATAAGCCGCCGCATGCGCCGGATCCGCCTCCAGCCAGTCCTGATGTTCGAGCCACACCGTCTCGTCGTCGCATTCCTGCAGCCGGACGAACCAGGCGACCGCCTCGTCACGCATCGCGTCGCTATAAACCGTTGGGGTCATGATAGTTGCTTTCCGAAGGACGACCCAGCCAGCCCCGATGACGAAGCCCGGCGGCCCCCACCGCAATGAAAATCGACACGGCCCGCGCTCATCGCCCGACCCTCGCGATCAGATGCTTGAGCGCGCGCATCATATGTTTCTCGACGAGGCTGCGCGAAACGCCGAGCTCGGCGGCAACCTCGCTGTGCGAGAGCCCCTCGAATTTGTGCAGGCGAAACGTCCGCCGCACCGGCGCGGGCAGATCGTCGAGCGCGGCGCGGATGCGGCGCAGGCGATCGCGCGCGATCAGCGCGTTGTCGGCGGGCACGTCCTCGCACACTTCCTCGCCATTGGCGACGAGGGTGCGGTTCACCCGGCGCCATTCGGCATCGCGCGCGGCGCGGCTGCGCTCCTGTCGCAGCCGATCGAGCATGACGTTGCCGCACAGCCGATACAGATAGGCGGCGGGATTGCGGACCTCGCCGACGGCGGGCTGGGATGCCACGCGAAGCCAGGTTTCCTGCACCAGATCCTCGGCCTCGGCCTCGCCGACGCGCGCCGCGAAATAGCGTAACAGGCTCGCTCTGCGCTGCATGAACGTGGACAATAGCAGATTGGATTCGTTCATCGGATCAAGCTGATGTCCCTCGCAAAGCCAGCCGTACGGCGCCGCCGTGCGGCTGTCGATTCCGCACGGCTTCGAGGAAAGACGGAGCGGACGCGCGCGCGCCTCACATCTTTTTGACCCCAGCTTGCGCGCCGCGGCGCCCGGGTCACCGGCACGCAAAATTTTCTTTGAGGTGGTTTCGTCGCGGCGCCGTCTCAAGCCTCGCAGACCGGCGACGAACGGGCTGCGCCAATCGCATTGCAAGGACAAGATTATGTTTTCTCGCTCGATTCCCGGCATCACCGGCGCGGCCGCCGTCCTGGCCTGCGCCTTTGCCGCGGCGCTTCCCACCGCTGCGGCGGCGCAGGCTGCGGGGGGCACTTATGCCGTGCTCCGTGCCGGGCCGCAGCTCGATGCGGATCTGCACATGAAGGGGGGGGACGCCACCGCGCCGTCGACCTTCCCCAAGGATGCCGATTTCAAGACCGGCCTCGTCGGCGAGATCGGGCTCGGCTATCAGCTCGGCGGGCTTCGCGTCGAAGGCACCGTCGGCTACGACAGCGCGGGCGCCAATCTCGATCGGCTCGCCAGCAAGCAGATGGCGGCGAGCGGGCGTCTCAAGACGCTGAACCTCGGCGTCGCGGCTTATTACGACCTCAATATGGGCGGCGGGTTCTCCCCTTATGTCGGTGGCGGCATCGGCGCGGCGCGCACCACGGCGCGGCTCGCGCGGATCAGCGCCGAGACGCCGACCGCGGGGATCGGCAGCACGATGAGGGGCAGCGACTGGGGCTTCCGCTGGCATCTCGATGCGGGCGTCGGCTTCGCGGTGTCGCCGGCGACCGTGCTCGAAGTCGGCGCGCGCTATTCGAAGGTCACCGGGCTGACCATCGACGGCACGATGCCCAATATCGCGGGCAAGTCGCTCGATCACGATTACAAGCCGCGCGCGACATCGACCTCTTTCCTGGTTGGCCTCAGGCAGAAGTTCTGAGTGCCGGATGCGTCCCGCCGCCCCCCCAGACAACTCCAGCGGCGGGACGCATCAAACTTGCCGGCGATTGAGGTGATCGATCGCCGGCTCCGTCTTTGCTCATGATCGCCGGGGGACAGCGCCGGCGGACGAGCGGGTCTTTCACAGCATCGGATGGTGAGATCGATGAACATGGTCGTTCCCGGATTCCGCAAGATGTGCCTTTCGGTTTCGATAATGGCCTATCTGTCGGGCGTGGTCGTCGTCGACGGCGCCGCTTATGCGCAGGATCGGCGCGGCTGGGGCGACGGCGGCTGGTCGCGCGACTGCAGCCGCTACGAGAATCGCGATTCGCGCTGGTGCCGCCACGAGCGCGACGACGAGCGCCGTCGTCGTGACGACGAGCGCGCCCGGCGCGAGCATGACCGGCACAAGAACGATGTCGCCAAGGGCGCGGTGGCCGGCGCGGTCGGGGTGCTCGTCGTCGGCGGGCTGGTCGCGGCGCTCGCCAGCAGCGGCAAGAAGGACAAGGAAAAGCGCGAACGCCAGCGTTACTGCGTCGCACGCTACGGCAATTACGACGAGCGCAGCGACAGCTATCGCGCAAGCGACGGCCGCTGGTATCCGTGCGAATGACCGCCGAGGCGGAGGAGCGCTGGCTGGCGATCGTCGCGCATGCGACGCGGCCGTTCTTTCGCTATGCGCGCTTCGCCGGGCGCGCCTCGCGCGACGAATTCCACTGGTTCCTGCTGGCCGCGCTGCTGGTGCTCGCGGCGGGCTATGCGCTCGACTGGCTGATCCTCGGATCGTCGGCTTGGACGAAGCCCGATTTCTTCCGGCTGGCGAGTTTCGCTTTGCTGGCGCCGCCGACGCTCGCGGTCACCGTGCGGCGGCTGCGCGATATTGCGGCGACGTCTCCGGCATCACCGCGCTTTCCGAAAGGTTAGGTTGATCCGCCGCCCGCCGAGCCGCGGGTGATCGCCGTCCTTCAACGGCAGGACGCCGTGGAAGCGCAGCCGCGCCGCGCCGCCCCACACCGCGACGTCGCCGTGGCGCAGCGCGAAGCGTTGCGCGGGATCGCCGCGCTGCTCGCCGCCGAACTGGAACACCGCGGGTAGCCCGAGCGAGACCGAGACGATCGGCTGCGCGAAATCGCGCTCGTTGCGATCCTGGTGGAGCGACAGCCGCGCGCCGGGAAGATACAAGTTGATCAGGCAGGCGTCGGGGCGAAAAGCCGGATAACCCGCCGCCGCTGCCGCCTGCCGGGCGAGATCGGCGAAGCATGCGGGCATCGCCGGCCAGCGCCGGCCCGTCGCCGGATCGAGCGCGTCGTAACGATAGCCCGATCGATCGGTCACCCAGCCCGTCGCGCCGCAACTGGTCGTCGCGACCGACATGCGGTGACCGCCCGGGGTCACCAGATGGCGGAAGGGCGCGGCAGCGGCGATCGCCTCGATCGCGGGGAGCAACGCGGCCTCGAACGGCAGCGCGAAGCCGCGCAGCAACATCGCGCCCTCGGCCATCGCGACGCGCGGCGGCTCGACCGGGGGCAAGGCGTCGAACAGATCAGCCACGGTCGGGCGATCCGATCGAACCAGGGTGCGGCATCGGGGTCATGACGACGGATGTGGGCATGCCGCGATCCTGCCGCCAGCGGCCGCACGATCCACCCCGATTCTTGCGATGTAACCGCGAGATAGTTTGCGGATGTTCGCAACCCGCAATTGGTCTAGCGTTCGGGCGTTCAACGGGAGGAAAAGTCACATGCATCTGTCGAAGCGCGCATTGATGGGCGGCATGCTTGCGCTTCCGGCGCTTTCCCGCCTCGCGGCCGCGGTGCCGGGGCGATATGCCGATCGCGACTATGACAAGGCGATCGTCATCGACGGGCTCGGCGGGCTTGCCGATCCCTATGGCAAGGAAGGCGACCCGCGGTTCAGCCCGCGCGCCTGGGCGGAGTTGAAACAATCGGGGGTCACCGCGATCCATTGCACCGTCAACGAGGTCGGCAACGATCCCGATGTCGCCGAGAAGACGCTGCGCAATATCTCCTCGCTCGAGCAGGCGATCACCGACAATACCGACATGTTCTGCCGCGCGACCAGCGCAGCGGACATTCGCGCCGCCAAGGCGGCGGGCAAGGTCGCATTGTTCTACGGCTTTCAGGATACCAGCGCGATCGGCGCCGATCTCAGCCGGATCGAGCTCTATCACGGGCTCGGGGTGCGGATCATCCAGCTTACCTATAACAAGCGCAACCTGTCCGGCGACGGGTCGCTGGAGGCCGCCAATGCGGGGCTTTCGGATCTCGGCCGGCGGACGATCGAGGCGATCGAGGCGCACAGGATCCTGCTCGATCTGTCGCACGGCGGGCAACGCACCGTCGCGGAAGCGATCGCGCATGCCAAGCGTCCGCCGATCATCAGCCATTCGGGGTGTCGCGCGCTCAACGACAATCCGCGCAACATCCCGGACGCGGAGATGAAGGCGCTTGCCGACAAGGGCGGGGTGTTCGGAATCTATTACATGCCGTTCCTCGCGGCGAACAGCAAACCGACCCGCGAGGATCTGCTCCGGCATTTCGAGCATGCGCTCCAGGTATGCGGCGAGGACCATATCGCGATCGGCACCGACGGGATGATCTTCAAGACCGTGATCGATGATGCCGCGCGCGCCGCGCAGCGCAAATTCTACGAGGAACGCGTGCGCAAGGGCATCGCCGCGCCGGGCGAGGGGCCTGACGTTTTCAACATCGTCGCCGATTATGACAGCAACATGCGGTTCCGTATGCTCGCGGACGATCTGGCGGCGCGCGGCTGGCCGGCGGCACGCATCGAAAAGCTGCTCGGCGGCAATCTGATGCGGCTCTATCGCGAAGCGTGGGGGGCGTGAGGCGTCACACCACCCATTGATCGAGATTCTCCGCCTCGCCGATCAGCGCGAGGCCGTGCGCGATCGAGGTCAGCTCGCCGCCGGAGGCGATACGTTCGTCGCCGAAGCGGCGGGTGAAGATCGCGCGGATCGCGGGGATCAGCGACGAACCGCCGGTCAGGAAGACGCGGTCGATCCTGTCCGCCGGCAGCGCGGCGCGGGCGAGCGCCTGGTCCATCGCCGCCTCGATCCGGCGCAGATCGGCGGCGATCCATTGTTCGAACGCGTCGCGGCGCACCTCGGCGGCGATCTCCACGCCCTCGCTGCTGAAGCGGAATTCGGCGTGCGGCGCGCTCGACAGCTCGCGCTTGAGCCGGCCGACCGCATCGTACAGCGGGAAGCCCTGTTCATGCTCGATCAGCGCGATCATCCGCCCGATCGGCGCGGGATCGACCGCGTCGCGCTGCAACCGGCGCAGCTCGTCGAGCGTGCGGCGGTTGCGCATCATCGCGAGCCGCGACCAGTCGGCGAAGTCGGCGAAATAGCCGCCGGGGATTTCGAGCAACTTGCCGAACGAGCGATAGCTGCCGCCCTTGCCGAGCAGCGGCAGGATAAGCTGGCTGACGATGCGCTGGTCGAACCGGTCGCCGGCGATGCCGACCCCGGCCGAGGCGAGCGGGACGCAGCGTTGCGCGGCGCCCGCCGCCGCGACGCGCACGATCGAGAAATCGGTCGTCCCGCCGCCGAAATCGGCGACCAGGATCATCGCCGGGCGGGTCAGCCGCGTCGCATAGCTGTGCGCCGCGCCGAGCGGCTCATAGACATAGTGCAGCTCGACGCCGAACTCTTCGAGCATCAGGTCGTAGCGCTGCCGGGCGAGTGCGGCGTCGGGACGCGCGCCGGCATATTCGACCGGGCGCCCGACGATCACGCGGTGCGGGCGTTGGTCGAGCCGCCCGCCGGCGTGTTTGACCAGTTTCTGGAGGAACAATCGCCCGAGATCCTCGAAGCGGAACGGGCGGTTGAAGATCAACGCGCGCTCGAACAACGGGCTGGCCGCGACGCTCTTGAACGATTGGACGAAGCGGCTGTCGAGCGAGGATTGCAGATATTCCTCGATCGCCCATGGCCCCGCCTCATGCGCGATGCCGTTCCAGCCCTTCTCGTCTTCCCAGAAGCATAAGGCGGAGCGGAACACCGCGTCGGCGCCACCGCCGGGACTCGAAAATTCGACGAGGTCCGAGCTGCCATTGCCGTCGGCCAGCGCGACGACGGTGTTGGTCGTGCCGAAATCGAGCCCGAGCGCGGTGGGCGTGTCTTTGCCTGCCATGTCGTGCTCCCGGCGCTTGGGTGGACGGCCGCCCGGCCGAAGGGCGCGGGGCTATGGCATGCGGCGCGCGGCAGTTCAATCGCCGCCGGCTCGCGTCATTTTGCCGGGGTGACCTTCATCTCGGCGACCAAAGCATCGACCGTCGCGGGTCGGGCGGGGAGGACGAAGCGCGCGGCGGGCTCGTCGACGGTCTCCATTTTGGTGAGCGTGAAGCGATCGGCCGAGGCGATCGGCGTCCCCAGCGCGAACAATTGCCGGTTCTGCTGCACCATTTCCGCCGCGCCGTTGCCGATCAGCGGGCGCATCATCACCATGCCGCTTTCGAGGAACGCCGCCAGCGCGCGGCCGACCGGCGCCAGCGCGGGATCGTGCGAAACGACCACCTCGGTCGCGGCATCGGGCTTTTCGTCGTCGAGTCCCTTGACCAGCCAGATTTCGCCCGGCACCCCCGCGACGGTTTTCGATCCGCCGCGCACCGCGTCGAGCGGGCTGGCCTTGATCGCGCCGCCCATCGCGCCGAACAGATTCTTGAAGATCGGCGGCATCACCCGATCGAGCGCCGCCGCGACATCGGCGACGCGGGCGACCTGCGGCTTTCCGTCGCGCGGCTTCACCAGATAGAATTGATCGCCGAGCATCAGCCCGTAATCGTCGCGCCCCGGCACCGAGACGCGCGCCGCCGCCCCGTCGTCGGCGATCTCGACCACCAGCTCCTTGGGCTCGCTGGTGCCGGCATAGGTCGCGCGGGTGCCCGCGGCGGCGGGCGATGCAACGAGCAGGATGCAGAGCGGCGCGAGCAGGCGGGTCATCGGTCCTCTCCCTCGGTTCGCTGCGTTATCCTCCCGTTGCGGCGCGCAGGCCAGCGCTTCTTGCGATTGGGGGCTGCGCAATCCCCGGCGGAGTCAAATATCTGTCATCACAGCCGATTATGACCGGGACTTCGGGGATGCGGGCCGGCGGCGTACCCCACCCGCGCCGCCAGCCCGCCGCTCCGGGAGCGCGGCCGTGCACCCCTCCCCGGTCCGGCCGCGCTCCTTTTCGCGACGGGAAGAACGGGAAGCGCGCCATGACCTCATCCGCCGACCAGCCGACCTTCGAAATGGACCGCATCAAGCGCGAGATCGCCGACAGCTTCGACGAGGAGCTGGAAATGGAGATCGACGAAAGCCGGCTCGAAACCATGTTCCGCGATCTTTCCGATCATCCCGAGCATGAGCAGCTCGACCGCCGCGTCTATTTCCGCGAGCTGTTCCGCCTCCAGCACGAACTGGTCCGGCTGCAGGATTGGGTCCAGCACAAGGGGCTCAAGGTGCTGGCGATCTTCGAGGGGCGCGATTCGGCCGGGAAGGGCGGCGCGATCAAGCGGATCACCCAGCGGCTCAACCCGCGGGTGTGCCGCGTCGTGGCGCTCCCCGCGCCCAACGAGCGCGAGCGCACCCAATGGTATTTCCAGCGCTACGTGCCGCACCTGCCCGCCGCGGGGGAGATCGTGCTGTTCGACCGCAGCTGGTACAATCGCGCCGGGGTCGAGCGGGTGATGGGCTTCTGCAGCGAGGACGAGGTGGAGGAATTCTTCCGCTCCGCCCCCGAATTCGAGCGGATGCTGGTCCGCTCGGGGATCATCCTGCTCAAATATTGGTTCTCGATCACCGACGACGAGCAGCAGTTCCGCTTCAACGTGCGGATCCACGATCCGCTCAAACAGTGGAAATTGTCGCCGATGGACGTCGAATCGCGCCGCCGCTGGGAGGATTATACCCGCGCCAAGGAGCTGATGCTCGAACGCACGCATATCCCCGAGGCGCCGTGGTGGGTGGTCGAGGCGGTCGACAAGAAGCGCGCGCGGCTCAACTGCATCTCGCACCTGCTGACGCAGATTCCCTATGAGGACGTGCGCAAGGCGTCGGTGGTGCTGCCCGATCGGGTGCGGCACAGCGACTATACCCGGCACCCGATCCCGCGGGACATGTACGTGCCCGAAGTCTATTGAGCGCTACCGGCGCATGAAGCCGAGGTAGCGCAGCAGCATATAGGTGGCGAGCGCGGCGCCCGCGGCGAGCATCGTCGCGAAGAAGGTGCCCGACAGCCCGGTCTGCAACGGCATCCCGCCGGTGTTCATCCCGAACAGCCCGGTGACGAAGGTCGCCGGCAGCATCAACGCGGTCATGATCGACAGGATGTAGAGATTCTGGTTGGTCCGCTGCGCCTCGCGGATATCGAGCTCCTCGCGCAGCAGCCGCAATTGCGCGATCACCCCCAGGATATCGCCGTCGAGCGACTGCAACCGCTGCGACAGTTTCTCGACCGTCGGGCGCAGCGGCTCGGGCAGTTCCTCATCCTCCTCGAGCCGCTTGAACACGTCCCACATCCCGCCGAGCAGGCGGTGGATCTGCGCGAGGCGGCGGCGGATTCCGATCAGGTCGCGGCTGGTCGGCGGGCGGCGGTCGTCGAGCAACGCGTCCTCGGCCTGCTCCATGTCACTGCCGAGCGTGCGACCGATCCGGCCGATGCTCTCGGCGATCGCGCCGACCACCAGATCGAGCACCGCGGCGGACGAGGCGAGATGCAGCCCGCGCGCGATGCGCTGCCGCGCGATGTCGAGCGAGCGCAGCGGGCGGGGGCGGGTGGTGACGATGAGGTCGCCGGCCAGCGCGATGCGCAGCGCGCCGATCCGGCCGCTATCCTCCTTGTCGAAATCCTGCTCGAAATCCTGCAGCACGCAGCCGACCACGCCGCCCTCGATCACCGCGCTCTGATAGGTGTCGCGGCTGAGCAGCATGTCGCGGATCGCCGGGGGCAGCGGCGCCTGTTCGATCCAGTGGCGCGTCCCGTTGTCCGACAGGCTGAGGTGTAGCCAGCGCAGCCCGCCGGTGTGCGGGGCGTCGCAGCGCGCGACCTCGACCGGGCCGTGGGGGGTGAAATCATAGCCCCAGATTAGGCCCGGGCGGACCCCGGACGGCAGCATCGAATCGAGGGCGGGCGCGGCAACGTCTTCATTCGCCGGCCCGTCCATCGATCAGATCAGGGCGGAGAACATCATATAGAGCGCGCCGGCGAGGACGATCGACACCGGCAGCGTCAGCACCCAGGCCATCACGAGATTGCGGATCGTGCTCATCTGCAGCCCCGAGCGGTTGGCCGCCATCGTCCCCGCGACGCCCGAGGACAGCACATGCGTGGTGGAGACCGGCAGCCCCAATTGGTCGGCGGCGAAGATCGTCCCCATCGCGACCAGCTCGGCCGAGGCGCCCTGCGCATAAGTGAGATGCGACTTGCCGATCTTCTCGCCGACGGTGACGACGATCCGTTTCCAGCCGACCATCGTGCCGAGCCCGAGCGCGATCGCCACCGCGACCTTCACCCAGGTGGGGATGAAGCGCGTTCCCGCGTCGAGCGACGCCTTATAGGTGCCGATCGCGGCCTTTTCGCCGTCGCTGAGGCCGGCGGCTTTTTCCTTGCCGAGCCGCTTCAGCCCTTCCGAGGCGAGATACATATCGTTGCGGACGTTCTCCACCGCGGCGGCGGGAACCTTGGCGAGCGAGCCGTAGCTGGCGACCTGGCGGTCGATATCGCGGACCAGCACCGCCATCGCGGGCTTGGTCGTGGGCTGATAATTCTTGTCGGCGATATAGGCGGTGACTGCCTTGCGCGCGTCGACCACGCTGAGCGCGTTGCCCGGCGCATCGTGCAGCGCGGCGCTCGCTCTTTGCGCATTGGCGTGGAATTCGGCGGCGTATCGCGCCGGCACCGCGCGGTTGAGCGCATAAGCGGTCGGCACGGTGCCGATCAGGATCAGCATGATCAGCCCCATGCCCTTCTGCCCGTCGTTCGAGCCGTGCGCGAAGCTCACCCCGGTGCAGGTGAAGATCAGGAGCGCGCGGATCCACAAGGGCGGGGGCAGCCCATCCTTGGGCTCCTGATAGAGCGCCTTGTTGCGGATCAGCAGCTTGGCCGCGAGGAACAGCAGGGCGGCGAGCCCGAACCCGATCAGTGGCGAGAAGAGCAGCGCCTGGCCGATCTCCGCCGCCTTCGACCAGTCGACCCCGGCTGTGCCGCTCTTGCCGTGCATGATCGCATTGGCGACGCCGACCCCGATGATCGACCCGATCAAGGTGTGCGAACTGGAGGAGGGGATGCCGAGCCACCAGGTCGCGAGGTTCCAGATGATCGCGGCGATGAGCAAGGCGAAGACCATCGCGAAGCCTGCGGTGGATCCGACCTGGAGGATCAGCTCAACCGGGAGCAGCGAGACGATGCTGAACGCGACCACCCCGGTCGACAGCAGCACGCCGAGGAAATTGAAGAACCCCGACCACACCACCGCGACATGCGCGGGCATCGCATTGGTATAGATGACCGTCGCGACGGCATTGGCGGTATCGTGAAAGCCGTTCACGAATTCGAAGCCCAAGGCGATCATCAGCGCGATGAAGAGCAGGATGAAGGGCAGGATCGCCAGCGTCTGCACCCCGGCCGCGCTCGCGTCGAGATAGATGCTGTAGCCGACATAGCCGATCGCCGCCGCGACGATCGCGGCGAAACCGACGCGCCCGGCGCGGCCGAGCCCCTGATCGAGATCGGGCCGGAGAGGTTGCTCATGCGTTGCGAGAGTCGCGCTCATCACCGCTGCTCCAACTAATTCGCCGTCCCAGCTAGGCGTGGGGCATGACAATGATGTGACGGTGCGTGCATTTCGCGCGGGCGCGGATTGGCCTTCTGTCCCAGGCTGATACGGTGCGCGCCGCTTGCGGGCCACCGCGAGGATGCCTATGCGACGAGCCTCGCGAACACTATCCACCCCGCTTCTCAGGCCATCAACGAGCACGCAGGACTGACAGGATGGCGACGGGCCTCGAAGGTGTCTTCCTCCAGCATCGCGCGCAATTGCTCCGCTTTCTCCAGAGCCACGGCGCCGGCGAAGCGGCGGAGGATCTGCTGCAGGAAGTGTGGCTGCGCGCCGCGCGTGCGCAGGCGGGGCCGATCGCGCAGCCGCTGGCCTATCTGTATCGCGTCGCCAATAACCTGATGCTCGATCGCCACCGGTCGCAGCGGCAGGCGGCGATCCGCGAGCGCGACTGGAGCGATGCGACCGGCGCGACCGCGCCCGGCCGCTCGGACGAGCCCGCGGGGGAGCGCGTGCTGATCGCGCGCGAGACGCTGGCGCAGGTGCAGGCGACGCTCGCCGCGCTCGGCCCGCGCGTCGAGCAGACCTTCCGCCGCCACCGGCTCGACGGCGTGCCGCAGCGGCAGATCGCGGAGGAACTGGGGGTGAGCATCAGCACCGTCGAAAGCGACCTGCGCAAGGCGACGAGCGCGCTGGTGAAGCTCAGGAGCACATGGGATGAGGGTTGAGGCGATAGTCTCCGTCTTAGGGGCGGAAACATGACGAACCCGATTGAACCCGATCCGATGACGGACGAAGCGATTGCCTGGGCAGTGCGCGTCGGCGACCCTGCGTTCGACGACTGGGAAGGGTTCGAACGCTGGCTGGCGGCCGATCCGGCGCATGCCGCGGCCTATCATGCGGCGAGCGCGGCGGAGGCCGAGATGGTCGCGCTGCTCGCCGCCGAGCCGAAGGCCCGCCCGTTGCCCGATCCGGCCCCGGCGCCGGTTGCGCGCCCGGCGTGGCGTCGCTGGACGATCCCCGCGGCGGCGGCGCTGGCGGCGGCGGTGGTCGGCACCGTCGCGGTCGAGCGGCAGATGCGGCCGTCGGCGCCGGTGGTGTACGAAACCGCGGCGGGCGCGCATCGCACGGTCGCGCTGGCGGACGGCAGCAGCGCGATCCTCAACGGCGCCACCCGGCTCGAAGCGAGCGGCGACGATGCGCGCAGCCTCACCCTGGTCCACGGTCAGGCGACCTTCACCGTCCGACACGACGAGGCGCATCCGTTTCGCGTCGCGGTCGGCGGGGCGAGCGTGGTCGATGTCGGCACGCGCTTCGATATCGTGCGCGACGCGCGCGAGACGCGGATCGCGGTATCGGAGGGCGCGGTCGACTGGCAGCGCGACGGCAATTCGGTCCGCCTGAACGCCGGGCGGTCGCTGCGCGTCGCCGACGGATCGTCGCAGGTCGAGCTGGCGGATGTCGCGCCCGATACGGTCGGCGGCTGGGCGCAGGGGCAGCTTTCGTTCGACGGCGTGTCGCTCGCCGAGGCGGCGGCGGACCTGTCGCGGACCCTGGGCACCGCGGTCGCGGTCGACGCCGCGCTGGCGCATCGGCCGGTGCGCGCGACGGTGCGGCTCGACGGTGGCGCGGCGCGGGTCATGCCGCGCTTCGCCGCGCTCACCGGGTTGCGCGCGGTCCGCGACGGCGCGGGCTGGAGGCTCGCCGCATCGCCGTGATCCGTCGCGTCGCGCCCTTGCTGTTGCTCGCGCTCGTCCCCGCGTCCCCGGCGCTGGCGGGGCAAGGCTATCCGCTCGACCTTCCCGCCGGCCGGCTGGGTGAGGTGCTGAGCGTGCTCGGGCGGCAGGCGAAGGTCAGCGTCAGCGTCGATGACGCGAGCATCTGGCAGCGCCGCGTTCGCGCGGTGAAGGGCGTCTATTCGGTGCCCGAAGCGGTGCGGCACATGCTGGGGGACAAGGTGGAGGCGGTAGCGGTCGAGCCCGGCGTCTGGCGCATCCGCCCGGCGCGCGCCAGACCAGCGCCGCGGCCGAGGCCACGCCCAGCGCCGCCGCCCGCCGACCGGCCCGGCGAGGGCGATACGGTCGTCGTCGTCGCCTCCAAGCGCGACATGCGGCTCGGCGATTATGCCGGCAGCGTGTCGGTGGTCGAAGGGAGCGACATCAATTTCGGCGGGGTGGGGGGCACCGATGCGGTGCTTTCCCGGCTGGCCAGCATTTCCTCGACCTATCTCGGCGACGGCCGCAACAAATTGTTCATCCGCGGGATCGCGGATTCGAGCTTCACCGGCCCGACCCAGGCGACGGTCGGCCAGTATTTCGGCGACATCCGGCTGACCTACAATGCGCCCGATCCCGATCTCAAACTCTACGACGTGCAATCGGTGGAGGTGCTGGAGGGGCCGCAGGGTACGCTCTACGGCGCGGGGTCGCTCGGCGGGATCATCCGCATCGTTCCCAACGAGCCCGCATTCGGCGCGACCTCGGGGTCGGTCGCCGCGGGCGTTTCGGCGACCCAGCACGGCGCGCCGAGCGGCGATATCGCGGGGACGCTCAACCTTCCCGTGCTCGGCGATCGCGCCGCGCTGCGCCTCGTCGGCTATGGCATCAGCGACGGCGGCTATATCGATAATCCGCTGCGCCGGCGCGAGGACATCAACCGCACCACCACCGCCGGCGGGCGCGGCGCGCTGCGCGTCGATCTCGGCGGCGGCTGGCGCGCGGAGCTCGGCGGGGTCTATCAGCGCACCGAGGGCGACGACAGCCAATATACCGATGCCGGCGCGCCGCGGCTGGTGCGCAACAGCGCGGTCGCCGAGGGGTTCGACGCGAGCTATGCGATGGGCGAATTCATCCTGTCGCGCGATTTCGGCAAAGTACGCTTCCGCTCGACCACCGCGGGGATCGCGCAGACGCTCGACGAGCGTTACGACGCGACCCCGCCGGGGGGCGCCGCGACGGTTTTCCGCCAGCATAATCATACCGAGCTGATCAGCAACGAGACGCGGCTGTGGCAGCCGTTGGACGACCGTTTCGGCTGGCTGGTCGGGGCGAGCTACGTCCACAACCGCACGTTGCTGACGCGGTCGCTCGGCGCGCCCGACCGGCTCGAGCCGGTGACCGGGGTGGAGAATCGCGTCAGCGAATTCACCTTCTACGGCGAGGCGAGCTATCGCCCGGTGCCGTGGCTGATCGCCACCGCGGGCGCGCGGGTGTCGCGCGCCATGCTGTCGGGCGAGGCGCACGACCCGGTCCCCGTCTTCAATGCGGTGGATCTTCTGGCGCGTGCCGCGATCGTCGCGGATCATGACGAGACCAAGATGCTGCCGTCCTTCTCGCTGCTCGCCAAGGCGACGGCGAAACTGTCGGTCTATGCCCGCTATCAGCAGGGGATGCGCCCGGGCGGGCTGACGCTCGACGGCGATTTCGTCCGCCGCTTCGCGGGCGATCGGGTCGAGACGGTCGAGGGCGGGTTGCGCTACGGCGATCCGCGGCACGACGCATTCGATGTCTCGCTGGGCGTGTCGCATACCGACTGGCACGACATTCAGGCGGATTTTCTCGACAGCGCGGGGCTCCCCTCGACCGACAATATCGGCGACGGGCGGATCTGGTCGGTCGCGGCCTCGGCCGGCTGGCGCCCGGTCCGCGCGCTTCGGCTCGATGCCTCGTTCGCGTTCAACGACGGCAGGGTCACGCAGCCGAGCGTCGCCTATCGCGCCTTCCTCGCCGCGGCGGCCCCGCGGCCCGATATGGACGGGATCGATCGCATCCCCAATGTCGCACGCTTCACCGCGCGTGCCGGGTTCGACTGGCAGCATCCGCTGCGCGACGATCTGACGCTGCGCATCGCGGGCTGGGCGCGTTATATCGGGCCGTCGCGGATCGGGGTCGGCCCGGTGCTCGGCGGCGAACAGGGCGATTATGCCGATAGCGCGCTGACGATGCGCGTCGGGACGCCGCGGCTCGGATTGGTGCTGGGCGCGACCAACCTGTCGGACAGCATCGGCAATCGCTTCGCATTGGGCACGCCGTTCGTCACCGGGCGGTCGCAGATCACCCCGCTGCGCCCGCGCACCTTCCGGCTGGGGGTCGATTTTTCGTTCTGACGATCAAGGCGGCTTCGGATCGGCTCCGTCTTGAGGGCGGACGATCAGGAGAAACCGCCCCGTGAATTCCCAAGTCGACGTGAAACGGATGCGAGAAGAGCGCGCGCCCGCCGAGCGCGAGCCGCTGCCCTTTCCGAACCGACGCGCCAGCGCCGAGGCCGCGGCCGAGCCCGAGGCGCCCAAGGCGCCGTCGTGGCTCGCGCGGCTGCTGCGCCGGCCCCTGTTCATCGCGGTGGTGCTGGTGCCCAATATCCTGGCGCTGGTCTATTTCGGGCTGATCGCCACGCCGGTCTATACCTCCACCGCGACGCTGATCGTGCTCAACCCGAAGCAGAACGGGCCGAGCCTGTCGTCGCTCCTGTCGGGCGCGTCGGGCGACAGCTCCGAACAGGGCGGCTATATCCTGCGCGAATATTTCCGGTCGTGGGATGCGTTTCGCCGCGTCGAGAAATCGATGAAGCTCGCCGATAATTTCAGCCTCGCCGATCCGGTGAGCCGCTTCGGCGGGGTCGCGACGATGTTCCGGACGAGCGATCTTGCTTTGTGGCGCTATTTCCAGAAGCAGGTCGATGTCGATATCGAGCAGAAGAGCGGCATCGTCACCGTCAACGTCAATGCCTATGACCCCGGCTATGCCAACGGCCTCGCGCGGCAATTGCTCGCCCAGGCGATCGCGCACATGGACGCGATGAACGCGCAGCAGCAGGGCGATGTCGTGCGCAGCGCGGCGCAGCGCAAACAGGCGATCGAAGCCGCGCTCCAGCGCGATCTCGCCGCGCTCGCGCAATTCCGCAACCAGACGGGGACCTATGATCCCAAGCAGCTCTATCAATCCAACCTCGAGCTGATGAACAGCCTCGCGCTCAAGGCGGCCGAGCTCAAGTCGCAGCGCGACGCGATCGCGCGCGCGACCCCCAACAACCCGCAGGCGGACAATCTCGACACCGCGACGCAATCGGTGCGCGGCGATCTCGCGTCGACCGCGCGCAGCTTCCCGGAAATGGCGCGCAGCTCGTCGCGCTACGAAAAACTGCTGGTCAGCCGCGATACCAACATCACCTTGCTCGGGCAGGCCAATCAGGCGCTGCAACAGGCGCAGGCGAGCGCCGAGCAGAATCGCTATTATCTCAACGTCATCAGCAACCCGTCCGAGCCGCGCACGCCGGAGAAGCCGTATCGGCTGGCGTGGATCGCGGGAACGTTGCTCGCTAGCCTCCTGTTGTGGGCCTTGCTGCGATGAGCGCGCTATTCCGCACCGCGGGGCTCGCCGCGCTGTCGCTCAGCCTCGCCGCCTGCAGCACGCTCGCTGGCGGCGGGCCGTCGGCCCATACGATCCGCAAGACCCCCGAGGTCGAGATCGTCGCGGTCACCCCGGAGCAGGCCGCCGCGGCGCAGGCCGCCGCCGCTGCGGATCGCGAGCGTGCGCTGGCGGCGGCGCTCGGCCGCCTGAGCGCAGCGCCCGAGCGTGCGCCGTTCCGCTTCGCGCCGGGCGACGTGATCGATGTGACGATGTGGAGCTATGCCGCGCTCCCCGGCGGTGGTGCGCCGTTCGGCGGCGGGCCGGGGGCGACCCCGCTCGGCAGCTTCACCGTCGCCGACGACGGCGCGGTGCTGCTGCCTTATGCCGGGCGGCTGGCGCTGGCCGGCTATACGCTGGAACAGGCGCAGCACGCGATCGCGCAACGCTATGCCAGCCAGCGCGTGCTGCAAAAGCCGAGCGCGACGGTGCGGCTCGCCGCCTCGCCGCAGAACGACATCCTCGTGACCGGCGCGATCGGGCATCCCAGCCGCGTCGCGTGGAGCCCGGGCGGGCTGACGCTGGCGCAGGCGATCACCCAGTCGCTCGGCGACGGCAATGCGACGCTCGGCGCGGGCGATCTTTCCGCGACGCGTGCGGCGGTGCGCGTCTCGGTGGTGCGCGGCGATGCCGCGCCGGTCGAGGTGCCGATCGCCGCGGCGTTCGAGCAGCGCATCGCGCTTCGGCCCGGCGACCGGGTGATCGTGCGCAAGGCGCCGATGGTCGAGGTGACCGTGCTCGGCAGCACGCGCAAGAACGGCGTGCTCGGCTTCG
The DNA here is from genome assembly GCF_001897045.1 of Sphingomonas sp. 66-10. NCBI lineage: Bacteria > Pseudomonadati > Pseudomonadota > Alphaproteobacteria > Sphingomonadales > Sphingomonadaceae > Sphingomonas > Sphingomonas sp. 66-10. Next base: position 48,083 of record NZ_MKRR01000136.1, read on the forward strand.
CGCGGCAACCGGTGCTGGCCGAGGCGGTGGCGGAGGCCAACGGGCTCGACAATAATCTCGCCAATGATCACGCGGTGTTCGTGCTGCGGCGGCGCGCGGCGGCGAAGCCGGTGCTCTACGAATTCGCGTGGAAGCGCGGCGACGGGCTGATCGCGGCGGATCAATTCCCGCTCGAAACCGGCGATGTCGTCTATGTCGCCGAGGCGCCGATCGTCTCGATCCAGAAGGTCGTCGGGCTGCTGTTCCAGGTGACGCTCCCGGTGCAGGTGCTGCGCTAGATGAACGCGCCGTTCGAACTCTATCTGCGCCATCTGTGCTTTCATGCGCAGCCCGACGGCGGCGTGGGGAATTGGGCGGAGCTGCGCCGGCACCTCGACGACGACGGGACGCCGCCGCTCCAGCCGCCGCCGCGCCGCCGCCCGATCGCGACCCCGCAGCTCGATCTGTCGCTCAAAGGCAATTTGCGCAGCAAGCCCTTCGCGCGCGGCGAACAGCGCGGCTGGCAGCGCGTGGTCGAATATCGCCAGCGGGTCAGCCTCGCGCTGACGATCGCGACGACGGGGGCCATCCTCTATCTCTCCGCGATCATGCTGCGCGCGCAGCAGATGCCGGAGGCCGCCTTCTGGCTCTATCTGCTCGTCTACGGGACGATGACCTTCTTCCTGTGCGCGAATTTCTACAAGATGATGCTCGGCACCTGGTATATGCTGCGCGGGCCGAAGGGGAATCCGTGGCATCCGGCGCATCGCGCGCGCGATCCGCTGCCAACCGTGCGGGTCGCGATCGTCTATCCGGTCTATCATGAGGATGTCGACCGCGTCGCCGCGGGGATCGCCGCGACCTGGGAATCGATTGCGACCAAACATCCCGGCTTCGCGCATCATTTCGACAATTACCTGCTCTCCGACAGCCGCGATCCGGCCTATCGCATCGTCGAGGAGGAGGCGGTGCAGCGGCTGCGCGAGGCGCTGCCCGAGGGGCGGTTCTTCTATCGCTGGCGGCTCAGCAACGCCAATGCGAAAATGGGCAATATCAGTGATTTCTGCCGGCGCTGGGGCGGCGATTACGATTATATGCTGGTGATGGACGCCGATAGCGTGATGGACGGCGACGCGGTGGTCGATCTGTTGCGGATGATGGCCGGCAACGATCGCATCGGTATCCTCCAGACCAATCCCACCCCGATCCTGCGCACCAGCCTGTTCGGGCGGATGCAGCAATTCGGCGCGCGGCTCTACGGCTCGGTTTTCTCTTACGGGCTGCAGGCCATGTATATGGGGAATGCGAGCTATATCGGGCATAATGCGATGATCCGCATGGCCCCGTTCGTCCGCCACGCGATGCTCCCCACGCTTTCCGGCCCCAAGCCGTGGGGCGGCAAGCCGATGAGCCACGACATCATCGAATCCGCTTTGGTCGCGCGCGCCGGCTACGAAGTGTGGTTTCTCGCCGATACCAAGGGCAGCTATGAGGAGATGCCCGCCAATATCCTCGCCTTCATCATCCGCGAGCGGCGCTGGATGCAGGGCAATCTCCAGCATCTGCGCTTCGTCTTCCTGCGCGGGTTGCGCTCGATCCACCGCGAGACCTTCATCAACGGATCGATGGGCTATCTCTCCGCGCCCTTATGGGCGTCGTTCCTGGTGATCTCGGTATTCGGAATGCTCAACTTCCTGCATTACGGGCTGCTCGGGCTCGGCAGCCTGAAGATGATCCAGATGCCGATGCTGATGCTGCTGATCTCCTCGCTCGTCTTCCTGTTCATGCCGCGGCTGATCGCGGTCGGCATCCATATCGCGCAGCATCGCGCGCGCCTGTTCGGCGGCAAGGACAAGCTCGTCCTGTCGGTGCTGCTGGAAACCTTGTTCTCCTTCTTCTTCTCGCCGCTGATCATGATCTGCATCACGCGCTTCCTGTGGATGTTCGTGAAGCGGCGGAGCATCGCCTGGGGGACGCAGGCGCGCGGTGACGAGCCGCTGACGATGGAGATGTGCGTGCGCCATTTCGGCTGGATCAGCGCGCTCGGCACCGCCTGCCTCGCGGCGATGATCTATTCGATCAGCCATGTGCCCTGGACCCAGACGATGCTGCTCTCGGCAATGTCGGGCGGGCTGGTCGAGCCGATCGACCTGCTGATCTGGTTCTCGCCGGTGCTGCTCGGCTTCACCTTCGCGATCTGGATCGCGGCGATCACCAGCCGGACGTTCGACGGGGTGGCGGCGCGGCGGCTGTTCGCGATCCCTGAGGAGATCGAGACCCCGCCGGTGGTGCGTGCGGTGCTGCATTGGGAGGCGCGCTTCCGCGGGCTGCTGCCCGACGTCACCGCCCCCGATGCGGTGATCGCCGATGCGCTGCGCGATCCGCGCTTCTATGTCCTCCACCGCCGCGAGACGCGCGCGCGGCCGCAGGTCGCCGAGGCGTTGCTGGGCAAGATCGACGCGGTCGAAAAACTCAGCCGCGACGAGCTGATGGCCGCGCTGTCGGAGCGGCGCTGCTTCGACGAACTCCACACCGCGGCGGTCGCGGGGCGCGAGCGGCGCTGATTAGGCGCTATCCGGGCAACCCCATCGCCGCCGCGGCGATGGTCTTCATCGCGGCACGGCTCTCCTCGGTGGCGGACAGGTTCGACAGCAAGGCAATCCCCGTCCGGCGTGCGGGATCGACATAGGCCATCGTGAACACGCCCGGATCGCCACCCCAATGATTGGCGAGCGGCCTGTCGCCGAGTGCGGATTGTTGCCATGCGAGGCCTTGCCCGCTGAGCCACGCCGGGAGCCTGGCCGGGCGCTGCATGTCGAGCATCGCGGCGACTGACGGCGCGCTGACGATCCGTTGTTCCGCCGCCATGCCGCGATTGGCGGCGATCGCGACGAGCCGGGTCAGGTCGCCGATCGACGCCCGGATCATGCCGGCAGGCCAGTCCGGAAACCCCACCGGATCGGTCGCGGCGACCTTGCCGTCGACGACGTCATAGGGGGTGACGCGCAACGTCGCAGGCGTGTCCGCGATCGTCCACGCGATCCGGCGCAGCCCCATCGGCCGGAAGATATGCTCGTCGATCTCCCGGCGCAGATCGCGGCCGGCGATGCGAGAGCTGAGATGGCCGAGCAGGCCGTAGCCGATATTGCTATAGTCCCATGTGGTGCCCGGCGCGGATTTCAGGTTGCCGTTGCCGGCATAGCGCCCGCCTTTCGTCAGATAGGCCTTGAGCAGTTCCTCGAGCGGGAGGCGCGCGTCATGCCCGCGCTCGCGAAGGTCGATGTCGTAATAACGCGCGTCCGAAATGCCCGAGACGTGCATCAGCAGGTGACGGAAGGTGATCGCCGAAGCGCCCTTGCCGAGGATCGTGAAATCGAGATGGGGCGCAATGGCGTCGTCGAGCGCGATGCGGCGCTGATCGACAAGGCGCATGAAGGCGAGCGCGATCACCGTCTTCGTCACCGAGGCGATATGGAACATGCTGTCCCGCGTGACGGGGCGGCGGTGCGCGACATCGGCGAGCCCGTAGACGCGCGTGGCGGTCACCCGGCCGTTCTGCGTGATGCCGAGCGCGAGCCCGGGGATCGACGCCTTCGCCATTTGCGCGGCCACGAGGTCGTCGAGGCGGCTCGCCGCTAACGCCGGTCGCGCGAGCATCGCCGCTGCCGTCAGCGCGCCGCCGCCGATCAGCGCCCGGCGCCGGGAAAGCAGGAGACGATCGACGGTCATGCTGGCATTCTCCACCGATTCTTGAATATGTGTAGGCGCCTACATTAATTCGCGGCGGATGAGAACAGGAGAAGTGAATGAAGGAAGCGAATGACTATCCCGCGAAAATGGGCGGCGCCGCGCTCGGCGCCCGGCTGAGGCGGCTGAGCGCCGCGATCGATGCCGATGCGGCACGGGTCTATGCCGCGGCGGGCGTCGCATTCGAGCAGCGCTGGTTCGGCGTGGTCGATCAGCTTGCGCGAAACGGCCCGATGGCGGTCGGCGCGCTCGCCGATGCGCTGGGCATCAGCCACGCCTCGGTCAGCGAAACCCGCCGCTCGCTCGAGGCGGCCGGGCATATCCATGTCGTCACCGACGGCAGCGACGGCCGCCGCCGTGTTCTTGCCTTATCGGCGCAAGGCCAGGCGCTCGTCGATCGACTGGGTTCGCTCTGGCGCGCGTTCGACGATGCGGCGTCGGCGCTCGATCAGGAGGCCGGCGGCGTCACGGCCGCGCTCGATCGATTGGACGAGGCGCTCTCCCGCCGCTCGCTCCGCGAGCGGATCTACGACGCGATGGCGTAATCTCCGCTGTGCCGGTGCCGACGACCGCATCGTTCCGCGCTTGGCGCCGAAGGATGAAACATCCTATGGTTGGACGGTGATTCACGACCTGCCCGTGGGAAGAGCCTTGCGCCGCTACCGGCGGCTGAACGGGGTGAAGCAAAGCCATGTCGCCGACCTGCTCGAGGTCACGCAGGCGACCGTCTCGCGCTGGGAAAGCGGCGCGCACGAGCCGGAGGCGGCGCATCGCGACCGCATCGTCGCGATGATCGCGGCGCGCGCCGACAATGACGGCGACGCCGCGCTCAGGCGGCTCATCGAAACCTCGACGCTCCCCGTCCATCTGGTGTGCGATACCACGCATCGCCTGCTTGCGGCGTCGCCGGCGCGCAAAGCGCAATGGGGCGGGGCAGGGGATGCGTTGCTGGGCCGATCGCTCTGGCGGTTCGCCAGCGCGGAGATCATCGCGGCGGAGGAAAGCCTCGCGCGCCGCGGCTGGTATGAGCGGCCCTTCCAGCGGCTGCGCTTTTCGACCGGGCATAACGGCAGCGACGAGGTGCCGGTCCTGCCCAGCCTGATGCAATGGGAGACCGTGCCGCTGGCGGACGGGCTGATCGGCCGCATCACGACGACGCTCGCCTGAGCGCGTATCTTTTATTCGTGGCCCGCGCGCGACATCGCCGCTAGCCGCGGCGCGTGACCCGACAATGGCCCTCTATCATCATGCTCTGGCTGATCGGCGTTCTCGCGGCGGCGCAATTCGCGCGGATGGCGGTCGTCGCGCCGCTGATGCGGACGACGCTGGGGCTCACGCTTTCGCAGGCCGGCTGGCTCATCTCGCTGCTCGAAGTGGGTGGAGCCTTGTTCGGCTTCGTCGCCGGCCTCGCGCTCGCCCGGGTCAGCGTTCATCGCTTCCTGCTGCTCGGGCTCGCCATTCTGGCGGGCACCGGCCTGGTCGAGGCAATCGCGACGGGCGCGACCACATTGTTCGTCGCGCGCGCGGCGGAGGGCATCGGTTATCTCTTCGTGGTGATCGCCGCGCCGACCGCGATCGCTGCGACCGTCAGCGACGCGATCCGCCCGCGCGCGCTCGCGCTGTGGAGCACGTTCGTTCCGGTCGGGATCGCGGCGGGGGCGGCGGTCAGCGGATTCCTTTTGACCGTTACCAGCATGCGGGGGACCGCGCTGGTCTGGGTTTCGCTCATCGTCGCGAGCGGCGTGCTGGTCGCGCGCTTCCGCATTGCCGACTCGGCGATCCACGCGATCAGATTGCCCGCGCCCGCCGCCTGGGTATCGACCTTCGGCTTCGGGCTCTACACGATCTTCATCAGCGCGCTGACGATGCTTTTGCCGAGCTTCCTGATCGAGCGGGCCGGGGCGACGATGAGCCAGTCCGCGCTGTCCGCCGCCTGCGCCTCGCTCGGCGTGCTGCCCGCCACCGGGGTCGCGATGCTGGTGATGCGGAACGACCGCATGAGCGCGCGCCGCAGCGCGACGATCGCCGCGGTCTCGCTGCTCGCGACGGTGCCGTTCGTTCTGGCGCTTTACCGGATCGACGGTCTCGCTCTCCTGACCCGCGCGGCGCTTGCGGTGCTTGCGGTGACGGTGAGCGGCCTCGTCCCGCCGATCGTCTTCGCCCGGCTGCCGCAACTGGCCGGCGCCACCATGCCGGACGACCCGCGGATCGCCACCGCCAACGGCCTGATCACGCAATTCGGCGCCGGCGGCGCGCTGATCGGGCCGCCGCTCGGCGGGCTGATCGTCGGCTGGTCGGGGTGGAGCGGGCTGGGCGTCGCCGCGAGCCTGTTGCTGATCGCGATGCTCGCGGCGTTCGTCCTCGCCGAGACGATCGGGGCGGGCGCGGCGCGCCTGCCGATCGGCTATGCCGCGCCGAAATAATCTTCGTTGCGCATATCCTCGAAGGTGGTCGGCCCGGTCGGGTGCCAGCCGAGCTCGGCGCGGGTGATCGCGCTCGACGAGGGATTGTCCATCTGCGCGAACATCGCGAACCAGCCGAAATAGTCCGCCGCTTCGTCGGGCGCGATCGCGCGCAGCGGCACCCCCAGTCCCTGCGCGATCACCTCCATCAGGTCGCGCATCGCCAATCCTTCCTCGGCCACCGCATGATAATTGCGCCCGGCGCGCCCTTTCTCGATCGCCAGCCGATAGACGCGCGCGGCATCGTCGCGATGGCACGCCGGCCAGCGGTTCGCGCCGTCGCCGACGTAGGCGGCATAGCCTTTGGCGCGCGCGATCTGGATCAGGATCGGGACGAAACCGTGATTGTGCGGGCCGTTGACCTGCGGCAGCCGTACGACCATCGCGCGGATGCCCTTGTCGACCAGCTTGTGCGTCGCTTGTTCGGACACACGCGGCATATCCGGGGTGTCGGGGCGCACCATATCCTCGGTGGCGAGCTGGCCCTGCGCCACCATGCCGGTGCCCGATGTCGTCACGATCGGCTTGTCGGTCCCGGTCAGCGCCTCGCCCATTGCAGCGATCGCCGCCGCATCGACCCGGCCGTTCTCGGCGAAGGTGCTGAAATCGTGATTGAAGGCGAGATGCGCCACTGCATCGGCGCGTTTGGCGCCGCGGCGCAGGCTGTCCAGATCGGTCAGATCGCCGCGGAGCGGCTCGGCCCCCAGCGCGCGCACCGCCGCCGCGCTGGCATCGGATCGCGCGAGGCCGATCACCTCATGCCCCGCGGCCACCATGTCCTTCACCGCCGCCGATCCGACATAGCCGCTCGCCCCCGTTACGAAGATACGCATATGATGCTCCTGATTGCGCGAGGCCGGTCGGCCCCGCGCCGGAGATGGGAAATGGCATCCGGACGATCCATGCGCTATCGTCCACACTTTCTTGGAGATCGTCCGGAATGGACCCCTTGTCCGACGTCATTTCGCTGCTTGAGCCGCAAAGCTATCGCGTCGGCGGGTTCGATATCGGTGGCGACTGGTCGATCCGTTTCGGCGCGCATGACGGGATCAAATGCTATGCGGTGACCGCGGGCGAGGCGTGGCTCGCGGTAGAGGGCGGGGGTGACCCCGTGTTCCTCAAAGCCGGCGATTGCTTCCTGCTGCCGCGCGGGTTGCCGTTCCGCGTCGCCAGCGACCTCGCCTTGCCGCCCGATGACTGGCGGCGCCATCTGCCGGGGCGCGGCGACGGCACGCTGGCGACGATCAACGGCGGCGGCGGGGCGACGATCATCGGCGGGCATTTCACGCTCGCCGGGCAACAGGCGGCGATGCTGCTCGGGATGCTGCCGCCGATCGTTCATCTGCAAAGCGAAACCGATCGCGCCACGCTGCGCTGGGCGTTCGAACGGATGCGGCAGGAACTGAGCGACCCGCGGCCGGGCAGTTTCCTGATCGTCCAGCAGCTTGCCTATATGATCCTCGTCCAGGCGCTGCGGCTTCACCTCGATACCGGCAAGGGGGTGGGGTGGCTGTTCGCGCTGGGCGATCGTCATATCGGGGCGGCGATCGCGGCGATTCACCGCGAGCCGGCGCGGCGCTGGACGGTGGCGACGCTGGCGGCCGAGGTCGGGATGTCGCGCTCCAGTTTCGCGGCGCGGTTCCGGCAATTGGTCGGCGACGGGCCGATCGACTATCTCACGCGGTGGCGGATGCTGCTCGCCGGGCGCAGCCTGTCGCGCGGCGAACGCGTTGGCGCGGTCGCGCGCGCGCTGGGGTATGAATCGGAGAGCGCGTTCAACACCGCCTTCAAGCGCGTGATGGGCGCAACGCCACGGCGGCATGCGGCGCGATCCGCGGCGGAATAAGGCGGCGCGTCGGGGAGTGTCACGATAGCGTCATTGGTCATCCAGGGGCCGCGTCATGACCGATCCGCACCGCCGCCGTTCGTTCCGCCGCTTCGTTTCCGGGCTCGCCGCCGCGCTGGGTGTAGCGTCCGGCCCGGCCGGCGCGGTGTCGCCGCAATCGATTGCGCCCGATGCCGCGCCGCCGGCGTGGATCGCTTATGCCGGGATCGTGTCGGAGGCGGTGCGCGCGCGGCTGACCGGCGACGACCCCGCCGCGATGCGGCTGACCGACGATATCGCGCGATTGCCCGGCGCAGATCCCCAAGAGGGCATCACGCTCAAGGTCGCTTTCTGGATCGACGCCAGCGGCCGGATCACGCGGATCGAGCACGCGCCTTTCGCGCAGCATCCGGCCAATGACGACCTCCAGACGCTGCTGGTCGGGCTGACCTTGGCGCAATCGCCGCCCGAGAAGATGCTGCTCCCGCTGCGGCTCGCGATCCGCATCAAGCCGAAACCGCGCACGATGCCCGCGTCGCCCGACAAAAAATAGCGGACGTCGCCGCCAGGCGTGGAATGTGGCGCGCGGCGTCCGCCGAAGCGACCCGGTCTCGGGGAGGGGAAAGCGACCGGGCCGACGGGGGTCATTTGAAGGTGTAGCGCACCCCGACTGCGAAGGTCCGCGGGAGCAAGGTGGTGCCGAGATTATATTCGGTCGCATTGCCGACATTCTCGTAGCGATAATAATTCTGCTGCTTCGATTTGGTGAGGTTCACCGCGTCGAAGGTCACGCCGAGATCCTTGGTGACCGAATAGGTCAGCTGGAAATCCAGGCTCCGCTCGGCCTTGCGCCAGATGTCGATCGGATTGGCGAACAGCGCGGCTTCCTTGCTCTGGATGAAGCCCTTGCGCCAGATGTACGACAGCCGCGCGCCGATCGGGCCGTGATCATAGGCCAAGGTCGCATTGTACGAGACGTTCGATACCCCGAAGAAGGGCGCGGTGCTCTCGCCGACGATCTGCCCGGTGGCCGAATCCGCTTCGGGGATATTCTGATGCGAATCGAGCAGGGTGAGGCTGCCGACGAAGCCCAGCCCGTTGAGCGGCCCCGGCAGATAGGTCGGGAAATAGGTGAGCCCGAGCTCGACGCCCTTGAGCACGCCCTTCGACGCATTCACCGGGCTGTTGATGATGAAATAGTCGGTCGGGCCGGCGGTGATCCCGTTGTTCGGGATATAGCGCCGCGACGGCAGTGTCACGACCAGCCCGTCGACGTCGCGGATGAAGCCGGTGGCATAGATCGCGCTGCTGCGATCGAAATACCATTCGAGCGCGAGGTCGTAATTGCGCGAGACGGTCGGGCGCAGATTGGGGTTGCCCGCCGACCCGCTGCCGTTGCCGGTGCCGGTGAGATCGCCGGTCAGATTGTAATTGGGGTTGAGGTCGCTGAAGTTCGGGCGACGCAATGTCTCGCCGTAATTGAACCGCAGATGGAGCCGGTCGGTCAGATCGTAGCGCGCGGTGAAGCTCGGCAGGAACCGGTCCGAATGATTGGCCGATGCGGTCGGGGTGGGGTTTTCGGCATAGCGGTCGGTGAACGAGAAATGCGTCGAGACGGTGGTATAGCGCACCCCGGCCTCAAGCTTGAGCGG
>NZ_MKRR01000136.1:57826-60357 GCF_001897045.1 Sphingomonas sp. 66-10
GTTGGCGGTGACCCAGCTCGTCGGGACATTGGCGAGCCCGTCGAAGAAGCCGCTGTTGGTGAAGGCGCCCGACGCGCCGAGCGCGGTGAGCGGGATCGGCGCGCCGTTGCTCAGCGGGACGCCGGCATCCTGCGTGCGCACCCAGCTGTCGGCCTTGCGCGCATCGTAGCGGATCCCCGCCTTGATGCGGCGCAGGAAGCCGCTGTCCCAATTATAGTCGCCGTCGAGCGTGAAGGTCGCGGCGCTGCCGGTGTCGCGATTGGCGTTGTCGTACAATTCGCCGAGCGTCCATTGGCCCGGATCGGTGAGCACGCCGCTGTTGGCGAATTTGTACGACGGGATGCCGCCGCCGGCGTTGAAATCGACATCGACGTCGAGCCCGGGGCGATAGGTGCGCATCGCGAAGAAGGTCTGGCGGTTCTTGCTCGTCTGATAGGCTAGATCGGCGACGATCTTGCCGCGCCCGTCGCCCACGTCCCATTTGCCGTTCAGGGCATAGACGAAGCTGTCGGTGCGATTGGTCGCGTAATCGCCGCTGTTGAAGCCCGCGACATTGCCGACCTGGCGCGACTTGACGATATTGGTGCCCGGATAGAGCTGGATCGTCGATCCGGGATTGTTGCCGAGATTGCCCCACCAGTCGACGAAGCTGAACATCAGATCGTTGTAGGTCTTGCCGCGGAAGCCCGAATAATAGAATTCGGCGGTATAGACCGAGCTGCTGTTCGGCGCCCATTGCAGCGCGACATTGACCGACGGCCGCTCGCGTTCGCCGTACAGGTCGGTGCTGAACACCGCGTCGCGCGACAGATAATAAGGCACGTCGACGCCGTTGATATTGAGCGTCGAACCCGGCGCGGTGGGCAGGCCGGCATTGGTGCCGACCGGCCAACCGCCGAAGATCCGCTGCAGCGGGGTGAAGCCCGAGCCGGCGGGCGGGTTTTCGGTCGCGAACGGCACGAATGCGCCCGCGGTCACGCTCTGTGTGCGGTAGCGGCTCTTGTTGTAGCTGCCGTTGACAAGCAGGCCGATGTCGCCGATCCCGGTGGTCCAGCGATCGCTGATCAGCAATGCGGCGTTGGGGTCGATCTTGTCGGACTGTTCGTTATAGACGCCACGCGCCAGCGCCGAGATGGCGAAGCCGTTGAAATCGAACGGACGGCGCGTCTTGATGTCGACCTGGCCGGCGAGCCCGGTCTCGAGCTGGTCGGCGGCGCGGGTCTTGTAGATGTCGACCGACTTGATCAGGTTCGCCGAAACGTCCTGCAGCGCGAAGGACTGGCCCGCCGCGGTGAAGATGTTGCGCCCGTTCAGGGTCGTCACTGGATCGGGCAGCCCGCGGATCGAGATCGTCCCCGCCTCGCCATTGCCACGATCGGTCACCTGGACGCCGGTGACGCGCTGCAGCGCCTCGACGACATTGTTGTCGGGCAGCTTGCCGACGTCTTCGGCGACGATCGAATCGACGATCTGGGTCGATTGCTTGCGGACGTTGAGCGCGCCGACGATCGAGGCGCGCACCCCGGTGACGACGATATCGTCGCCGGCCGTCGCATCGGTGTCCGCCGCGGCGGTCTGCGCCAGCGCCGGGCCCGCCAGCAGCAGCGAGAGCAGGGAAACCGACCCGAGGATAATGGGCTTGCGATTCATGGAGACCTCCCCAGAGAATGCCGTTCGTTCGCGGCTATTAGTCCGACAAATTAGAATCGCGCATTGGCACCGCGGACGAGGGAGGTCAAGCGACTCCAGCGTGGAATCGCGATAAATAACTCGGAGTAGGAGAGAAGCGTGGCTGCGCGGCCACAGGTGAGATGCGGGCTGATCGGGCTCGCCCACGCTCCGTTCGCCCTGAGCTTGTCGAAGGGCTGTCTTTCTTCGTCGGAAGAAAGCGGCAGGGCTTCGACAAGCTCAGCCCGAACGGCGGGAAGGAACGCGGGCGATCACTACCAGCGCAGCACCCCGTTCGCCACCGGCGCGCCGAAATCGGGCGTCCCGTCGGCGCGATAATCGATCGGCTGGGCGCGGGTGTGGCGATTGGGATCGAACAGCGGATCGCCCTCGATCTTCTCGTAATCGCGCGCGTGATAGACCAGAATGTCGCGCCCGCGCTCGTCGGTGGTGAAGCTGTTGTGCCCCGGCCCCCACACCTTGTGCTCGGGCGAGGATTTGAACACCGGCACCGGCGATTTGGCCCAATTGGCCGGGTCCATGATGTCGGCATCGTCGCGGCAGGTGAGCATCCCCATGCAGTAACGCGCGTCGGTTGCGCTCGCCGAATAGGTCATGAACAGCCGGCCATTGCGCGCCAGCAGCGCGGGCGCCTCATTGACCTTGAAGCCCTGAATCTCCCAGTCGAGCGTCGGCACCGAGAGCCGCGCCGGCTTGGCGGCGAGCGTCAGCGGGGTGGCGAGCGGGGCGAGATAGAGGTTGGAATTGGTCTCGATCCCCGGTTCGCGCTGCGCCCAGGCGAGATAGCGCCGGCCGCGGTGGACGAACGAGGTCGAATCGAGCGTGACCGTATCCCATTCGGT
>NZ_MKRR01000136.1:60385-62899 GCF_001897045.1 Sphingomonas sp. 66-10
ACATCCTCGCCGCCGCCGCTCGGCCCCGCGGCGAAATACATCGTCCAGCGACCGTCGACCAAATGCAGCTCGGGCGCCCAGATGAACCCCGACATCGGCCCGCTCGAAAGATGCCGCCACAGCACGCGCTCCTCGGCGGTGGCGAGCCCGGCGAGGGTGGGCGAACGGCGCAGCAACAGCCGGTCATATTCCGGGACCGAGCCGGTCATGTAATAATCGCCGTCGCTGTGGCGGAACACCTGCGCATCGGCGCGCTGGCGGACCAAGGGGTTGACGATCGCAGGGGCGGCCGGGCGCCGCGCGGCGGCGGCGGGCAAAGCGGCAAGCGCGGCGGTGGCGCCGACGAAACCACGGCGGGTAAGCGACATCATGCGATCAATCCTCTGCTACGGGCCAGCCGTCCGCACCCCAGCGGATCGGGGCGATCCTCAGCGTCGGGGCGCCTTTGTTCTCACGGTCATAGGCGTGGTAGACGACATAATCGGCGCCGTCCTTGTCATGCAGGAAGCCGGGATGGCCGGGGCCGCGGAAGCGCTGTTTCTCGGTCAGATCGGCGCGCAGGAAGATTGTGCCGCCGCCCTGCAGCATCGCGCTGCCGTCCTTGCCGAGATAGGGGCCGGTGATCGCCTTGGCGCGGCTCACCACGGTGTAATAAGTGCTGTTCGCGCCCTTGCAGCAATAATCGTAAGAGGCGAACAGCCAATACCAGCCGCCGTGGCGCAGAATGAACGGCGCCTCGATCGGGGCGGGCGCGCCGGCCGGGGCCGGCCGCCGCGCGATGCCGATCGGGGCGGCGGCGGGGTCGAGCGGCTTGCCGGTCGCGGAGTTCAGCCGGACGAGCTTGATCCCGCTCCAGAAGCTGCCGAAGGTCAGCCAGTGGCGCCCCTCGGCATCGATCACGAAATTGGGGTCGATCGCATTGTAATCGCTCGCGGGGGTCGATTGCAGCACCAGCCCCTCGTCGCGCCAGCCATAGCCGGGCGCCTTGGGATCGAGCGTGGGGCTGGTGGCGAGGCCGATCGCCGAACGGTTCGAGCCGAAGGTCGAGACCGAATAATAGAGCCGCCAGCGCCCGTCGACCCGGCTGATGTCAGGTGCCCAGGCGCCCTGCGCGCCGGGGATCAATTTGGTCGCCCAATCGGGGAGATGCTCGATCAGCTTCGGCCCCGCCTGCCAATGGACGAGATCGGTCGAGCTGCGTGAATCGAGCCCGGTGCCGAACACGTAATAGGTGTCGCCCTCGCGCGCGATCACCGGATCGTGGGTCGGCACGAGATCGCCCGCCAGCCGCGCGTTAAGCGATTGCGCGGCGGCGGGCGCGGCCAGCGCCAGCGCGGCCGACAGGACCAGCCCGCGTTTCATTGCAGATCGAGCATCACCACCGACTTGGCCGGCAGCGTGACGGTGAGCGTGTCGCCGGCGATGCGCGCGTCGCCGAATGCCGCCGGCTTCACCGCATCGGGCGCGGCGAAATCATTGTGCGCATTCATCTGCGCCGCGGTCAGCACGCGGCCGCTCGCCGTCGCGGCATTGACCCCGTCGAGCTTGATCTCGACGGTGATCGCGCGGTGCGGATCGGCATTGGCGAGCCCGACATGCACCTTCCCCGCCTTGTCGCGCACCGCCGAGCCGCTCACCGCCGGCATCGACCATTTGCCTGCGCCATAGCCGGGCGAGGCGATGTCGATCGGCAGCACCGTCGCGTCCATATAGGGCTTGTACATCGCGAACACCCAATAGGTCGGGGTGCGGACCATCTTCGCGTCGTCGGTCAGGATCATCGCCTGGAGCACGTTGACCATCTGCGCGATCGCGCTCATCCGCACGCGATCGGCGTGGCGGGCGAAGATGTTGAGGTGGATCGCCGCGACCAACGCGTCGCGCAGGCTGTTCTGCTGGCGCAGGAAGCCGGGGTTGGTCCCCGGATCGCCGGCATACCAGGTGCCCCATTCGTCGACCGCGAGGAACACGCGCTTCTTGGGGTCGTAACGGTCCATGATCGCGCTGTGGCGCTTGATCAGCTCGTCCATCCGATTGGCTTCGGAGAGCGTCTCGGCCCAGCCCGTCTCGTCGAAATCGACCGCCGAGGCCTTGGGCGGCCAGCCGCCGGGGATCGTGTAATAATGCAGCGACAGCCCGTCGACCTGCTCGCCCGCGACGCGCATCATCGTCTCGGTCCAGGTATAATCGTCGACATTGGCGCCCGAGGCGATCTTGAGGATCTTGGTTCCCGCCGGCGCCTTGATGAAGGTCGCATAACGCCGCGTCTCGTCGGCGGCGAATTCGGCGCGCATATTGCCGCCGCAGCCCCATAATTCGTTGCCCACCCCGAAATAGGGCACCGCCCACGGCGCCTTGTGGCCGTTCGCGGCGCGCTCGTCGGCGAGGCTGCCGGCGGGCGCGGTCATATATTCGACCCACTCGGCCATTTCGCGCGGGGTGCCGTCGCCGACATTGCCCGCGATATAGGGCTCGGCGCCGAGCTGGCTCATCAGCTCCATGAACTCATGCGTG
>NZ_MKRR01000136.1:62965-87692 GCF_001897045.1 Sphingomonas sp. 66-10
GCACCACCGGCACGCCGATCTCCTTCAGCGCGGCGACGACATCGTTGCGGAAGCCGCGCGTATTGGGGATCTTCGACTTCGGCCCGACCCACAGCCCGCCGTAAATGCCGTGGCCGAGATGCTCGGCGAACTGGGTGAAGATGCGGCGATCATAGGTCGCGCCCGGCGTATCGGCGTGGAGCGTCGCGCGCGCCGGGGCATCGGGGGTCGTCTGCGCGGTGCCGATCGCGGCGGTCGACAGCAGCAAGGTGGCGGCGATCGCCTTCCAGACCTTCATTGGTTTTTCCCTTTTATTCGACGAATGCTTCGACGGTCTCGCGCCGCGCGCGGAGGAAGGCGTCGGCGACGAGCTTGAGCGGCCCGGTATCGACATCGCTGCGCCCGGTGCGGATCAGCGTTGCGAAGCGCGCGTAGAGCCCGGCATATTCGCGATCCTCGCTATGCTCGGTGCCGCTCGGCAGCGTCAGCACCGATCCGCCGCGGGTCAGCTTGCAGGTGCCCGCGTCGGTCTCGATCGTGATGTCCCAGCTTTGCGGGCCGGTCTGGCGCCAATCGAGGTCCATCGAGATCGGCGCGCCCGCGGCGTCACAGAATAGCAATTGCGCGGCGATCGGCGCGGCGCGGTTCGCGGGCAGTTCGAGCGTCCCCGAGCGGAGGAAGAACGGGCGCGGCAGGATATGCGTCGCGATCGACAAAGCGTTGATCCCCGGATCGAACACCCCGAGCCCGCCCGGTTCCCAGATCCACGCCTGCCCCGGATGCCATACGCGGACATCCTCGCGCCACACGATCTCGACCTTGCTGACATGCCGGTCGGCGAGCCAGGCGCGCGCCGGGGCGACCCCGGCGGCGAAACGCGAATGCCAGGCGGCGAACAGCGTCGATCCGGTCTTGCGCGCGCGCTCCTGCAGCACATCGACCTCGGCCAGCGTCGCGCCGGGGGGTTTCTCGAGGAAGACGTGGATGCCGCGCTTCAGCGCCAGCGTGGCGAGATCGTAGCGGACCTGCGGCGGGGTACAGAGCGCGACCGCATCGACCGCCGGCCCGTTGGCGAGCAGATCGTCAAGGCTGTCGAGATGCGGGATGCCGTCGATCCCGTGATCGTGCGGGCTGACGGTGGCGGCGAGGCTGAAACCGGCATCGCCGGCGATCGCCGGGAGATGCTGGTCGCGCGCGATCTTGCCCATCCCGACAAGGGCGATGCGGGTCGGCTCCATCGCTCAGAGCGCCTTGACCGCGACCGGCCGTTCCGCGGCGCGGGCGAGGGGGTTGCGCAGCGGCAGGGTGAAGGGCCGCGCCTCGATCTCGAACACATCGCCTTCGCGCGTGCGGATCATGTCGGTGAAGGAGAGGGTGGCGGTGCCGAAGAAATGGACGTGGATATCGCCCGGACGGCGGAACAGATCGTATTTGAAATGATGATGTTCGAGATTGGCGAAACTGTGCGACATGTTCGCCTCGCCCGACAGGAACGGCTTCTCCCACAGGATCGCGCCGTCGCGGCGGATGCGGCAGCTGCCCTCGACATGATCGGGAAGATCGCCGACCAGAAGCTCGGGGCCGAGCGCGGCTTGGCGCAGCTTGGAATGCGCGAGCCACAGATAATTGTGCCGCTCGGTCACATGATCGCTGAACTCGTTGGCGAGCGCCAGGCCGAGGCGGAACGGGGTGCCGTCCGGCCCGATGATATAGATGCCGGCGAGCTCGGGTTCCTCGCCGCCGTCCTGCGCGAAGCTCGGCATCGTCAGCGCCTCGCCCGGCGCGACAAGCTGCGAGCCGTCGCCCTTGTAGAACCATTCGGGCTGCTGCCCGATCGCGCCTGCCGCGGGCTTGCCGCCCTCGACCCCTTCGAGGAACATCCGCATCGAATCGGTCTGCGCGGCTGCTGCGTCGCGGTGCATCTTGTCGCGCCCCTCGGCCGAGCCGAGATGGGTGAGCCCCGTGCCGGCGAGGATCAGATGCGCGGGATCGGCATGATCGATCGGCGCGATGATATGCCCCGCGGCATATTCGGCGGCGATATCGACCGCGGCGCCGGTGCCGTTGGCGGCGATCGCGCCGGCGAGATCGATGCCGGCGGCGATCGCCTGCAGCGCCAGCGCGCGGATCGTCTCGACATTGTTGACGAAGGCGGCACGGTCATCGGTCGCGGCGATCACCGCGCGCGCGCCGCTGGCGTCGCGATGCTGCAACAAGCGTAGGGTCACGAAATCACTCTCCTAATCGCGCGCGCCGCCCTCACCGGGGCGGCGCATGTCATGGCAAGGTCAGGCGCGCTTGCCGTCGATCAACCGCGGCAGGTCCGCGGCGCCGGCATCGCGCAGGTCGGCGGGAAGCACCGACTGGCTGAGGTTCTGATAGGAAACCGGCCGCAGGAAGCGGTCGATCGCAAGGCTGCCGACAGAGGTGGTGCGGCTGTCCGACGTCGCGGGATAGGGGCCGCCGTGGACCATCGCATGCGTCACTTCCACGCCGGTGGGCCAGCCGTTGGCGAGGATCCGCCCGGCCTTGCGCTCGAGGATCGGCAGCAGCCGCGCGGCGAGCGCTTCGTCCTCGGCATCCATCTGGAGCGTCGCGGTAAGCTGGCCTTCGGCGGCGGCGAGCACGCGCGCCAGTTCGGCCTCGTCGCGGCAGCGCACCAGCACCGATGCGGCGCCGAACACCTCATGCCCCAGCGCCGCATCGGCGAGATAGGCGTCGGCGGTGGTGGCGAAGAGGGCGGCGGCGCCGTCATGGGGCGCGGTTGCGGCGCAGCCGCGCGCGACCGTTTCGACGCGATCGTGCTGCGCGAGCGCCGCGACGCCCCTGTCATAGGCGGCGTGGATCGCAGGGGTGAGCATCGTGCTCGCCGCGCTCTCCTGCACCGCGCCCGCCGCTGCCGCGACGAAGGCGTCGAGCCCGTTGCCCTCGATTGCCAGCACGAGCCCGGGGTTGGTGCAGAATTGCCCCGCGCCCATCGTCAGCGAGGCGACGAACGCGCTGCCCAAGGCCGCGCCACGGGACGCCAGCGCATGCGGCAGCAGCACGACCGGGTTGACGCTCGACATTTCGGCATAGACCGGGATCGGCACCGGGCGGTTCTGCGCCAGCCGCAGCAGTGCGAGCCCGCCGACGCGCGAGCCGGTGAAGCCGACCGCCGTGATCCGCGGGTCCTGCACCAGGGCGCTGCCGAGTTCGTTGCCCGGCCCGACGAGATGCTGGAACACCCCCGCCGGGAGCCCCGACGCTTCGACCGCGCGGCGGATCGCATCGGCGACCAGCGCGCCGGTCGCCGGATGGGCGGGATGACCCTTCACCACCACCGGGCAACCGGCGGCGAGCGCGGCGGCGGTGTCGCCGCCGGCGGTCGAGAAAGCGAGCGGAAAATTCGACGCGCCGAATACCGCGACCGGGCCGAGCGGGATCATCCGCAAGCGCAGGTCCGGGCGCGGCAGCGGCTGGCGATCGGGCAGCGCGGGGTCGATGCGCACCCCCAGCCACTCGCCGCGCCGCACGACATCGGCGAACATCTTGAGCTGGCCGACGGTGCGCCCGCGCTCGCCCTCGAGTCGCGCCCGCGGCAGCCCGCTTTCGCGCATCGCGGTCTCGATCAACGTGTCGCCGATCGCGATGATCTCGGCGCCGATCCGTTCGAGAAAGGCCGCGCGCTCCTCGCGTCCGGTGTGACGGTAAGCCTCGAATGCGGCGTCGGCGGCGGCGCAGGCGGCGGCGACATCGTCGATGCCATGCGCGTCGAACGCTTGCGACGCTTCGCCCGTCCGCGCGTCGATCGAATGAAATTGGGCGATTTGCGCATTCATGGGCTTCTCCTTATTACTCCTACTTATTACGGTGTCGGGAGAAACGCAATCGGTGTTCCACTTGCCCGCGATGGACGCTACGGCTGAGAATGAGAGGGCTGATGAAAGACTTACCGGACGCACATCACGACGGCGCCGCCGAGCCGGGGGCGCAGCGCCAGCCACGCGGGACGGGGCGGCGGCTGCATGGCGCGATCGCCTATAAGCTCGGGGTCGCGATCCTCTCGGGCGAATATGCACCGGGCGACGTGCTGTCGAGCGAGGTCGAATTTTCCGAGGCGCTCGACGTGTCGCGCGGCGCCTATCGCGAGGCGGTGCAGGTGCTGGCGGCGAAGGGGCTGGTCGAAAGCCGGCCCAAGGCGGGGACCAAGGTGCTGCCGCGCGAACGCTGGCGGCTGCTCGATCCCGATGTGCTCGCCTGGGCCTTTGCCGGCGAGCCCGACATGCAGTTGATCCGCGACCTGTTCGAGTTGCGCGCGGTGGTCGAGCCCGCCGCGGCGCGCTTCGCGGCGGAGCGGCGCGATCGCGAGGATCTGCGCAAGATGAAGGAGGCGCTCGCCGGAATGCGCCGGCATACGCTGGCGACCGACGCCGGGCGTGCCGCCGACCGCGATTTCCACGATGCGATCCTCCAGGCGACGCGCAACGACGCGATCAAGATGCTCAGCGCGAGCATCGGCGCGGCGGTGCATTGGACGACGCAATATAAGCAACGCGCCCGCGCTTTGCCGCGTAACCCGATCCCCGATCATGCCAAGGTCTATGACGCGATCCTCGCGGGTGACGGCGATGCGGCGAGCGCGGCGATGCGCGTGCTGGTCGATCTCGCGCTCGAGGATACGCGCAGCGTGATGCCGGGGGCGGAAAGCGGGGAGGGCGCCTGAGGCGAACGCTCCTCCCCTCCCTTCACCAGGGAGGGGAGGAAGAAGAGGCGTTATCCCTCCACCTGACCCGTCGGTTTCGCCCCCCACAGCGCATAGAACAGGATATAGAGCTCGCATGCGGCGGTGAGCAGGAACGACCATTGCAGGCCGAAGCGGTCGGCCAGCCACCCCTGGACGATCACCAGCGCCCCGCCCGCGATCGCCATGATCAGCAGCCCCGAGCCTTCCTCGGTCAGCGG
The DNA here is from genome assembly GCF_001897045.1 of Sphingomonas sp. 66-10. Lineage (NCBI taxonomy): Bacteria > Pseudomonadati > Pseudomonadota > Alphaproteobacteria > Sphingomonadales > Sphingomonadaceae > Sphingomonas > Sphingomonas sp. 66-10. Next base: position 67,889 of record NZ_MKRR01000136.1, read on the forward strand.
GCCCAATCCCTTGATCCCGAGCGTGAAGATCGTCGGGAACATGATCGAATGGAACAGCCCGACGAGGATCAGCGACCACATCGCGACCGGGCCGTGCGCGAAGACGGTGATCATCATCACCACAAACGCGCCGACCGATACCGCGGCGAGCACCGTCTCGGCGCGCACCCGCTGCATGATCGCCGAGCCGACGAACCGCCCGACCATCATCCCGCCCCACAGGAAGGTGAGATAGCGCCCCGCCGCCTCGTGGGTGAGGTTGGCGATCTGCGGCTGGCTGACAAAATTGACGAACAGATTGGCGACGCCGATCTCGGCGATCAGATAGATGAAGATCGCCGGCACGCCGAACACGAGGTTGCGGTGCTTCCACAGCGAATGCTGGCGGCGCTCCTCCTTGGCGACGCGGCTGGTGGCATTGCCCATCGCCGGCAACGGGAAGCGCGCGATGACGATCGCCAGCACCACCAGCACCGCCGCGACGAGGCCATAAGGCAGGATCACCGAATGCGCGTCGGCGAGGCGATCGGCCTGGCTGATCACCGCGCCCGCCTCGGCGGTGCCGCTCTTCGACCGGCCGAGGATGAGATAGGCGCCGAACATCGGCGCGAGCATCGTCCCGGCCGAATTCATCGCCTGCACCAGATTGAGCCGCGACGAGGCGGTCTCGGGCTTGCCGACCACCGCGACATAGGGGTTGGCCGCGACCTGCAGCAAGGTGATGCCGCTGGCGATGACGAACAGCATGACGAGCGTGACGCCATAGCTCGGAATGCTCGCGGCGAGCATCATCCCGAGCGACCCCGCCGCCATGATCAGCAATCCGGTGACGAGTGACTTCTGATAGCCGATCCGCTCGATCAGCTTCGCCGAAGGGATCGAGGCGACGAAATAGGCGATGAACCACACCGATTCGATCAGCGTCGTCTGGGTGTAGCTCAGGTCGAACACCGCGCGCAGATGCGGCAGCAAGGTGTTGTTGATGACGGTGATGAAGCCCCACATGAAGAACAGGCTGGCGAGCAGGGTCAGCGCCGGGGCGTAATTGGTCCGCGCCGATGCCGGCGCCTCGCTGGGGATCACTGTCGTGCTGGGCGCTACGGCCATCTCACTCTCCCTGAGCGCAAGGCCATCAAACAGTGGCTTGCTCCGCTTTCATTTGTCGGACTATATAAACCGCGAGCAGGCGTCAACGGGCGCGTGCGCTATAGAAGGAACGGGTTGATGCGGGGAGTGATGCGCGGGGGCGCGATGGCGCTGGCGATCGCGATGCTGCTGGCGGGCACCTCGGCCCAGGCGGCGGAGGCGAAACGCGAGACGGCGGGCAAGCTGGCCGACGGGACGATTGTCGAGGCGGTGACGCTGTCGAATGCGCGCGGCATCTCGGCGCGGATCATCAGCTTCGGCGCGACCTTGCAGCAATTGATGATGCCCGATCGCGCGGGCAAGCTCGCCGATGTCGAGCTCGGCTATGACGATATCCAGCGCTATGCCGATCACCCAAATTATTGGGGGGCGAGCGTCGGTCGCTATGCCAATCGCATCGCCGGCGGCCGCTTTACGCTCGACGGCAAAAGCTATCAGCTCGCCCAGAACGACAAGGCCAATTCGCTCCACGGCGGGACCAAGGGGTTCGACAAGCTCAACTGGCGCGTCGTCGCGGTGAAGAGCGGCGCCAAGGCGAGCGTCACCTTCGCGCTGACCAGCCCGGCGGGCGATCAGGGCTATCCCGGCACGCTCAAGGTCACCGCGACCTATATGCTCGACGATGCCGGCGACCTGACGATCGATTATGACGCGACCACCGACGCGCCGACGATCGTCAACCTCACCAATCATGCGATCTTCAACCTTGCGGGCGAGGGCGCGCCGGGCGGCATCAACGGGCATCGCCTGACGATCCCGGCGAGCCGCTATACCCCGGTCAACGCCGCGTTGATCCCGACCGGCGAGCTGAAGCCGGTCGCGGGCACGGTGTTCGATTTCACCCGCGGCAAGATCATCGAGGACGGGCTGCGCGATGGCCGCGACGCGCAGATCGTCGCGGGGCGCGGGTTCGATCACAATTTCGTGCTCGATGCCGGCGCGACCAAGGAGCCCAAGCTTGCCGCGCGGCTCGAAGACCCCGCCTCTGGCCGCGCGCTGGAGGTGTGGAGCGATCAGCCCGGGGTGCAGGTCTATACCGGCAACTTCCTCGACGGCACGCTGATCGGCAAATCGGGCCATCTCTATCGCATGGGCGACGGCATCGCGCTCGAACCGCAGAAATTCCCCGATACGCCCAACCAGCCGGCGTTCGGATCGGCGCGGGTCGACCCCGCGCATCCCTATCACCACCGCATGATCTTCCGTCTGTCGACGATCGGCTGAGCCCCAAGGACCAGATATGACCACGCCTAAGCTGACCGATAAGCTGCGCTCGCGCGCCTGGTTCGACAATCCTGCCAATATCGACATGACCGCGCTCTATCTGGAGCGCTATCTGAACTTCGGTCTCAGCCTCGAGGAATTGCGCTCGGGCAAGCCGATCATCGGCATCGCGCAGACCGGGAGCGATCTCAGCCCGTGCAACCGGCATCATCTGGTGCTCGCCGAGCGCGTGCGCGAGGGCATTCGCGAAGCGGGCGGGATCGCGATCGAATTTCCGGTCCATCCGATCCAGGAGACGGGGAAGCGCCCGACCGCGGGGCTCGATCGCAACCTTTCCTATCTCGGGCTGGTCGAATTGCTCTACGGCTATCCGCTCGACGCGGTGGTGCTGACGGTCGGCTGCGACAAGACCACGCCGGCGTGCCTGATGGCCGCCGCGACCGTGAACATCCCGGCGATCGCCTTGTCGGTCGGCCCGATGCTCAACGGCTGGCACAAGGGCGAGCGCACCGGATCGGGGACGATCGTGTGGAAGGCGCGCGAGATGCTCGCCGCGGGGCAGATCGACGATAAGGAATTCATCCGCCTCGTCGCCAGCTCGGCGCCCTCGACCGGCTATTGCAACACGATGGGCACCGCGACGACGATGAATTCGCTCGCCGAGGCGCTCGGCATGTCGCTGCCCGGCCAGGCGGCGATCCCGGCGCCGTATCGCGATCGGCAGGAGGTCGCCTATCACACCGGCAAACGCATCGTGGAGATGGTGGCGGAGGATCTGAAGCCGTCCGACATCCTGACGCGCGAGGCGTTCGAGAATGCGATCGTCGTCAATTCGGCGATCGGCGGCTCGACCAACGCGCCGATCCACCTCGCCGCGATCGCGCGGCATGTCGGGGTCGATCTGCCGATCGATACCTGGCAGGAGAAGGGGCATAAGGTGCCGCTGCTGGTCAATCTCCAGCCGGCGGGCGAATATCTCGGCGAGGATTATTATCGCGCCGGCGGCGTCCCCGCAGTGGTGGCGCAGCTCATCCGGCAGGGGCTGATCCACGAACATGCGGTCACCGCCAACGGCCGGACGATCGGCGAGAATTGCCGCGACGTGGCGATCGAGGACGAAAAGGTCATCCGCCCGTTCGAACGGCCGATCAAGGAGGACGCCGGGTTCATCGTGCTGCGCGGCAATCTGTTCGATTCCGCGATCATGAAGACCAGCGTGATCTCCGACGAATTCCGCGCGCGTTACCTCTCCAACCCCGACGATCCCGATGCGTTCGAGGGCCCCGCGGTCGTCTTCGACGGGCCGGAGGATTATCACCACCGCATCGACGATCCCACGCTCGGCATCACCGCCGAGACGCTGATGTTCATGCGCGGCGCGGGGCCGATCGGCTATCCGGGGGCGGCGGAAGTCGTCAACATGCGCCCGCCGGCCTATCTGATCCGCGAGGGCATCCACGCGCTGCCGTGCATCGGTGACGGCCGCCAGTCGGGCACGTCGGGCAGCCCGTCGATCCTCAACGCCTCGCCCGAGGCGGCGGCGATGGGTGGGCTCGCGCTGATCCGCACCGGCGATCGCGTGCGGATCGATCTGGCGAAGGGGACCGCCGACGTGCTGATCTCCGACGCGGAGCTCGCCGAGCGGCGGCGTGCCCTGGCGGCGGCGGGCGGCTATGCCTATCCCGCCTCGCAGACCCCGTGGCAGGAGATCCAGCGCGGCATCGTCGGCCAGATGGAGACGGGCGCGATCCTCGAAGGCGCGGAAAAATACCAGCGGATCGCGCAGACCGCCGGGCTACCGCGGGATAATCACTGAGGCAGGCGCTTACCCCGTCACCCCGGCCTTGAGCCGGGGTCCATCGGGCGGCAAGCGCAGGGCAAGGGGCTCTGGCTGCGGGGCCTGAGACACAATGGACCCCGGCTAAGGCCGGGGTGACGGGAGAGAGATTACATGGCCCGGACCAGGAATCGGCGATGAGCGACTGGCGGATCGTGCCGCGCGAGACGCGCGATGTCCTCGGCGAAGGCACCTTATGGTCGGCGCGCGAGAATGCGGTCTTCTGGGTCGATATTCTCGCGCCCGCGCTCAACCGCCTGTCGCTCGCCGACGGGCGGATCGAGCGCTGGGCGATGCCCGAGCCGACCGGGTGGATCGTCGAGCGCGAGCGCGGCGGATTCATCGTCGGCGTCCAGAGCGGTTTCGCCGAGCTGACGCTCGATCCCTTCGCGATCCGCCCGATCCACGATCCCGAGCCGCATCTCCCCGGCAGCCGGATGAACGACGGCAAGGCCGATGCCGCGGGCAATATCTGGTGCGGCACGATGGACATGGCGGAGGAGCAGGATTGCGGCGCGCTCTACCGGCTCGGCCCCGGCTTTCGCTGCGAGCGGATGGACGCGGGGTATCGTGTGCCCAACGGCCCGGCCTTCGCGCCCGGCGGTGCGTGGGTCTATCATAGCGATACCGCGCGGCGGACGGTCTTCCGCTTCGCGCTCGACGAGGGCGGGGCGTTGGAAGGAAAGCATCCCTTCATCCGCTTCGCCGAGGCGGACGGCTATCCGGACGGGATGACGGTCGACGCCGAGGGCTATCTGTGGATCGCGCATTGGGGCGGCGGACGGATCAGCCGCTTCGCGCCGGACGGCACGCTCGATCGGACGATCACCTTGCCTGCGCGGCAGATCACCAACATCGCCTTCGCGGGCGCGGGGCTCGATCGCATGTTCGTCACCTCGGCGACGATCGGGCTCGATGCCAGGGAGGCCGACGGGGCGCTGTTCGAGGTGTTCCCCGGCGTGCGCGGGGTGAGCCCGGGCCTCTATTGCGACTGAGGCGTAGAAGGCGCTGATACCCTCTCCCCGTTCGGGCTGAGCTTGTCGAAGCCCTGCACTTTTCTTCCCGGCAAGGAGGGCAGTCCTTCGACAAGCTCAGGGCGAACGGTGGGAGGCTAAATCCAGCGCGGGTCGCGCTTTTCGGTGAAGGCGGTGATCCCCTCCTTCGCATCGGGGTGGAGGATATGTGCCTGCGCCGCCTCGCGCGCGATCGCATAGGCCTCGGCGATGCCGCGCCCGGCGATGCGGTTGAACGAAGCCTTGCCCTGCCGCAGCACCGATGCCGGCTTGGCCGCGATCTCCGCGGAGAGTGCTTCCACCGCGGCGGCCAGCTCCTCGGTCGGATAAAGCGCATTGACCAGCCCGATCTCCAGCGCATGCGTGGCGGGGAACAGCCGCCCGGTCGCCAGCATCATCATCGCCTGTTTGGCGCCAACTGCGCGGACCAGCTGGACCTGCGGGGTATGGCACCAGAAGCCGATATTGACCCCCGGCACCGCGAACCGCGCATTGCTCGCGGCAAGCGCGAGATCGCAGGCCGCGGCCAGCTCGCACCCCGCCGCGGTGGCGACTCCTTCGATCTCGGCGATGACGATCTGCGGCTGCGCCATGATCGCCTGCATCAGCGCGGTGAGCGCGGCGAAATCGCGCGCGAGATAGGGTTCGTCGGGCGTTTCGCGGTCGAGCGCCCTGCGTAACTCGCCCAGATCATGCCCGGCGCAGAAGATCCGCCCGCCCGCGCCGGCGACCACGATCACCTTGATATCCTCGCGCGGCGCGAGCGCGGCGAAGGCGGCGGTCAGCGCCTCGATCAGCGGCAGTGCGAGGGCGTTGCCCGCACGCGGCCGGTTGAGTGTGACGCGCGCGACCGCGCCGCGTTCGTCGAGCAGCACCGGCGGCGCGTCGGCGTCACTCATGCCGCACCCGCGCGGCGGTCTTGTTCATGAAGGCTTCGAGCCGATCCTTCGACGCCGGCTGGGTATTAGTGATCCCGGCGATGAACGCCTCGGCGAAATAGGCATCGGCTGACGGCATATTGCCGATATGCGCGATCCCCGAGGTGATGGCAAAGTTCGATAAAGGCGGGTTCTGCGCTGCCTTGCGCGCGATCTCGATCGCCTTGTCGACGCTGCTTCCCGCGACATGATATTGGCACAGCCCGACCGCGACCGCCTCGTCGCCGGCATAGGTGCGCCCGGTGAGCATCATGTCGATCATCCGCGCCTCGCCGACCAGCCGCGCGACGCGCACCGTCGCCCCGCCGCCGGTGAAGATGCCGCGCTGCCCCTCGGGGAGCGCGAAATAGGTCGTCGCATCGGCGACGCGGATATGAAAGGCGCCCGCCAGTTCGAGCCCGCCGCCGACCACCGCGCCGTTGAGCGCGCCGATCACCGGCTTGCCGCAATGCTGGATCGCATCGAAGGCGGCGTGCCAGCGGCGGCAGATCGCCATGAAGTCGCTCGCGCTGCGCCGTTCGAGATGATGCTCGATCAGGTCGAGCCCGGCGCAGAAATGCCCTCCCTCGGCACGGACCACCACCGCGCGAACCTCGTCGCTGCGCCGGATCCATTCGAAAAGATCGTAGATTTCCTCGATGAACGCCGCCGACAGCGCGTTGCGCTTGTCCGCGCGGTTGAGCGTGACGATCAGCACCTCACCGTCGCGCTCGGTCTTCATGAATTCGAGCATCGTCGCCCCGTCGCTCATGCGCTTTTCGCTCCTGTCCTTCGGCCCCCGGCGGCGCGGGAAGCATGGGCGAGCGAGAGCAAATCTGTCAATCGACCTAAATTTGTTGTGGGGGCGAATCCGGCCGCCCTGGCGTGCGCGGTGAGAATTCGTCGGTCGAAAAGTGTGCGCTGGTCCGCGTCATACGTATTACGTTACGAAATGCTGGAAATCGGGGTGTCGGGTCCTGCTGAGTGAACGGAGCCTGGAGGTTGACGTTGAGGTCCGGCGCTGGCGGCCGGCGCTGCTTTCGTTCTTCCTCAAGCGTGTCCACGACCGCGCCGAAGCCGAGGATCTGACGCAGGAGACGTTCGCGCGCCTGTTCGGCGGCGATGCGCGCCAGACCGGCCTCCATTCCGGCTATATCTTCCAGGTCGCCGCCAATCTGCTGCGCGATCGCGCGCGCCACGGCAAGGTGCGATCCGATCAGGCCGATGCGGTGCGGCAGCTCTACGGCCAGAGCGTCGACTTTCTCGATCCCGAGCGCATCGCCGCCGGGAAGAGCATCATGACGCAGCTGCTGCGATCGCTCGGCGACCTGCCGACGCGGACGCGCGCGATCTTCATCCTCTATCGCATCGAAAATATCGAGAAGAAGGTGATTGCCGAGAGTTTCGGGATTTCCCCCAGCGCGGTCGAGAAACATGTCGCGCGCGCGATGTCGCATTTGATGACGCGCGCGCGGGGGCTGGCGCAATGACCCGGCCGGTGCCCCCGATCAGCGCCGACGAACAGGCGGCGATCTGGTGCCAGCGGCTCGCGGGCACGATGGACCTCGGCGACCAGGCGGCGTTCGAGGCGTGGCTGGCGGAGGATCCCGCGCATATCACATTGCTCGAAGAGGCGGCGATCATCTGGCACGGCGCGGGCGAAGTCGCCGACAGCCCGGAAATGATCCGCTATCGCGCGGAAGCGGTGGAGGAACTGCGCCAGGCCAATGCGCGCCGCTGGTCGCGAACCTTCGATTGGCGGCGATGGGCGGCGATGGCCGCGTGTCTGGTGCTGGCCCTGGGGCTGGTCGGCTATTTCCTGCGCGATCGGCCGGCGTCGTACAGCACCGGGGCAGGGGAACGCCGCATCGTCCAGCTCGAGGACGGATCGCGGCTGACGCTCGACGGCTCGACCCGTGTCGATGTCGAAATGGATCGCAAAAGCCGGCGGCTCAAGCTTCTGGCCGGACGCGCGAAATTCGATGTCGCGCATGATGCGTTGCGGCCGTTCAGCGTGCTTGCGCGCAATCGCCTGACGGTCGCGACCGGAACGTCGTTCAGCGTCGAACTGCTGTCGCGGCAGGTCCGCGTGGTGCTTTACGAGGGGCGGGTCGAGGTGATGGCGCAGCCCGACAGCGGCCCCCCCGCGGTGCTCGTGCCGCGCTCGACCGGCAACAGCGGTCTCGTCCCGGGGCGCGAGCTGGTCGCGCCGACGACGCGCGACGCGATCCAGATCGCCGCACTGAACGCGCCGCAATCGCTGTCGTGGGAAACCGGGATGGTGCATTTCGACGGCCAGCCGCTTTCGCTTGCGGTCGAGCGGATGAACCGCGACGCGCAGCGGACGATTGTCGTCGACGACCCGCGGCTCGCCGATCTGACCGTCAGCGGGGTGTTCAACAGCCGCGATACGGCGGCGTTCATCGAGGGCGTCACCGCGCTCTATCCGATCGTCGCGCGCGAGGAGCAGGGGCAGATCATTCTGCGCTTCAAAGCCGCCGCCAAATAAATTTCGTTCATGAAGTGAGAGGTTTGCTCCCTCATCCGTATTACCTCGCAGGCCAGCAGGAAATGCCTGGCCGCGATAACGAGGGGAGGAATGGGGATGCAGAAGTCGCTGCGCGTCTGCCTGTTGCTGGCGACCGCCACAGTCGCGATTACCGCGCATCCGGGCACGGCGTTCGCGGAGGAGCAAAGCGTCCATTTCAATATTCCCGCGCAGGATCTCGCCAGCGCGCTGCAGGCCTTTGCAGAGATCTCGCGCCGCCAGATCGTCTTCGATCGCGCGACGCTCAAGGGCAAGCGCAACGCCGCGCTGATCGGCACCTTCCGCCCCAGCGACGCGCTGTCGCGGCTGCTCGGCAATTCGGGGCTCGCGGTGGTGACTGGCCAGTCCGGCGTGCTGATCATCCGCCCCGCGCGCGCCACCAGCCAGGCGGCGCCGGCGCCCGACGCCGGCGCTCGCCCGATCAATGCGCCGGAAGGCGGCGAGGCGCGCCCGGCGCAGGATTTTTCGAACGACATCATCGTCACCGCGCAGAAGCGCGAGGAATCGATCCAGACCGTCCCGGTCGCGGTGTCCGCCTTCACCAATAAGTCGCTCGACGAATATAAGATCGAGGGCGGGTCCGAACTGATGCGGGCGGTGCCCAACGTCACTTTCTCCAAGACCAATTTCGCGAGCTACAATTTCTCGATCCGCGGCATCGGCACCAAGGCGCTGTCGGTCACCTCCGATCCCGCGGTGGCGATCAGCTTCAACAACACGCCGTTGATCCGCAACCGGCTGTTCGAGCAGGAATATTTCGACGTCGAGCGGGTCGAGGTGCTGCGCGGGCCGCAGGGCACGCTCTATGGCCGCAACGCCACCGCTGGGGTCGTCAACATGATCCCGGTCTTCGCCAAGACCGACAAATTCGCCGGCAACGTCAAACTCGAATCGGGCAATTACGGCAGCATGCGCGCGAGCGGGATGCTCAACGCGCCGCTCTCCGATACGCTGGCGGTGCGCGTGGCGGGTGCGTGGACCAGCCGCAACGGTTATGATTTCAACACCGTGACCAATCGGAGCGTCAACGGGCGCGACCTGTGGTCGACGCGCGTGACCGCGACTTGGGAACCGAGCAGCCGATTTCGCGTGACCGCCGCCTGGGAGCATTTCAGCGAAGACGACGATCGCTCGCGCACCGGCAAGCAGCTATGCCACACCGATCCCGGGCCGAGCACGATCGGCGGCACCGATATCAGCAACCTGCTGCTGACGCGCGGCCAGCTCAGCCAGGGGTGCAAGGCCGGCTCGCTCTACGATGCCGGCGCTTATGGCGCGCCCAACGGCTTTTCGCTGCCTTATGTGAACGCCGTCGCGTCGCTGGTGAACCTCGGCTTCAATCCGGTCGATTTCTCGACCGTGCCGCTGATCAATCCCGCGCGCGATCCCTATGGCAATATCGTCCAGTCGCGCAATCTTCGCGAGATCGCGACGCAATATGATCCGACCTTTCGCGCGAAGAACGATGTCGTGCAGTTGAACGCCGAATTCGAGATCAATCCGTCGCTCAAATTCTACTCGCAGACCGCGTTCTCGCGCGATTATTATAATTCGACCCAGGATTACAATCGCTTCAGCACCGGTGCGATATTCAACGATTCAAATGGGGTCGTCGATATATTCGGCGAGCCTGTGACCAACGGGATCACCCCGGGGGGCGTGCTGACCGACCCGCAGCTCGGCCCGTCGACCGGCGCGCTGGCGGTGGATCAGGTGCGGTCGCGCAGCCACCAATGGTATCAGGAATTCCGCCTGCAATCGTCCTTTTCCGGGCCGGTCAATTTCAGCGTCGGCGCCAATTACCTGTATTTCAAGGTCGACGAAGACTATTTCGTCTTCAACAATCTGTTCAGCGCGATCGCCAGGGGGCCGCTCAATACCGGCTTCGCCGATTGCTCGGCCGCGCCGGTGCCGGACAATTGCGTCTATGTCGATCCCAATCCGCTCAATCGGATCAACGGCGACGGGCACAATTATTTCCGCTCGCGCAACCTCGCCACGACGCGGTCGCTCGCCGCTTTCGGGGAGCTTTACCTGAAGCTGAGCGATACGCTGAAGATCACCGCCGGGCTGCGCTATACCGACGACAAGAAGACCGCGACCCCGATCAACAGCCAGCTCCTGCTGGCGCCGGGCGTGCTGGGCGGCGGCTTCATCAACCGGGGCTATCGGGTCTCGCCCGATATCGTGCAGAAATGGGGGCGGGTCACCGGCCGGTTCGTGATCGACTGGACGCCGCGGCTGAGCTTTACCGACGATACGTTGATCTATGCCTCCTATGCGCGCGGCTATAAGGGCGGTGGTGCCAATCCGCCGGGGATCGACGCTAATCCGCAATATCTCCAATTCTTTCCCCAGGCGTCGACATTCCGCCCGGAAAGCGTCAACGCCTTTGAGATCGGCATGAAGAATACTTTCGCCGGCGGCAGGCTGACACTCAACGCCGATGCCTTTCTCTACGACTATACCGACTATCAGGTCTCGCAGATCGTCGATCGAATGGCGCTTAACGAGAATTTCAATGCCAAGGCCTGGGGGGCGGAGCTCGAACTGGCGTGGCGCCCGACCTCGCGACTGCGCCTCAACGGCAACCTTGGCTATCTCGGCACGCGGATCGCCAATGGCATGAAGTCGATCGACGTGATGAACCGCACCCAGGGCAATGCTGATTGGGAGGTGGTCAAGCCGTGGATCCAATTGGCGTCGAGTTGCATCGCGCCCAAGGCGGTGGTGAGCACGATCGTCAACAGCCCCTTCTACAGCGACGCCAATGCGCTCGCCTATCTCAGCCCGTTGTGCGGCGGCTCTTATGTCGGGAGTTATTCGAACGGAATCCTGCCGCTCCTGTTCGGGGTCAATTACGATCCGGCGACCGACGCGCCCAATCAGGGCCGCGGCTTCTACGCCGATCTCGGCGGCAAGGAATTGCCCAATTCGCCGCATTGGACGGTCAATCTCGGCGCGCAATATACGGTGCCGATCAACGGCTGGGCGCTGACGTTCCGCGGCGACTATTATCGCCAGGGGAAGAGCTGGGCGCGCGTGTACAACACCGCGATCGACCGGCTGAAGGCATGGGACAATGCCAATCTCACGATCACGCTCGATCGCCCGGCCGACGGGGTGACCTTTCAATTCTATATCAAGAATCTGTTCAACAACACGCCGATCACCGACGCCTTCGTCAATAGCGACGACAGTGGGCTGACCACCAACGTCTTTACGCTAGATCCACGTATTTTCGGGTTCAGTGCAATGAAGAGATTCTGAGATTTCTCCCGCACGAACCAGCCCCACCCTCCCGGGCTGAAACTGGACCGTCAGCCGCTCGTCGGCTGACGGTTTTCGTGCTTGAAGTATTGGCAAGTATATCTGAGATCATGATCCAGTATATCGTCCGAAATGGCGAGAAATCTCTGAGGGGTAATGAGTATTAATTCGGTATTGACGCTCATTATCAGGCTCAAGATATTGTAATTCCCGATTTAAGTTCATAATATCTCCTAAAGACGAATCGCTTTTCTCGCTTACGGAATCTCTCCGGTGAAATGGAGTGATAGCGCTCGCCGACAGATGATCGACGGACGCTCAACGAAGGTGGGTATTCCACCGTTAATTAGGAGAAAATGCTGTGAAACTGCTCGCAACAATCTCTGCGGTTGCGCTCGCGCTGGGTGCTTCGGCCCCGGCCTTTGCGCAACATGTCGCGCCGGCCGGCGTCGCGTTCGTCGCCTCCGGCCCGGCGTCGCTGAACGGCGCGCCTTGTACGCTGACGCTCAACGCCAATACCAATGCCGGCGGAACCGGCGGGACGATCACCGGCGGCAGCAATACCGGTGCCGGCATCTGCCCGCTGATCACGATCGACAGCGGCGCGGTCTATACGATGAAGACCTATAACCCGGCGGGCAACGGCAGCGGGACTGCGGAGCTGACCGGCCTCGTCGTCCGCGTCGGCGGCGTCGTTACCTGCACGCAGAGCGCGCCGATCACCGTTACGATCACCAACCGCGCCACGCCGCCGGGCGGGGCGACGCTGGCGGTGAGCGGCGCGATCGGCGCGTGCAACGTCGCGGCGAATCTGACGAGCGCGACCGTCCATGTGACGTCCTGATCGTAACGCCGCCAGCCGGCGGCTTGGCGGATGCTCCGACCGGCGGTCTGCCGGTCGGAACATCCGCTCCCGTCCGGATCTTTTGCACCGCGTCGTGGCAGCGGCGCGGTGCTCAAGCCGTGAATCACGGCTCATCTCCGGAAGATCAGGGTAGGATTGTCAGCCGGATATCGCAACGTGCGTGCGCTCAGGGCATTATTGACGCTGCCTTTGCTGGGTGTGCTCTGCCACCCGCGCGATGCTGGCGCCCGGATCGGCACGGGCGCCGAGCTTCCGGTCGAAACGCCGGCGACCCGATCGGACGAGCCGCCTGATGTCGTCGTCACCGCGCGGCGGCGCGGCGAAGCGAAGGTCGGTGCGGAAACCGAATTCGACGAAAATCAGATCGGCGCGCGCGGCGCCGATAGTATCGAGGATCTGCTGACCCGCCTCGCGCCGGTGATCGGCAACGGCGGTGGCGATCCGGTCATCCTGATCAACGGTCATCCCGCGGGGTTCGATCGCTCGGTTCTCGCCTATCCGGCCGAAGCCCTGTCGCGGCTCGAGGTGCTGAAGCCGCAGGCGTCGGCGGTCTATGCCGCGCCGGCCGGCAAACGGGTGGTCAACCTTGTCCTCAAGCCGAAGTTTTCCAGCCTGACTATCGATACCGGGGTCAATTGGGCGACGGCCGGCGGCCAATATGGCGGCACTGTCGCGGTGGGGCGGGTGGCGATCGCGGGGGATACGCGCTGGAACGTCCAGGCGCGGTTCGGCCATGACAGCGCCTTGTTCAAAAATGCCAGAAGGATATCGCGCCCTGCGGGCAGCTTCGACGGCGACGGTTATGTCGCCGGCGTCGACGGCGGCGAAATCGACCCACGGCTTAGCGATGCCGCGGGAAAGATTGTCACCGTCGCGGCGATCCCCCCTCAGGCGCGATCGGGCACGCCCGCGATCGGCGATTTCGTCGGCACGGCGGGCCGGACGACTCCGCTCGATCCCAATGCCTTCGATACGCTGCAGCCGTCGCGCCGCACGATGGCGCTCGACGCCGGCGTTACCCGCCCGGTCGGCGATTTTTCCGTCACGCTGGGGATCAGCGCCAATAGCAGCAAGATGGAGGGGCTTCGCGGGCTTCCGATGGCCGCGTTCGTCATTCCGGCCGGCAGCCGCTGGTCGCCATTCGCCGACGATGTGCTGCTCACTCGCCCGCTCGACGGGGCGCGTGCGCTGCGCACCTTCAACGACGCGAAGTCGCTCAGCGGTTCGTTGACCGTGACAGGGGCGGTGAGCGGGTGGCAGGCCACCGTCGCGCTGTCCTATCTGCGCAACTGGATGGACAATCTGCTTGAAAGCGGGGTCGACCTTGCGAAGATCGGGCAATTGATCGACGCACGCGATCCGCGGTTCAACCCCTACGGCCCGTGGGACAAGAGCCTGTTGCTCGCCACGCGCAGCCGATCGAGCGGCGACACGCTGAGCGCCCGGCTCAACCTCCAGAAGAATATCGTCGATCTGCCGGCCGGACCGCTCAGCTGGAGCCTCGCTGCCGACGCGAGCCAGGCGCGGACGCATGCGCGACAGAGCGACAATAGCGGCAGCGCGATCACGCCCACCGACGTTTCGTTCAGGCAGGTCAACGGCCAGATGTCGCTTAACGCGCCGCTCTTGCGTCGCGGCGGTTCGACGCTGCCGCCGCTCGGCGATCTGAGCGTCAATATGTGGCTCGGCGGGCAGATGATGACGCGGACCAGTTCGCAAGCGCGCCTCGGCGGGGGGGTGAACTGGTCGCCGATACAGGCGGCCCAGTTCGGCGCGGTCTATGAATATGCCGGGACCGCGCCGTCGTTCGATCAGCTCGATGCGCCGCTGACGCGGACGATCATGCGCGTCTTCGATTATGCGCGACAGGAGGTGGCGGAGCCGATCTGGGTCACCGGGGGGAATCCGGCGCTACAACGCGGCAGCCGACGCACGCTTACCTTGTCGGCAATGGTCCAGCCGCTCGGGCAGCAGCTGCTGATGCTCAACGTCAATTATCGGCAGACGGTGGCGAAAGGCGGCAATGCCGGATTTCCCGAACTGTCGCCGGCGATCGAGGCGGCGTTTCCCGAGAGGGTGACGCGCGATGCGGCGGGGCGGCTGGTCGCGGTCGATGCGCGTGCGATCAATATCGCGCACGATACCGATTCCAGCCTTTTCTCGAGCATCGTCGTGCGTTTTTCGGGCGGCGGTCACCGCCCCGCGGGCCAGGCCGCCGCGGCCGCCGCCAATCCGTTGCAATTCACCGTCTCGCTCAATCACAATTGGCATTTGAAAAGCGAGATGCTGATCCGCCCGGGCATCCCCGTCATCGACCGGCTGGGCGGCGGCACCGGCGCGTCCCGCCACGAGGTGAACGTACAATTCTCGGCCGGGCTACGCGGGGCCGGCGCAGATTTCGGGGTGGCGTGGAGCAGCCCGACACGAATCAACCAAGGCGTGGACGATACGAACGGCGCCTATCGCGTGACCCCGCCGATCGTGGTGAGCGTCTCCGCCTTCATCGATCCCGATGCGCTTTTTCCGGGTCTCAAGGACAATGCGCTCGCCAAAAGCGTGAAGGTCTCGCTGAGCGTGTCGAACCTGCTCAACAGCTATCGCCGCGTCCGATCGGCCGACGGCGGGCCGCTGCCGGGGTTTAGCCGCGACGAGGTCGATCCGCTCGGCCGAGTCATGCAGGTGACGGTGCGCAAGCGGTTCTGACTTGGCGCTCGCGGCGATTCATAAGCTATAGAAACAGAAGGATTAATTCTAAAGCAAGCGGACGGAATCGACCAAATCCGATCTTGGGCGTTGTTAGCCCGGCCCGCCGCCCGATTGGGCTGCTGGCAGCGGCATCGCGCGAAAGGAGAGCGGATGAGTCTGGCGGATCGTCTCAAATGGATTGGCCCCGGCTTGGTCACCGGCGCCGCTGACGATGATCCGAGCGGTATCGCCACTTATTCGCAGGCCGGCGCGCAATTCGGCACCGGGCTGATGTGGACGATGACGCTCGCTTATCCGCTGATGGTGGCGGTGCAGCTGGCGAGCGCGCGCGTCGGGCGGGTCACCGGCGACGGGCTGGCGCGCAGCCTCAAGGAGGTGATGCCGCGCTGGTTGGTGATCGCGCTCGTCGCATTGCTGTTCGTCGCCAATACGATCAACATCGGCGCCGATCTCGCCGCAATGGGCGAAGCCTCCGCGCTCGTGGTCGGCGGCGGCAAACACGCCTTTACCGTGGGGCTCGCGCTGCTGTCGCTGCTGCTCCAGCTCTACGTGCCGTATCACCGTTATTCGCATTATCTGAAATGGCTTACCCTCGTGCTGCTTGCTTATGTCGCGCTGCTGCTGGTGGTGAAGGTCGATTGGGCGGCGGCGGTGCGCGGGCTGGTCGTTCCGACGATCGCGGGGCACGGCGCGCTGATTGCGATCGTCGCGATCTTCGGCACCACGATCAGCCCCTATCTCTTCTTCTGGCAGGCGGCGCAGGAAGTGGAGGAGCTGGAGCAGGACGAGGAGCGCGAGCCGCTGACCGAGGAAGCGTCGCAGGCGCGCGATGCGCTCAAGCGGATCCGCTGGGACACGATCGTGGGGATGGCGGTGTCGAATATCGTCGCGCTCGCGATCATCCTCGGCACCGCGACGACATTGCATGCCGCGGGCAAGACCGACATCCAGAGCGCGGCGGATGCGGCACAGGCGCTCAAGCCGCTCGCCGGCAGCCTCGCCTTCGTCACGTTCAGCCTGGGGATCGTCGGCACCGGGCTGCTCGCCGTCCCGGTGCTCGCCGGATCGTCGGGCTATGCGGTGTGCGAGGTCGGCGGGTGGCGCGCGAGCCTCGAGCGCAAGCCGAGCCGCGCGATCGCTTTCTATTCGGTGATCACGCTCGGCATGTTGCTCGGCGTCGCGATCGACTGGTCGCCGATCAGCCCGATGAAGGCGCTGTTCTGGAGCGCGGTGATCAATGGCGTCGCGGCGGTGCCGATCCTCGTCGGGCTGATGCTGGTGGTTTCGGAGCGGCGCATCATGGGGCATTTCACGGCCCCGCGTTCGCTCAAATTCTTCGGCTGGCTGGCGACGGCGGTGATGGGGGTCGCGGCGATCGCGATGATCGCGATGCCGGGGTGATCGGATGACCTGGCTGCATCATATCATCGGTCCCGACGACGGATCGGCGACGATCGCGCAATTCTGCGCGCGCGCGGTGATCCTGTTTCTCTACGGCATATTGTGCATCCGCATCGCGGGGCGGCGCACCTTCTCGAACCTCAGCGCGCTCGACCTGATCGTCGCGCTCGTCGTGGGATCGAACATCAGCCGCGCGATGACCGGCAAGGCCCCCTTCGAGGGAACGCTCGCGGCGACGCTCGTGCTGGTCATCCTCCACCGGCTGGTGGCGCTGGCGACGGTACGGTCGAACTGGTTGGCGCTGTTCGTCAAGGGGCGCCCGGCGGTGCTGGTCCGCGACGGCGAGATCGACGGCAAGACCATGTTGCGGCACGGCATCAGCAAGGAGGATCTGATCGAAGGGATGCGGATGGAACAGGTCGCGCATCTCAACGAGGTCGCGCTCGCCACGATGGAGCGCGGCGGGAAGATCAGCATCATCCGCAAAACGCATCCGACCCGCCCGCCGGCGTAGCGCCGGGGGCCGGACGGGGTGTGGCTAGTCCACCAGGCCGGCGGCGCGCGCCGCGGTGCGCAGATCCTCGCGGAAACGGGCCTCTTCGTCGTCGCGCTGGTCGCGCAGCCGCAGCAGATAGCTCGGGTGGATCGTCGGCAGCAACGTCCGCTCCTCCCATGAGAGTAGCGTGCCGCGATCGGATTTGAGCGAGGCGCCGTCGAGCGCGCGCAGCGCGGTGCGGCCGAGCGCCACCACCACCGTCGGATGCACCAGCCGCACCTCTTCCTTCAGCCACCAGCGATAGCGCGCGATATCGCCCGCATTGGGCGTCTGGTGGAGCCGGCGCTTGCCGCGCAACGTGAATTTGAAGCGTTTGACCGCATTGGTGACGAAGGTGGTCGCGCGATCGACGCCGATCCCCGCCAGGCACTGATCGAGCAGGCGCCCGGCGGGGCCGACGAACGGGCGCCCGCTGAGGTCCTCCTGATTGCCGGGCTGTTCGCCGATCAGCATCAGCGGGGCACCGACCTTTCCCTCGCCGCGAACGAAGACCGCGCTGAAACCCGGCGCGCGCAACGCTTCATCGGCTTCCTCGCTGCGATAGAGCGCGGGCAGCGAGGCGAAATGTCGCTCGGTCATGCCAAGGTCCACGGGCGTTGAACGATAGGCTTGCGGAAAAAACGCATTGATCCGGCGGAAGGGTCCCGCGCGAAACGCGGCGGGGTCGGTTCGACCCCGCCGCGCTCTTCACCGACGCGGCGATCGCGGTGTGCACCGCCGCTCGATCGGCTCAGCGATTCTCCCAGCCGCGCCGCGCCGCTTCCGAATGGCCGCGCGAGTCGCCGAACCAGCCGCCGTGCCCGCGCGAGCCGCGGCGATCGTCGTCGTCGTCGCGATAGCGCGCGCTCGAACGGCCGGAATAGCGATCGTCGTCATCGTTGTCGCGATAACGCCCGCGGCCTTCGCGTTCGTCCCAGCCGCGCCGCGACGCTTCGGAATGGCCTTCGGGATCGCCGAACCAACCGCCGTGGCCGCGCCCGCGGCCATCGTCGTCGTCACGATAGCGTGCGCCGCCGCCCGAGCGCGACGAACTGGCATAGCGCCGGTCGTCATCGTCGCGTCCCCGGCCTTCGCGTTCGTCCCAGCCGCGCCGCGCCGCCTCGGCATGGCCGCGCGAGTCGCCGAACCAGCCGCCGTGACCGCCGCCGCGGCGATCGTCGTCGTCGTCGCGATAGCGTCCGCCGCCACCGCTCGCGCGATAGCCGCCGCTCCGGCCATCGCCGCCGCGTGACGAGGTGAAGCGGCCTTCCTCGTCGCGATCGCGATCATTGCCGCGCGATCCGCCGCCGCCTCGCGATCCGCCGCGATCGTCGTCGCTGGTGAAGCGGCCATATTGGTCGCGCTCCTGATAGCGGGCGTTGCTCCCGCGCCGATCGTCGTCGTCATCGGCATAACGGCTCGAGGATCGGCTATATTCACGCTGTGGCATAGTCTGCTCCTTGTAGGTTTTCCCCACCGACGGCATGTCGGGCGGATATCGCTCGGCCTGCTGACGGAACTCCTCCCGACGCGCCTCGATCTCTTCGCCGAGTGTTTCGGTATCGACGCCTGCGGCGACCGCGGCGGCGAGAATGCCGTCCTTGGGTCGCTCCTCTTCGGCGACGTGGTGGCGGATATATTCGCCGAGCACCGTCACCTTGGCGTCGTAATAAGGGTCGCTGGGCGATGCGCCGCGCAGCTCCTCGATCAATTGTTTGGCGCCGTCATGCTCGACCTGCGCCTCGTCGAGCTCGTCGTCATTGATCCGCTCGCGGCAGGCGGGATAGAAGATCCGCTCCTCGAGCAGCGAATGCGTCAGAAACTCGGAAATGATCTGGGCGACCAGGCGCTTTTTCTCGTTGGCATTGCGTGCCTTGTCGAATTTGTCGAACAACGCCTCGACCTTGCGATGATCCTGCTTGAGCAGTTCGACCGCATCGGTCTTGGTGCCGGCCTTGCCCTGTTTCGCCGCCGCCTGCGGGGCCGTCTGCGCGGCGCGGCCTTTCGCCTTATCCTCTCCGGTCGTCTTGCCGCCTTGATTCTCCGGCGGGGTCTCGTCGCCGCCTTTGGCGGTTTCATCGGCCATTATCGTTCTCCATCGCATTCCGAAAAGCGTGGCCACGCGGTCACGCCTTCTAAAATGAGATGAACGGGGGTGTGTTCCGCCACTATTCTTCGATGCGACGCTGTTATTCCGTAATAACTAATCTCGTATAGCGATTTCGAACATTTGGAAGTTGTGAGCATATGATCGTAGTAACTTGATATATTAACATCGAGGATAATATCGCGTCACTCAAATCATGATGTGACGATTCATCTGTCGATATTTCTCTCATTAC
>NZ_MKRR01000137.1:0-217 GCF_001897045.1 Sphingomonas sp. 66-10
GGGCGTGGTTCTGGGTTACCGTGCTGCTGGGGCTCTCGCTCGCGCGCGCCGCGGTCCAATATGGCGCGGGGCTCCTGGCGCTGTCGATTGGCCAGCGGCTGCTCACCATCCTGCGCGAGCGGATCCTGATGCAGGTCCAGCGGCTCGACCTCGCCTATCACTGGCGACACGGCGTCGGCGAGATGGTGACGCGCATGACGCGGGATGCCGACAAGGT
>NZ_MKRR01000137.1:224-8399 GCF_001897045.1 Sphingomonas sp. 66-10
GCGCTGATCAACTTCTGGCGCCAGATGTTCGAGACCGGGCTGATCGTCATCATCTCGACCGGGCTGCTGATCTATTATTCGCCCTGGCTGGGGATCGTTCCGCTCATATTGATGCTGGTCGGCACGGCGCTGCTTGCCGCTCAGGCAGACGCATTGGTGCTGCTCGATCGCCGGATCGGCAGCGCTTATGACGCGGTGACGCAGGATCTGTCGGAAGGCGTCAACGGCGTCCGCGTGATCAAGGCGTTCGGGCTGGGCGCGGCGCGGATCGCGCGCTTCGACGCGCATGTCTCGGTCTTTCGCCGCGAGGCGCGCGCGGCGATCTCCTATGCGGCGCGGCACGTCCCCCTGCCCCAGACGATCGTCGCGCTCGGCCATGTCTGGGTGCTCGGCTATGGCGCGTGGCTGGTCGGGCACGAGCGGCTCGATGTCGGCGCGCTGGTCGCCGCGTTGCTGGTGGTCAACACGCTGGTGCTGAGGATCGAGACGATCGGGATGCTGCTCCAGATCGTCGCCGATGCGCGCGCCTCTGCCGGGCGCATCTGGGAGGTGCTCGACGCCGAGCCCGATATCGTGAGCGGCACGGCGCCGCTGCCGCGCGCGCCGCTCGGATTGAGGCTGCGCGGCGTCTCGGTCGCGCCGCTCGGCGACGGCGGGCTCGTGCTGCGCGACCTGTCGCTCGATATCGCGCCAGGCGAGATCGTCGCGCTGGTCGGGCCAACCGGATCGGGCAAGAGCCTGCTGTGCGGCCTGCTCCCGCGCCTCATCGATGTCGACAGCGGGTCGATCGAGATCGGGTCGGACGCGGGCGGCTGGCGCGATCTGCGCATGCTGAACCTCGGCGCGTTACGCCGTCGCGTCCATGTGTTGCCGCAGGAAAGCTTTCTGTTCTCCGACACGCTCGCCGCCAATCTCCGCCTGACCGCGCCTTACGCCAGCGACGCGCAATTGATCGCGGCGCTGGAGCAGGCGGCGGCGGGCGAATTGCTCGAACGGTTGCCGGACGGGCTGGAGACGCGGGTCGGCGACCGCGGCGTGACCTTGTCGGGCGGGCAACGGCAGCGCATCTGCCTTGCGCGCGCGCTCCTCGCCGATGCCGACCTTTTGGTGCTGGACGATGCGACCAGCGCGCTCGACGCCGCGACCGAGCGCCGCGCGATCGACAATATCCGCGCCTTGAGGCGCGGTACGGCGCGGCCGGTGACGATGCTGATCGTGTCGAGCCGGCTGTCGACGATCCTCGCGGCCGATCGCGTCCTGCTGCTCCAGAACGGCGGGATCGCTGCTGAGGGAGCCCATGATGCGCTGATCGCCTCCAACCCGGCCTATCGCGCCTTGATGGGATTGTGAGATGAACGCATTCGCCGGTGACCGGCCGCTGTCCGACCTCGAGCTTGAGGAGAAATTCGCGAAAAAGGCGCTGGACCGCTTCATGCTGCATCGGCTTGCGCCGCTGCTGCGCCCGGTGCGCTCGCGCATAGCGGCGGTCGTCGCGATCGAGCTTGTCCAGGTGCTGGCGATCTTCGCGCGGCCGATGCTGATCGGGCTGGTGATCGATCATGCGCTCGGCAATCATGGGCGGCCGTTCGACGAGCGCCTGATCCTCTGGGCGTGCCTCGGGCTTGCCGCGACCTGGGCGGCGCGCTTCGCGCTGAGCGGGGTTTCGCAATATGTCGCGGGCACGGCGGCGATCCGCGTCCTCAACGATCTGCGCAGCGAGGTGTTCGCCCACGTCCAGCGATTGAGCGTCGGCTATTTCGACCGGACCAAGGCGGGGCGCATCATCTCGCGCGCCGACCGCGACGTGGACACGCTCGAACCGCTGCTGATCCAGGGGCCGCCGCAATTTCTGTCCGCATTATTGCGCCTCATGATCTCGGCGATCCTCCTATGGACGATCGCCCCGCAACTGCTGCTCGGGCTGGTGGGGGTCGTGCCGATCCTCGTGCTGGCGACCTTCGCCTTCAAGCGGCTGTCGCAACGCACCTGGGCACGCGTGGCGGAGAACCGCAGCCGCTTTACCGCGCATCTGGTCGAGACGGTCGCCGGCGTCCGGCTGCTCAAGCAGGCGGGGCGAGAGACCGAGAATCTGGCGCGCTACAAAGGGCTGCTCGAGGATTTCAACAGCGCGCTGATCCGGGGCAATGCCCGCTCCGGCTGGTTCGCGCCGTTCACCGGGCTGCTCACCACCGCCGCGCTCGCGCTGATCCTGCTGATCGGCGGGCGCGGTGTCGCCTTGGGCTCGCTGACCATCGGCGAGCTGACCCAGAGCCTGTTCTACGTCTTCCTGTTCCTCGCGCCGCTTCAGGAGTTCAACGACCTGTTCGAGCGCTTCGCCAACGGATCGGCCTGCGCACAGCGGATCTTCCTGCTGCTCGATACCGAGCCGGAAGTCGTCGACGCGCCCGATGCGATCGATCTGGATCGCATCCGCGGCGAGATCGAATTCCGCAACGTGGATTTCTCCTATCTTGCCGGCAAGCCGGTGATCCGCGATCTCAGCCTCACGATCGGCGAAGGCGAAATAGTCGCGATCGTCGGCCCCACCGGGCATGGCAAGAGCACGCTGGTCCAGCTTCTCACCCGTTTCTACGATGTCGGATCCGGCTGCGTGCTGCTCGACGGGCACGATCTGCGTCATCTGTCCGAGGCCAGCCTTCGGCGGCAGGTCGGGGTCGTGCTTCAGGACAATGTCCTGTTCAGCGGCAGCGTGCTCGACAACCTCCGGCTCGCACGCCCCGAGGCGAGCGACGCGGCCCTCATCGACGCGGCGCGTGAACTCGGCGCCGGCGACGTTCTCGAGGCGCTGCCGCGGGGTTATGAGACCGATGTCGGGCCGCTCGGCGCGCAGCTCAGCCAGGGGCAGCGACAGCTGGTGTGTCTGGTGCGGGCCTATCTGGCCGATCCGGCGGTGCTGGTGCTCGACGAAGCGACCTCGGCGGTCGACGTCAGCACCGAACAGCGGATACAGGCCGCGCTGCGGCGCTTGTGCGAAGGGCGCACGGCATTGATCATCGCGCACCGGCTCGCCACGATCAGGGACGCGGACCGCATCGTCGTGATCCGCGACGGCGCGATCGCCGAAATCGGGCCGCACCACGAGCTGATCGAAGCGCAAGGCGCCTATGCGGCGCTCTACCGCGCCTATGACCGAAACCTGGCCGAGCCCGCGTGACGAAGCGCGCGACGCGCTAGGGTCTAAAACTCCTCTCGGGATGCGCTGGTCCCCGCCGGCCTGATCCGCGGCGTTTCGAGTTCGACGATGCTGTCGGGCGGCACATCGGTGCGGAGCCACAGATTGCCCCCGATGCGTGACCGCGCGCCGATCGTGATCGGCCCGAGCAGCACCGCGCCGGCGAAGATCACCACATCATCCGCGATGAAGGGATGCCGGCGGGCGCGAGGATCGGCATTGCTGTGCGCGGCGCCGGCGGGCAACGGCTCGCCGCCCAGCGTCACGCCCTGATAGAGCCGGACCCGATCGCCGATCACGCAGGTCTCTCCGATCACGATCCCGGTGCCATGATCGATGAACAATTGCGCCCCGATCGTCGCGCCGGGATGAATATCGATCCCGGTTTCCGCATGCGCGACCTCGCCGATGATCCGCGCAATCAGCGGCGCGCCGAGCTCGTACAGGCGGTGGGCGAGCCGGTAATGGAGGATCGCGGTCAGCGACGGATAGGAAAGCAGGACTTCATCGACGCTGCGGGCGGCCGGATCGTTGCGGTAACCGGCTTCGACATCGCCATCGAGAAGGCGCCGGATGTCCGCCAGGCTCGCCGCGAACGCGCCGACGATATTGTCCGCGACGCGCGCCTCTTCGATACTATTGATATCCGGCCGCGCGAGGCGAACCTCGAGCGCGACCTGCGCGGTCAGTTGCGACAGGGTCGATTCGAGCGTCGCTTCGATCCAGCGATTCTCGTTGGACGAATTGAGCTCGGGTGGCCCGAGCCGGAGCGGGAACAAGGCCGTGCCGAGTTCACGGCAAATCCTTTTGAGCGACTGGCGAGAGGGGAAAGCGAGGACGCGCTCGCTCACGCGGTCATGCGCGATCCGCCAGTCGGCGCGCGCCTGTTTCAGCTCGTCGATCACGATTCCGAGATCTCGCGGGATCGTGATGGATCCGTCCAAAGCGGCAGGCATGGGAACTCCTCGGGGTTACCCGGACCGTATTCGGTTCCGTCCGGACCATATTAGCCGGATGCGCTCCCGGCGCCGGGCAGAATTGCCAAACCCGGGTATAGATTTCCTATCAAATCAGTAGGGTTAAGCAGGATAGCGACGCGAAGACCGCCGGATCAGGCCTTCACCCACATGCGGTCGAACCGCCAGGTGGGAAAATGCGAGCGTTCGGGTTTGATCCCGCCGACCCGAGCCGCCGCGCCGTCGAGCACGTCGGTGAAACCCCAGATGAGAAGGCCGCCGCGGTCGAACTGGATGCGCTGCGCCTGATGGACCAGCGCGCTGCGCCGTTCGAGATCGGGCTCGCCCATCGCGCGCTGGAACAGGCTGGAGAATTCGGGATCGCGGAAGTGCGTCTTGTTGTTGACCGCGGTGGGCGCGTCGATGTGGAGCGCGGTGGCGAGCCACGGCGTGCCGAGCGTGCCGCCGGTGCTGAGCGCCCAATCCGGGCGCGACTTGCCGTTGAAGACGGAGAAATCGACCTTGCGCACCCGGATATCGACACCGACGCGCTTGGCCTGTTCGGTAAAGACCAGCGCCGGGCTGGCGGCGGCGGCGGTCGTAACGAGCTCCACCGAAAGATTGGATGCGCCGGCGGCGGCAAGCAGGCTGCGCGCCTTGTCCGGATCATAGGGGCGCCTGGCGATCGCCCGGTCGAAGGTCGGGTCCTGCGGCGCATAAAGATCGTTGGCTGCGCGGCCGTGCCCTTGCAGCGCGCGCTTCACCAGATCATCGCGGTCGACGAGCAGCCGGAACGCCTCGCGCACCCGCGCGTCGGCGAAGGGGCCGCTCGCGACATTCATGTCGAACGACTGCCAGGTGTTGGACGGCGACACGATCACCTGCGCCCCCGCCTTGCCGCGCAGCAACCCGGCATGTTCGGGCAGGATCATGTTGGCGAGGTCGATCTGCCCCGCGAGCAGCGCGGAGACGCGCGCGAACTGGTCCTTGAACTCGATGATCTCCAGCGCGTCGGGATAGGGACGGCCGGGCTTGTGGTAATTTTCGAACCGGACGAAGCGCGCGCGCTGGCCGGGGGTGAAATCCTTGAGCTTGAACGGTCCCGCGCCGACCGGATTGTGGACGGGATCGTAATCGGTCGGCACGATGCCGCCGAAATTCACCCACGTCTCGGGCAATGCCACGAAGGGCAGCCCCGGCTTCATCGCGATCCGCACCGTGCGCTCGTCGAGCTTGCGAATCGAATCGCGGTCGACCGGGTTGATCAGCGCGCCGAACGGCGAGGCGAGCCGCGGGTCGGTCAGTCGCCGCAGCGAGAAGATCACATCATCCGCGGTGATCGACTTGCCGTGGTGGAATTCCAGCCCCTTCTTCAGCCGCACGGTCCACGCGCTGGCGTCGGGCGTGACTTCGCTCGTCTCGGCGAGATCGAGGACCGGGAGCATGTCATCGTCCCATTCCCAGAGCTTGCTGTACATCGCGAAGCCGCGAATGACGCTGCCCATGCTGATCGGTTTGTGGACGTCGAGATCGCCCGTCCGATCCGGCTCGAGGATGCCGAGGCGCAATGTGCCGCCGCGGCGTGGCGCATTGCCCGCGCCGCCGCCCGCCGACGGGCCGCAGCCCGGCAGCATCAGCGCGCCGCCGGCCGCCGTCAGCCCGCCCAACAATGCCCGACGCGAAACGAACTGCTCCATATCGCCTCCTCCTTCGATCGAAATTGCGTCAGCGGCGCGCGGGCGCCTGGGTATAATCGAGCGCCGGTTTGCGATCGCCCAGGAGCGGCTGATAGTGGAAGCCCGCGCCCTGGCTCTTGTGGAGCTCCTCCTTCGCGGCCCTCAACGTGTCGGGGTTCACCAGCAGCTCCGCCCCGGACAAAGCGAGCGTCTTGGCGGCGATCAGCGCACCGTCGACCCCGATCGACGTGCCGCTCGCCGCAGCCGCCTGCCAGCTATGCGGGACGGTGCCCGGCACCCAGGTCGCGGTGCCGAGGCTCGAGGTCGGCGTTACCCAGCTGATGTCGCCCACATCGGATGACGCGGAGGTCCGGCGACCGAAATCATAGGCGCCGATCGCGGACGGATCGGCCCTCCCCGCCCCGGCCGGCAATGTCCTGGAGATGGCCTCGGCGAAGCGGGCCTCCTCCGGCGTATAACGATACCCGCCAACGCGGCGCAGATTGGCGTCGACGACGCGGCCCAGCGTGTCGTTGGGCAGAACCCCGAAGCTGCCGCTGACGATCTCATAGGAGAATTTGGTGCCGGTCGCGAGTGCCGCCGCCTCGCCGGCCTTTTTCACGCGGTCGAAAACATCGCGCACCACGTCCGCGTCATAATGGCGGATATAATAGAAGCTCTCGGCGTGCGCAGGCACGATGTTCGGCTGGTCGCCGCCGTCGGTAATCGTATAGTGGATGCGCGTTTCCTGCGGGACATGCTCGCGCAGATAATTGACCGCGACATTCTGGATCTCCACGCCGTCGAGCGCGGATCGCCCGCGTTCCGGCGCCGCGGCGGCATGCGCCGCGATGCCCTCGAAGCGGAACTTGACGCTGATCACCGCGAGCATCGTGCCCTGCGCAGCGCCGTTCTGGCTCGACGGATGCCAGCTCAGCACCGCATCGACATCCTTGAACAGACCGTCGCGCACGAAATAGATCTTGGAGGAACCGCCCTCTTCCGCCGGGCTGCCATAGACGCGGATCGTTCCCGGCGTGCCGGTCTGCTTCAGCCATTTGGCGAGCGAGATCGCCGCCTCGACCGATGCCGCGCCGAGCAGATTATGGCCGCAGGCGTGACCCGCGATGCCGCCGCGCGTCGCCTGTTGCGGCGCGTCGACCTGCGAAAGACCGGGCAAGGCATCATATTCGGCGAGATAGGCGATCACCGGGCCGCCATCGCCATAGGTCGCGACGAAAGCGGTGGGGATGCCGGAAATGCCGGTCTCGACGCGGAACCCCGCGGCCTTGAGCTGGCTCTGGAGCAGCGCGGTGCTGCGCTCTTCGCGGAACCCGACCTCCGCCCATTCCCAGATCTTGCGCGCATTGGCCGCGAGTTGCGGTTTGCGCGCCTCGACCTGCCCGGTGATCGCCGAGACATCCGCGTCGGACAGCGGGTGCGCCTGTGCCGCCGGCGCGCCAATGGCGAGGACCGCGACGAGCCCGCGCGGAAAATATCGTGCCTTCATGCAATTCTTCCTCTTCATCGCGCGGATGGCTCAGAAGGATCCGGTAAGGTTGATGCCGATCGTGCGGGGCGGAACGGTCGTCACCGTCTCGGTCGTGCCGCCTAAAGTATTGCCGGCCGCCACCCGCGCGATCGTGTCGAACAGATTGTTGACGAAGACGTAGACGCCATAGCGTTCGGTGTGGATGCCGGCGCGCAGGTTCGCGAGCGTATAGTCGCCGACCTGACGATAACCGATCGCATTGGGGCGGAAGTCCGCATAACTCTTGCCGACATAGCTGAGATCGCCGCGCAGCAGCGCGCGCAACTTGCCGCTTTCGCCGATCGCCCAGTCATATTGGCCCGCAACCCCGACCGTCTGCGGCGCGATGAACGGAATCTTGTCGCCGGCGCGGGCGGTGGTGGCGCTGGGGGTGACATTGTCCGGCACCTGATCCTGCGTCAGCTTCGCATCGGTCAGCACGAAGTTGATGTTGAACGTGAGACCCGCGATCGGGCTGATCACCGTCTCCGCCTCGATCCCGCGGATACGCGCCGCGCCCGCATTGCCCAGATAGAGGAAGCTGCCGCTGTTGATGCTGACCTGCATGTCCTTCCAGTCGGTGATGTAGCCCGACAGGTTGAAGGTGAACGCGCCGTCCGCCAGCGTCGTCTTCAGGCCGCCTTCATAGGTCGTGGTCTTGTCGGGCGCATAGGCCAGCGCCTGCGCAAGACCGAGCACCTGGTTGACCCCGCCCGGACGGTAACCGGTCGCCACCTGGCCGTAGAGCAGAAGATTTTGCAGCGGCTTCCAGCTGACGTTGGCCTTGTACAGCCACCCGTTGTTGTTCGACTTGTAATA
>NZ_MKRR01000137.1:8426-8801 GCF_001897045.1 Sphingomonas sp. 66-10
GATGTCGAGGCCGATCACCGTGTCGCCGCCCACGGTCTTGTCGTAATTATAATAGCGCAGCCCGCCCGTGACGGTGAGGCTTTCCACCGGCGTCACCGAAAGCTCGCCGAACACCGCCTTCTGCGTCAGATAATCGACGATATGGCGTTGCAGCAGCGGCGGCGCACCCGCGATCTGCGACCCGTCGGCGGCATTGACCCGCCGGCCTTCGGACAGGATGTGGGCGGTGCGGTCTTCGTAAAAGCCGCCGATCGTCCATTGCAGGAAACCGGGCTTGCTCGATTGCAGACGGATCTCGCCCGTCCAGTCCTTGAGCGACTGCGGCTGATAATAGATGGCCGGGGTAATGCCGTCGATATAGGCATTGAAACTGGC
>NZ_MKRR01000137.1:8821-12407 GCF_001897045.1 Sphingomonas sp. 66-10
GCGCGTGACCAGGGTGTCGCGATCCTGATAGCCCGCGGTCGCCAACAGATCGGCGAAGCCCAGCTCCGCCTTAGCGCTCAGGCTGTAGATGCGCTGCTTGTCGCTATACGGCACCTGCGCCGCATTGACGGCATTATAGGCCCCCGCGCTCGGCGACCATGTGCTGGCGCCGCCCTCGGTGAACAGGAAATGCGCCGCGCCGTCGATCGTCAGCCACGAGGCCGGGACGAAACGGACGAGGATGCGCCCGCCGTCGGTGCGCTCGGCATTGATGCCGGTGAGGTGCAGCCCGGGATTGTCGACCCAACCGTCGTCCTGCCGCCGGAAATAGACCCCGCGCACCGCGAGCACGTCGTTGACGACCGGCAGGTTGAGCGCCGCGTTGAGCTGATAGCCTTCGCCCCCGCTACGCGTGCTCGTCACGCTGGCGTCGAGCTTGCCGCTGAACGTGAAGTCCGGCTTGCGGGTGACGAGGCGGATCGCGCCGCCCACCGCGCCCGCGCCGTACAACGTGCCTTGCGGCCCGCGCAGGACCTCGACCCGCTCCAGATCGAACAGCTTGAAATCGGACTGGCTTCCGCCCGCATCGCTGGTCGTGCCCGGCGGGCCGGCCACCGCCGTCTCGTCATAATAGATGCCGACCTGCGCATCGCCCGCGCTACGAATGCCGCGCAACGTGATGCGGCGCTGGCCCGGCCCTGAATCGGTGATCGTCAGGCTCGGCACCGCGCGGACCAGGTCGTTGGCGGAATCGATCGAGGCCGCGCGCAAGGTGTCGCCCGAGAGCGAGGTGACGGCGGCAGGGGTGTCCTGCAGCCGCGTTTCCCGCTTCAGCGCGGTGACGACGATATCGTTGCTGCCTTTGTCCGCCGCATCCTCGGCATAAGCGGCAGCGGGAGCGGTCAGTAACAGGCACGCGACAAGAGTATGTCCCCCCGGATAGGACTTCATCGATTATGGCTCCCACATTTTCGCTGTGGGCGATGTCAATCAAGAAGCGTGCCATTTGGCGGATATCTCCCGTCTTGAGCGCTCCAAAGACGGGATATCCAAGGCCGGGGGGCCAATAATGCCAATAATCGCGTGCTTTTGGATAGAGCTTCTTCAATCGAGCGAGCGCATATCAGTCCTGAAGATTGTTGATATCCCGCCACCCCCTGCACCGATCGCCGCAGCGCGCCGGTGAGCTGCCCTGAGAAACCCCGCAGTTCTGCCGATGGCATGGATCATGCTTGTCACCGGCGCGACGATCTACGTGCGAAGCGAGGGCTGCGCGATGACCATAGAATTCTATTCCCGCCTGCCGCTGCATGGCGAAACGCAATTCATCCCGGGCGACAACCGCAACCGCGGCGACTGGAACCGCTCGCCGAGCGAGAGCACGGGCGCCGTGTCGCACTTCGATATCGGCGATGACTTCACCTATATCGACTATCTCTCGCAGGTCGCCCGCGCGGCGGAGATCAACGGCTTCAAGGGCGCGCTGATGGTCAACGCGCCGTTCGGCGACGAGCCGTGGATCGTCGCCTCCGTCCTGGCGCGCGAAACCAAAAGGCTACGCTATGTCGCCGCCTTCCACCCGTTTCATTTCAGCCCGTGGCAGGCGACGCAGATGGCGGCATCCTTCCAGCGGTCGAGCGGCGGGCGGCTGATCTGGAACCTCATCCAGGGCGGGTCGGACGCGATGCAGAAAGCGCTCGGCGATGCGCTGCCCCACGACGAACGCTATGCGCGCGCGAGCGAGTTCATGGACGTCGTCAAGGGCTTCTGGGCGAGCGAGAGCTTCCACTATAAGGGGCATTATTACGAGGCCAACGGCATGGGGCTGCGCGGCGCGCTGCGCAAGGCGCAACTGCCGGTGATCTGCACCGCCGGATCGTCCGACGCGGCACGCGATCTCGCTGCAAAACATGCCGATTATTATCTGATGCTGGCGGAGGACCCGGCGGTGGTCGCGGAAACGATCGCCGACGTCCGCCGCCGCGCCGAGGTTTATGGTCGGGCCGACACCATCCGCTTCGGCCTCTCGGTGGACGTGATCCTGCGCGAAACCGACGAAGAGGCTTTCGCCGAGGCGAAACGCGTGTTCGACAGCGGCGTCGCGGCGGGCACCGTCCAGATCGCCGCCGAGCGCACCGGCCAGATGTCGCAGACGCATCAGTCGCGCTACCGCCGCTATCTGGGTCGCGCGATCAACGGTTACGAGGATCTGTTCATCGCCCCCAATCTCTGGGCGGGGTTCAGCTATGTCGGCATTCCGCCGGGCTTCGCCTTCGTCGGCAGCTATGCCGCGGTCGAGGCACGCGTGCGTGAGTTCGCCGCGCTCGGGATCAGCAAGTTCTTCATCAACGGCTATCCCCATCTCGAGGAGATCTACCGGCTCGGCGAACATCTCCTCCCGCGTTTCCGCGCCAGTGCGCAGCCCAGCGTCGCGAACGACCTGCAACCCATTCCGCTCGTCGCCGGGCTGTCCGGCGGCAACTGACCTAAAAGGGACCGAGATGACATTACACCTGGCGACCACCACGGCGATCGCCGGTCTCCCCGATCTGTCCGCCGCCCCGGCGCGGCGCCTCGCCAGCGAGGCGGAGGCGATCGCCGCCGCGCATGAGGTCGCCGCCGCGATCGCGCCGATCACGCGTGACCATGATCGCGAGGGCGAGATCCCCGGCGAACAGCTCCGCCTCCTTTCCGAAAGCGGGGTGACCGCGATCGCGGTGCCCAAGGAACTGGGCGGCCTCGGCGCGTCGATCGAGACGATCGTCGAAACGGTACGCATCATCAGCACCGCCGACGGCGGCGTCGGTCAGATCCTCCAGCTTCACAATGTCATGATCGGCGGCATCCTGGCTTCGCCGGACGCGGCCTATCGCGCCTTCTTCGCGCCGCGCATCCTGGCCGGCGAGCGGTTCGGCAATGCGCTGGCGGAGGTCGGGGGCAAGAACAAGCTCGATCTGCGCACCATTCTCTCTCCCCATGACGACGGCAGCTATCGCCTGAACGGACGGAAATTCTACGCGACCGGCTCCTATCTCGCACATTGGCTGTCGGTCGGCGTCGCCACCCCCGAGGGCGGCGGGCGCGGCAACGTCATCATCCCGCGCGACGCGCCCGGGCTGACGGTCATCGACGATTGGCGCGCGTTCGGCCAGCGCAACACGATGAGCGGCACGGTGATCTTCGAGGACGTCCACGTCCCCGCCTTCTTTTCGCCCAGGGGCCGCAAGCCCGCCCGCACCGCGCTCACCCGCGCGCAAATCCTGCATGCCGCGATCGATACCGGCATCGCGCGGGGCGCGCTGACCGCCGCGGTCGACTATCTGCGCAACGCCTCGCGCGCGTGGATCGAAAGCGGTGAAGAGCGCATCGTCGACGAACCCCATGTCATCAAGCAGGTGGGCGAGTTCGAGAATGCCGTCTATGCCGCCGAATTGCTGCTGCGCGAAGCGGCGCGGGCGTTCGACCGCCAGCTCGCCGATCCCGACAGCGAGGCGCTCCAGACGCTGGCGATCCTTGCCGTTGCCCATGCCCGTGTCCAGGCGGATAAGGCATCATTGTTCGTCGGCGCCCATATCTTCGACCTGAT
>NZ_MKRR01000137.1:12418-16764 GCF_001897045.1 Sphingomonas sp. 66-10
CGGTGCAGGAGAAGTTCAACCTCGACCGCTTCTGGAGAAATGCCCGCGCGCACACCACGCACGATCCGATCCGCTGGCGCCTGCACGCGATCGGCGACCACCGGCTGAACGACGCCGCACCGATCGACTTCCCGCTGTCGCCCGAGGGCCGGAAGACGTTCCTCGGAGAATGATCGGGAAATCGGTTGGAGAAATCAGCATAGCTGCTGATTTCTCCAACCATCTCTACGGATATATTCTTCGAGATCCCTGTAATATCTCAGAATCCGCGATTGGCACGGTTCATGCTTAAAATATCTCGAAGCGATAATCTCGGATCGTTCCGGCACCAGAGCACATGACATCTGGACGGACGGGGAAACCACAGGGGGAAATATTCATGAGCACTGCAACCGTGCGCTCATTGCTCTTGACCGCGAGCGCATTCGTCATCGCGCTGCCCGGCGTTGCCGCGGCCAGCGACAACGGCCCGGTAGCCGATGATGCCGATAGCCATTCAACCGTCGTCGTCACCGGTCGCCGCATCGATTCCACCGTCCTGCCGGATCGGCCGCAAAGCTCGATCTACGGCACCGACGTTTCGGTCCTCGACACGCCCCGGTCCGTTTCGCAGGTGACGGCGGACCAATTGCTGCGCGACCCGCTCAAGAGCACCGACGATTTCATCAAATATGCGCCCGGCATCACCCGCGGCGGCGGCCAGGGCAACAGCGCCGCCCCCACTTTGCGCGGGCTCGCGGCGGAAGTGTTCCAGAACGGCCAGCGCATCTACAAGGACGGCAACGACCATCCACTGAACCTCAATGCTTATGAGGGGGCGGATATCGTCGCCGGCCCCTCCTCCGTCATCTTCGGCCCGTCGAGCAACACCGGCGGCTATGTCAATTATATCACCAAAAAGCCCTATTTCGACGGCCAGCACAGCCAGATCACCGCGCAGCTCGGCACCTGGACCGCGGGCGAGAAGGGCGCGTCCTATCCCGATTTCAACCTGACGCTCGACAATGGCGGGCCGATCACCGACAAGCTCGCCTATCGCATCAGCATCAAGGGGCAGCGCGGCGACACCTATTATCGCAACGTCCGCAACAATTATAACAGCTTCTACGGCGCGCTTTCGTGGCGGCCGACGAGCTCGATCCGCGTCGACTGGAACGGCTCTTTCGACAATTATTACGACTTCAACATCACGCGCGGCTGGAACCGGCCGACGCAGGAACTGGTCGACAATTTCGGTTCCTATTACGCGGGCCGCGCGACGCCGCTCATCAGCACGCCGGGCGTCGGCATCTGGTCGCCGGTCTTCGCCTCGAGCAACCCCACCGCGGCGCCCGTCGGCTGGCAGACCCGGACGCGCAACGCCAACGCGCAATATATCGCCGGCGCGGTGCAGACGACGCCGATGCCCGGCGCGACCGCGGCGCAGGCAGGGACAATCGTCGGCTGGGTCTATGACCCCAGCATTCCCGGCAACGGCCTGACCAAGATTTCCGGGGCGACGGGGTCCGGACGCCCGGAAGACATCAACAAGGCGAAACGCTATATCTCGCAGCTCCAGATCGGCGCGGACATCGGCACGAATGCCGATATTCTTTCGAGCACCTATTTCCAGCGCTCGGAAAATACCAACGATTCGGTCGGCTCCTTCATCTACCAGAATCGCAGCACGCTGATCGATCAGCGGCTCGAACTGCGGACCAAGGCGAAGAGCAATGTGCTGGGGATCGACGCGACGCTGCAATCGAATACCGGCGTCTCCTATCGCTCACTCACCTACACCGCGCTGTCGGCGAACAACAATTTCAATTACAACCCCTATGACCTGACGCTCGATCCCAGCACGATCACACCCGCCGCGCTCTATGGGCTGCCGCTCGCCAATCCCAATTCGTCGGGATCGTGGATCGGCCAGCCGGGCGTGCCGCAATCGACCTATTTCGGCTATCTCAACCTGCCCGTCATGGTGCCGGTGAACGACGGATTCTATTCCGAGATCGGGGGTTTTCCGACGTCGGGCGGCGCGGTTTACACATCGCAAGGGAGCATCCGGCAGTTCAGCATCTTCACGCAGCAGAATCTGAACTTCGGCGACGTCGTCGGGCTCAATCTCGGCATCAACGTGACGCGGATCAGCGCGCGCATCAGCAACCCCGTCGCGCTCACCGCGGTGCAGGCCGCACGCGGCGATCATCGCAGCTATACTTTGCCCAGTTATCAGGCGAGCCTCTTCATCAAGCCGATACGCCAGGTGACGCTCTACGGCACCTATGACCATAGCTATGCGCTCAACACCGGGGTCTTCGGCAACTTCCTCGTCTGGGGCCCCGGCAACAAGCTCAATGACCTCGCCTTCCGCAGCCTTTCGGAATTGTACGAGGCCGGCGCGAAGGCGGATATCGTGCCGGGCAAGCTGTTCGCCTCGCTCGCCGGCTTCGTTCAGAACCGCGATCTCAGCCCCGACACCAATGGCAATATGGCGCGCGTCCGGATCAAGGGCGTCGAGGCTTCGCTGCGCTTCCAGCCGTCGCGCAACCTGTCGGGCGGCGCGAACTTCACCTGGCTCGACGGGGTCAACACCTATATCGTCCCGGGCGGCTTTTCACCCTTCGGCTTCGTCGCGGACAATGCCACCGTATTCGGCGATTCCAACCGGCTGATCGGGCGGCCGGGCGGGCGTTATCCGTTGCCGGGCGTCCCCGCCTATTCGCTCAACGGCTTCGTCGACTATCATTTCGACAATGGGCTGGGGGCGCAGATCGAGGGCTGGTGGACGGACAAATTCATCACCAACCTCAGCGCGACGGTGGTGGTGCCCGCCTCCTATCAGACCAACCTGACGATCTATTATCGGCGGAAGAGCTACGATGTCTCGGTCCGCTTCCTCAACCTCACCAACAAGCGCAGCTTCCTCAACGCGCTGACCGGGGGCGAATTCCTCCAGCCGACGGCGCCCTTCTCCGTTCAGGGCCAGCTCGGCCTGCGCTTCTGACGCATCGTTCAAGGAGGGCATTTCGCATGAGCATCAAGATCCTGTGGTATCTCACCGCCCCCGACGGCCCCTTTCCGTGGGAGCCCGAGGGCCGTTGGAACACCGATTTCCGCCACCTCCAGCAACTGGCGGCGACGATCGACCGGCTCGGCTATTATGGCGCCTTGCTGGGGACGGGATTGTCCGACGACGTTCTCACCGTCTCCTCGGCGATGTTCGGCGTGACGAAGCGGATGCGCTTTCTCGCCGCGATCCACCCGGGCCTCCTCTCCCCCGTCAAGCTGGCGCAGATCGCGCTGACGCAGGACCGGCTGTCGGGTGGCCGGATGCTGTACAATGTCGTCAACGGCAACGACCTGATCCTGCCCGCGTTCGGCGTGAACTACGAGCATGACGAACGATATGATTTCAGCTTCGAATATTGGGACGCGTTCCGCCGCTTCTACACCGGCCAGCGCGACGGTTACGACGGGCGCTTCATCAAGCTGGCGCCGGCGCCGGCCGAATATGGTCTCGGCCGGCGCGGCGCGAAGGAACCGCCGCTTCAGCCGGTCCAGCCGGGCGGCGTCCCGTTATGGGGAGCGGGCACCTCGCCCGCTGGTGTGGCGCATTCGGTCAAGCTGCTCGACACCTATCTGAGCTTCGCCGACACCCCGCCCAGGCTCGGCGACAAGTTCCGCGCGGTCGGCGCGGAAGCCGCCAGGATCGGGCGCAGGCTCGACTATGGCACCCGTCTCCAGATCATCGTGCGCGAGACCGAGGAAGAGGCGTGGGACTATGCCCAGTGGCTGCTCGACCACACGCATATCGACTATGCGCGCCAGTCGATCGAGATGCAGATCCCGCGCGGCGAGACGATCGAGAGCTATCATAGCCCCGATCCGCAGGTGGAGGCGAACCTCGCCGCGGTGCGCGCGGGGCGTCTGCCGCGCGCCAGAGATCTCGAAATCTACCCGAATGTCTGGGTCGGACCGAGCCTGTTCGGGTTCAACATCGTATCGCCGCTGGCGGGGACGGCATTGGTCGGCAGCGCGGAGAATGTCGCCGCGCGGCTCACCGAATATGCGGCGCAGGGAACCGGCGCGTTCATTCTGTCGGGCTATCCGCTGATCAGCGAGGCGCAGCGTTTCGCCGATCTTGTCTTCCCGCTTCTCGATATCGATCATGGCTTCGACCTCCCCGTATCGGGCAGTCGCTTGCGCCGCGCAGGCGGTCGCCGCTGATCCGGCTGGCGACCTTCCGATGCACCGATTCGATCATCTGGCGGCCGCAGCCCCAGGTGAATTTTCAACACCGGCGTGCGCGATCCGGCGGCGGATGCCCGGATTTTCGCGGATCGCGGCAATTGGCACAACCC
>NZ_MKRR01000137.1:16779-20115 GCF_001897045.1 Sphingomonas sp. 66-10
CCTCGCCCCCGATCAAGCTCCTCTGGTATCTCACCGCGCCCGACGGGCCTTATCCCTGGGCGCCCGAAGGCCGCTGGGAGACCGGTTTCGACGATCTCCAGCAGATCGCGGTCACTGCCGACCGGCTGGGCTTCTACGGGGTGCTGCTGGGCACCAGCAGCTATGAGACGCTGGCCGTCGCCCCGGCGATGATCGGCGCGACGGAGCGGCTGCGTTTCCTCGTCGCGCAGCATCCGGGCGAGATCCAGCCCGCCGTGCTGGCGAAATGGGCGCAGACCTTCGATCATTTTTCGGGCGGCCGCCTGATCTTCAATGTCGTGAACGGCAATGATGCGGGGCTGGCGGCGCTGGGCGTCCATTATCCGCACGACCAGCGTTATGAATTCAGCCGCGAATATTGGGACGCCTTCCGCCGCGTCTACGCGGGCGATCGCAGCGGCTATGACGGCGCGTTCGTCAAGATCGCCCCGCGCGGCGAGGGTGCGGCGCCGATGTCGATATGGGCGGGGCCGCACCAGCCGGGCGGCGTGCCGCTCTGGGGCGCCGGGACCTCGGCGCCGGGCGTCGCGCATTCGGCCGAGCTGCTCGACGTCTATCTCAGCTTCGCCAACACGCCGCCGCTGCTCGGCGACAAGTTCCGCCGCGTCGGCGCCGAAGCCGCGAAGATCGGCCGCACGCTGGAATATGGCACCCGGCTCCAGATCATCGTGCGGGAAACCGAAGAGGAAGCCTGGGCGCATGCCGAGTGGCTGCTGTCCAAATCCTCGGTCGAGCATGCGCGCCGCTCGATCGAGATGCGGCTGCCGCCCGGCGAGACGATCGAAACCTATCGCAGCCCCGATCCGCAGGTGCAGCGCAATATCGAGACCGTGCGGCAAGGCCGCCTGCCGGGCGCGCGCGATCTCGAAATCTATCCCAACGTCTGGGTCGGGCCGGCCTGGTTCGGCTTCGACATCATGGGCCCCGCATCGGGCACGACGCTGGTCGGCAGCGCCGAGAATGTCGCCGCGCGGCTCAGGGAATATGCCGAACAGGGCGCCAGCGCCTTCATCCTCTCCGGTTTTCCGCTGGTCGGCGAGGCGCATCGGGTGGCCGATCTGCTCTTCCCGCTCCTCGACCTCGATCACGGGTTCGACATCGGCAGCCTGCGCGCGCCGCGCCCGGCCGAACGGCCCGCGACCGTCACCCGCCGCGTCGCCGCCGAGCCCAAGGAACGGCTGATCGCATGATCGCCCCGCTGCTGCTCGATCGCCGCGGGCTCCTCGCCACCGCCGGGATGACCGGCCTCGGCCTGCTCGCCGGATGCGGCGGCGCGCGCGCGCCGCAGGCCGGTGTGGACGAAGGCAAGCCCAGACGCGGCGGCCGTTTGCGCATCGGAACGATCGAGCCGACCCAGGCCGGCAACCTCGACGCGCACAAGCCGGTCGGCGCGGGCATCATCCGCGGCTGGGCGATCTATTCCAAATTGTGGGAATGGACCAAGGCATGCGAGCCCACCGGCGCGCTCGCCGAAAGCACCGAGATCGCGCCCGACGGACAGAGCGTGGTCATCCGCCTGCACCAGGGACTGGAATTCCACCACGGCAAGACCGTCTCGGCCGAGGACCTCGTCTATTCCATCCGCCGTATTTCCGATCCGCAGCTCGCCTCACCCTACGCGGGGCTGGTCGCCGCGGTGAACCGCGACACGATCGAGACGCTCGACCCGCGGACGGTGCGGCTCCACGCACATCCCGGCAAGGGGCTGGTCGCGCTGATGGATACCTGGATCAGTTTCGGCGGCATCGTCCCGACCGATTATGACCCGGTGCACAATGTCGTGGGCTGCGGCCCGTTCCGCCTGAAGAGTTTCAAGCCGGGCCAGAGGTCGACCTTCACCAGATTCGAGAATTATTTCAAACCCGGCCAGCCCTATGTCGACGAGCTCGAGATCATCGAGTTCAAGGACCAGACGGCGCGCGCCTATGCGCTCCAGTCCGGGCAGATCGATCTTGCCGACCTCGTGCCGGTGGAGCAGGCGCAGCTGCTCCGCCGGTCGCCGGGGGTGAAGGTCGTCACCTCACCCACCAATAATGTCCAGTCGCTCGACATGAACGTGCTGCACCCGGCGCTGTCGGACGTGCGCGTTCGACAGGCGCTGCGGCTTCTCGCCGACCGCCCCGACCTGGTGAAACGCGCGCTGCACGGCGAAGGGACGACGGGCAACGATCTCTATTCGCCGCACGACCCGACCTATGATCACGATATCGCCCAGCGCGCGCACGATCCGGACAAAGCGAAATGGCTGTTGGCGCAGGCCGGTCACCCCTCGCTCGCGCTCACCATCACCGCCAATGCCGCCGGCGCGCCCGCGGCGCTGGTCTTTGCCGAACAGGCGCGCAAATCGGGGCTGGACCTCAAGGTCGAGCGGCTCGATGCGGCAAGCTTCGCCGTGCCTGCGCCGCCCGGCCGGGCGATCACCACCGGGGGGATTCCGGCGCGCGGCTTCCTGGCAAGCGCGCTCCATTACGACGCGCCCGACGCGATCATCAACCGCACCAACTTCCACGATCCGAGGTTTGGCGCGCTGATCAACGCGGCGCTGTCGCAGCCCGACGTCGAGAAGCGCAAACCGCTGGTGCACGAGGCACAGCATATCCAGCACGACCGGGGCAGCCTGCTGATCTGGGGCTTCACCCATGTCCGGGCCGCCGCGCGCGACACGATCGGCGGCCTGGTGGCGGAAAAGACCCAGTTCGGCGGCTGGCGCGTCGACGAATTCTGGCGGAAGGACGCATAATGGCGACACAGGCGGGCGCGCCC
Source organism: Sphingomonas sp. 66-10 (assembly GCF_001897045.1). NCBI lineage: Bacteria > Pseudomonadati > Pseudomonadota > Alphaproteobacteria > Sphingomonadales > Sphingomonadaceae > Sphingomonas > Sphingomonas sp. 66-10. The sequence goes on from NZ_MKRR01000137.1 coordinate 19,582, forward strand.
CCCTCCGTCGGTATCGTGGATCGCTGGCAGGCGGCACGGCTGCCGCTCCCCGGCTGGTTCCCGTGGCTGGCCGGCCGCCTGTTGGCGGGGTTCGGAACGGTGCTGGCGGTGAGCGCGATCGTCTATCTCGCGACGCTCGCCCTCCCCTCCGATCCCGCACGCGTCATCCTCGGCCCCGAGGCGACCGACAAGGCGGTTGCGATCCTGCGCGAGCAGCTCGGCCTCAACCGGCCGATCGCGGTGCAATATGTCGACTGGCTGCGTCATGTCGCGGTCGGCGATTTCGGCAATTCGCTCGATTCCAACGTGCCGGCCTTTGGCCTCGTCATCGAGCGGCTCGGCAACAGCATCGCGCTGATGATCTTCGTCCTGCTCGTCACCGCGCCCGCCGCCTTCCTCCTCGGGGTGGCGATGGCGGTGAAGCGCGACAGCCGGTTCGACCGCACAGCGATGACGCTGCTGATCGGGTTCAAGGCGGTGCCGCCCTTCGCGATCGCGGTGGCGCTGATCCTGCTCTTCTCCACCGGTCCGCTG
>NZ_MKRR01000137.1:20128-42955 GCF_001897045.1 Sphingomonas sp. 66-10
CTCTATCTGGTGCTGCCGGCGACGACGCTGCTGCTGCTCGTCCTGCCCTTCCTCACCCGGCTGATCCGCGCGAGCCTGACCGAGACGCTCGAGGCGGACTATATCGCCGCCGCCCGGCTGCGGGGCCTGCCGGAACGGCGCATCGTCTGGCGCCATGCCGTGCCCAATGCGCTCCCCCCGGTCATCCAGGGCTTCGCGATGGCGACGCGGATGGTGCTGGGCGGCGCGCTGATCGTGGAGGTGGTGTTCAGCTATCCGGGAATCGGCAGCGCGCTCAACGCGGCGATCGAGACACGCGACATTCCGGTCGTCCAGGCGATCGCGCTGCTGACCGCGATCGCCGTCGTCTTCATCAATCTCGTCGCGGACTTCGCGACCGTTCTGCTGACGCCGCGGCTGCGCACGACGACCCGGCCCCGGCTACGTAGCGGCACCGGGGCAAGACTGCGCCTGCGCGCGGGAGGCGCATGATGACGAGCCGCCGGCGCAGGCCAAACCGATGGCGCAACGAGCGCCAGATCCGCGCAGGGACGGTGCTGCTGGCGGCCGTGCTCGCGATCGCATTGCCGGGGCCGTGGCTCGCGCCGCACGATCCCAATGCCCTGATCGGCGCCCCTTACGGCCCGCCCGGGGCCGGCGCCTGGCTGGGCTATGACTATCTCGGTCGCGACATCTGGTCGCGGCTGCTGGCGGGTGGCCTTTCGATATTCTGGATGAGCATCGCCGCCTCGATCCTCGCGCTCGCCGCCGGCGCGGCGATCGGGATGTTGAGCGCCTATCGCAAGGGCGCGGTGGACCAGGGCGTCGTCTGGTCGACGGACGTGCTGTTCGCCTTTCCCGACCTCATCCTCGTCCTCCTCGTCGTTTCGATGCTGGGGCGCGCGCCGTGGCTCATCGTGCTGCTCGTCGCGATCGCCTTTCTGCCCGGCGTCATTCGCCTGTCGCGCGGCGTGACGCTGGGGATCGTCGAGCAGGAATATGTCGATAGCGCGCGCATGATGGGTTTCTCCTCCGCGCATATCCTGCTCCGCGAGGTGCTGCCCAATATGATCACGCCGCTGCTCGTCCAGTTCGGGGTGATGCTGACCTGGGCGATCGGGATGCTCTCCGGCCTCAGTTTCCTCGGCTATGGCGTCGCGCCGCCGGCCGCCGACTGGGGGCTGATGATCAACGAGAATCGCGCCGGCCTGCTCGTACAGCCCTGGGCGGTGCTGGCGCCGGTGGCGATGATCGCGCTGTTCGCGCTCGGTACCAACCTCATCGCCGAGGGCATCGGCCGCATCAACGCCCGCATCGAGGAGGAAGCGTGATGCCCGCCGCCTCCCCGGCGCTGGTCGTGCGCGACCTGCGCGTCGACCTGGCGCCGCGCGGCGCGCCGATCGTCGCCGATATATCGCTGACGCTCGCGCCCGGCGAGATCCTCGGGCTGGTCGGCGAATCGGGCAGCGGCAAGACGACGCTGGCCAATGCGCTGCTCGGCTATGCCCGGCGCGGGACGCGCATCACGGGCGGATCGGTGCTGGTCGACGGCCAGGACATCCTCGCGCTCACCGACGGCGAAAGACGCGCCGCGCGGGGACGGCTGATCGCGCATGTCCCGCAGGACCCGGCGATGGCGCTCAACCCCCTCGCACGGATCGGCGGCTCATTGTCGGAGACGCTGGCCATTCACCGGCGCGAGCTGCCGCCCGCGGCGCGCGCAGCCGCGGTCGCGGCGGCGTTGGCGGACGTCGGCCTTCCGAACGATCCGGCCTTCCTGCGCCGCTATCCGCACCAGCTTTCGGGCGGCCAGCAACAGCGCGTGCTTCTGGCGCTCGCCTTCATCCTGCGCCCGCGCGTGATCGTGCTCGACGAGCCGACCACCGCGCTCGACGTGATCACGCAGGCGCAGGTGCTCGATCTCATCCGCGGTTATTGCCGGGAACAGGGCGTCGCGGCCGTCTATATCTCGCACGACCTCTCCGTCGTGCAGGATCTCGTCGACCGTGCCGCGGTGCTCTACGCCGGCCGGCTGGCGGAAGTGGCCGACAGCCGCGCGATCTTCGCCCAGCCGATGCACCCCTATACGCGCGGCCTGCTCGGCGCGATGCCCGGCGTCGACCGGCGACACGCGCTGAGCCATATTCCCGGCCACGCCCCGTCCCCCGGCCAGCGTCCCGACGGCTGTGCCTTCGCGCCGCGCTGCGCCCGCGCCACCGACCTCTGCCGCGCGACCGAGCCGAGGCTGACGGAAGGCGTATCGGGCACCTTCGTCGCATGCCACCACCCGCTGCTTCAGACACCGCTGGAGCGCCGCACCGCCCAGCCTTCCACGCCGGCGCCGGCCGATCGGCCTGCCCTGCTTACCGCGGCGGGCATCGACGCTTATTATGGCGCCAATCAAGTGCTGTTCGACGTCGGATTTTCGGTGCAGGCGCGGCAATGCACCGCGATCGTCGGCCAGTCGGGGTCGGGCAAGACCACGCTCGCCCGCGCACTCGGCGGGCTGGGTTCCGCCGTCACCGGCGAGCTCGTCATCGGCGGCACGCCGATCGGCATCGGATCATCCCCGCGCGCCAGGGACCTGCGCCGCCGTATCCAATATATCTTCCAGAATCCGTTCCGCGCGCTCAACCCGCGTCAAAACGTGGCGGATAACCTCGTCGCGGTGGTTCGGCACTTTTTCCCCGTCAGCGCCCAGGAAGCGCGCGAGCGCGCGCGGGCCGCGATCGCGCGCGTCGCGCTGCCCGCGACCGTGCTCGATCGCCGGCCCGGGAAGCTTTCGGGCGGCGAGCGTCAGCGGGTCGCGATCGCGCGGGCGCTGCTGTGCGAGCCCGAGGTGCTGATCTGCGACGAGATCACGTCCGCGCTCGACGTGTCGGTCCAGGCGGCGGTGCTCGATCTCCTCATGCGGCTCAAGGCGGAAGGGCTGACCATCTTGTTCGTGACCCACGACCTCGCGGTCGTGCGCGTCATCGCCGATCATATCATCGTCCTCAAGGACGGGCGCATCGTCGAGCAAGGCGAGGCCGATGCGGTGCTCGACCGGCCAGCGCATGCCTACACCCGGCGCCTGATCGCCGATTCCGCGAGCGCCGCCGAGCTGGCGCTCGCATCCTGATTGCCGGACGAACGTCATCATCCATTCAAAACCATCATGGGTGGGGATGCGGAAATCCATGTCGCTCTGACAGGGCCGCCAGAATTTTGGCCTTCTCGGCTATGAAGACACGTCCACGATAGCTGCCGGTTTGGTAATGAGATATTTCACCATCGGCCAGGACGAGCAGAGGCAACGACTGGTTCTCCTCGCCCACCAATTCGATAACCGGTCGCCTCGGACGAGGCCATGCGATCCGCTCGACGTCGAGCCCGCGCGCAAGGCCCGGAAAGGAAGCCAGCACGCCCTCCAGCAGCGCACAATGCCAGCAATAGAAAGTCTGTTCCGGATAAGCCGGATCTTCGAACCCAGGGCGAAGCAGGAAGAGCCTATCCCTGTTCGAGGCAAATTCATCTCGAATGGTATCGCCCATGCACCGGACTTCCTTCCGAATTCTTGCCATCGTGCAGCGTGGAGACGACCGCGCCAGCTTCAGGCCCCGTAGCCCGCCTCCCATCCGTGCGGCAAGGAAGTTCCCATTCGCGCGGCCGCGCTATATGTCTACCATATTAGTGCGGATTTGACGGAGCGCGCTCAACCTTGTTCGCATACTTATTCTCGCGCCGGGGGTTGGACATACGGCGGCAGAGAAGGATCGAGCATTGACCGGCGGCAATATCGTTATCATCGGCGGCGGTTTCAGCGGCAGCTTGCTTGCGATCAATATCGCACGCTTCGGCGGCCCGCATGTGACGCTGATCGAACGCGACGCCGATGTGCTGGGGCGTGGCCTCGCTTATGGCGCCGCGCGGCCCGAGCAATTGCTCAACGTGCGCGCCGGCGGGATGAGTGCCTTTCCCGACGATCCCGACCATTTCGTGAAATGGCTCGATCGACGCGATGCCGAGCATAGCCCGTTCGTCAGGCGGCGGCTCTACGGCATCTATCTGCGCGAATTGCTGCAAAATACGGTCGAACGAGAGCCCGACCGGCTGAATATCGTCGTCGGCGAGGCGCTGGATGTGCTCCCGCGCCCGGGCGGCGGATTCCATATTCGTGTGGCGGGAAGCGAGGAGATCGCAGCGGCGACCGTCGTTCTGGCGCTGGGAAATCTCCCACCGGCCGAACTCCCCCCGTTGCGCGATTCCGGCCTTGCCGCACCCGATATCGTCAACGATCCGTGGCGGCAGGACATTCTCGACGGCCTCGGTCCCGAAAGCACGATATTGGTGCTCGGCACCGGCCTGACCGCGATCGACACCGTTCTCGATCTGGTCGATCGCGGCTTTCCCGGTCCGATCATCGCGCTGTCGCGCCGTGGCTTGCTGCCCCAGCCGCACGACATCGCGCAACCGAAGGTCGATTTCCTCAAGGACATGCCCGATGCGGACATTTCGGTGCTGCTCAACGATACGCGCCAGGCCGCATCGCGCAGTGGCTGGCGCAATGCGATCGACCGTTTCAGGCCGATCAGCCAGCACCTCTGGGCACGCTGGCCGCTTCAAAAGCGCGCCCGTTTCCTCCGTCATCTGCGCGCTTATTGGGATGTTCATCGCCACCGGCTCGCCCCGCAAATCGCAAGCCGCATCGACGCGCTGACCAAGTCGCGCCGGTTGCGAGTCAAAGCCGGCAAGCTCCTTGGCGTCGCCCCCGTGGCGGGGGCGATCGAGGCGCGCTGGCGGCCGCGCGGGTCGCCCACGATGCAAACCGCGAGGGTCCACCGGATCGTCAATTGCACCGGGGTCGGTGCGGATCTGCGCCGCGCGGACGATCCGCTGACGAAGGCGCTTCTCGCGAGCGGCGCGATCGCGGCCGACCCGCTCGATCTCGGGATCGAGGTCGATGCGCAATGCCATGTCCGCGCGGCAAACGGCAGCATCCATCCCGAGCTTTATTGCATCGGGCCGATGACCCGCGGGACGTTCTGGGAAGTGACCGCCGTTCCCGATATCCGGCGGCAGGCGTGGGATCTGGCACGCCGGCTTTCAAATGCGCATTGGGTCGAGGGCGACGGCCTTTGATTAACCAGTCGCCAGGGCATCAGGGTGCGCCGCTCGCCTTCCACGTCACGACCAGCGCATCGCGATAGGCCGCCGCGGCGTTCGCGGTCACCCGGATCGGGGTCACCCCGTGCCGGATCCGGCGATCGTCGAGGAGGACAGCATCGCCCGGATCGAGCAGCGTGAACCGCCCCAGCCGGCGGCCGTCCGCTCCACCGATTTCGGTCACACCTTCTTCAACATTCTGACGCGCAACCAGAATTACCAGAACCCAGTCGACACCGTCGCGGTGCAGGCCTTCCGGCGTAGGGCGGCCAAGTTCTTCCGGTGACGTCTCGATCCTGAACTGGTGCATTTCGCTATGCCAGGGGGCGGTCGGCGCTCGCCGATCGAGCGTCGCGAACAGCGGGGTCAGCGACCGGAAGATCGATGCCACGATCGCGCTTTCGGCGATATCGGTCTCGACCGCATCGAACCAGCGCTGCACGTCTCCGTTCAGCGGGTTATAGTCGCGGCTCTGGAAATGAGGCTGGTCGGGCTTCCGTACCAGATCACCGCCGCGCACTTCGAAAGCGGCATGACGCCGGCGCCGGTATCGCCCGCCGTCGGCCATGTAGCGGTCCTCGCCGAGCCGCTCCCACGAGGCCGCGAACGTCTGCCATTGTTCCCCGGTCCAGCCGACGATCTGCTGGAGCGCCGGCGCCGCCAGATGAATATATCCGCTGTTCGCCAAGGCCTGGTCGATATCCTCGATCGTGATGATGGAGCCAGCCAATGCGCGAGATCCTTCCCAATCCCCAATGTGCCGCCCCTCTAGCACCGGACCGGACGGCCGCCCATTTCCATTCTCGCTCGCGGTGGCAGCGGCATTCATACCGGGAACAGAGTTGCCAACGCCGCTTCATCGCCACGGAAATTCGAGTTGCAAGGCAACGAACCCGGCGGTTCCTCTGCCATAGCGCGCCGCAATCGCCTCAAGCGCACGATCGAGTTGCGACGCCGGGGGAATGGCAGGGTCCAGAGACCGGGTCAGGTCCGTTTCACGCGCGGAACGCCCGCCCGTTGTGAGCTTCAAACCGTCGGCGGTAAGCACTGTCGCCTGCGAGGTCAGCGCCAGCGCCTTCGAGCGATAGGTGCGCGACCAGGCGTCCGCGGTAAGCGCGAGGGCGATGCCATCCACACCGTCGGCAACCGGGATACCGATGGTTTCATGGCCCCAGACTGCCGCGCTGTTGGAAACCAGTTGCCACACCCAACCCGCATTGAGGTGGAGCTCGCGGCTGTCATGCGCAGCGTCATAGCCCGACACCCCAAGTTGCGCAGCGAGCTTCTCGGCGTGCTCCTTCCCGCCGATCGCCTCCACCAACGCCAAGGAAACCGGAAACGACGCCGTTACCCCGGTTGTCGTGACGACGCCGCGGTCCACAACATAACGCCGGTCGCGCGCGTAACGCATCGCGGGATGCGCGCGCATCAGACCGTCGATCGCATACCAGTGCGTCGTCGCCATCCGTCCATCGAGCAGACCGGCGCGCCCCAGCACCTTCGCACCTTCGCAGATGCCGATGATCGTCGCCCGCGATGCCGCCTGCTGCCTTATCCACGCAACGATCGGCCCCTCGCGGTCGTCGTGACGATAGGCCGGCACGATGACATAATCCGCGCCGTCGGGGTGCGCCTTGTCGAAACCGGCAAGCGTATCCTGCGGCTCGATCGAGAGCGCCGGCATCATCGCGATCGTTGCGTCTGTCGGTGCGATCACCGTCACGTCGACGAGCCCCGATCGCGTCAGGACAGCCTGCGGGATCATCAGGTCCGTCGTCTCCGCGCCGCGATTATCGGCGACGATCGCAACCAGGGGCCGCGCGCGTTTCGGCGGTTTCATCCCGGCGATGAGGCGCCGCTGTTCGTCGGCAGCGAGCGGCAGCGCGACGCTTCCCGCTTTCCCGCTGCACCCCGCCGCCAGTGTCGCAACGCCAAACCCGGCCGCGCCCGCCAGAAAGCCCCGGCGCCCCAATCGATCATCAATCCGCTCGCTCATCATGCAGACAAATCTATGCGCAAAGCTTATCTGGCTTAAATGCCACAGACATCGGAAAAACAGCCAAAATCGCGACGGGACCGGCGGCGGCTGGTGATTTTGATCGCCTTCGAGGGCGTGGAGCCGCTGGACGTTACCGGGCCGATGGCGGTTTTCCATCGCGCCGAGGAGCAGCTTCCGGGCAGCTATGATCTGCGCGTGGCGAGCCTCGGCAGCACCGCGGTCGTTACTGCGACCGGCTTGACGCTGGGCGGGACGGTCGCGCTCGGCAGCGTCGAGGCCGATCCCGACACGATCCTCGTCGCAGGCGGCAGCGAGAAAGCGGTTCGCGCTGCGGCAACCGACGCGCATCTTATCAACTGGCTGACCGAACGTGCGCCGCGCACGCGCCGAATCGGCAGCATCTGCACCGGTGCGTTCGTGCTCGGCGCAGCGGGGCTACTCGACGGGCGCTGCGCCGCGACGCACTGGGCGGCGGCGCGCGCGTTACAGGCCTATTTTCCCCTGGCGCGTGTGGATGCCGACGCAGTCTACCGGATCGACGGCCCGATTTGCACATCCGCCGGGGTCACCGCCGGCATCGATCTCGCATTGGCGCTGGTCGCCGCCGATCTGGGGCAAGGCGTCGCCGCGAAAATCGCGCGCGATCTGGTGCTGTTTCTTCACCGCCCCGGCGGGCAGCGCCAGTTCAGCCAGACGCTCGCCGCCCAGTCTCATGCCAGCAGCCGCTTCGCCGATATCCTGCCGTGGATCGCCGACAATCCGACCGCGGACTTGTCCGTATCGGCGCTTGCCGCTCGATCCGCGATGAGCGAGCGCAATTTTGCGCGACGTTTCGCGCAGGAGATCGGCAGGACACCGGCGCGCCATGTGTTGGAAGTACGACTCGATCATGCGCGGCGGGATCTCGAATCGACCGATTGGCCGCTCGACCGCGTGGCCGAACGTAGCGGGTTGGGCGGGGTCGATACGCTGCACCGCCTGTTCCGCCGCGAGCTCGGCGTGACTCCGGGGGCATATCGGGCGCGTTTTGCGAAGCCGGGCAGCGCCGCTGTGGCCGAATGATGCCACACGCCCGCCTGGGCGTTGAAGGCGACGCGGTTTTCCTGCACTTTTATGTCGACTTGAGCAGCATTTCACCACGATAGGAGCAGGTTGTGCAGGATTCTGCCGACATCGACATCGATCAGATGGATTATCGACTCCTGCGGGAGCTGACGCGCGACGGCCGTGCATCCGATGTGGCGTTGAGCGAGCGGGTGCATCTTTCCAGCACCGCCGTCGGGCGGCGGCGAAAATTGCTCGAGGATCGCGGAATGGTCCAGGGCTACAGCGCCGATCTCAGCCTGTCGCGGCTTGGCTTTGGCACGACGGTGATCGTCGCGATTGAATTGAGCTCGCAAGCCGAACATGTCCTGAACGAATTCGAGCAAGCCGTGTCGCAATGCCCCTCCATGTCTTTCTGCAGTTTCGTATCGGGAGACACGGATTTCATCATGATGGTCCATGTGAAATCGTTCGAACATTATGACAGCGTCTATCGAAAGGAGCTTTCCACCCTTCCTCATGTCGCGAAGATCAGAAGCAGCTTCGTGATGCGCAAGGTGCTCGATCGCAAGGTGCCGGCGGCAGTGCTGGCGGTGCAACCGTAACGCGAACCGCCCGATACGCGATCGCAAGGGCACGTACCCCACGCTTCCGGGCGGAGGTATCACGCGCCCTTTCGCTATTTCACGCAGGAATCCTGCGCAGAAACCGCAATGCGGCTACGAATTTAGTGGGAACTCACCCCAAGCTTCTGTTAGCTTCCTATTCGAGTTCGAAGACGCCGCGCCCTTCCGGTATGCGGCGATCGGTTGGCTCGGACCGGGATCACCCGGCCAGAACAGATGACCCCCGCGCAGGAACCAACGAGAGAGAGAAACCGACCGAGGTGAGGATTGCCCGAAGGAAAATAGAAAGGGGCAATCATGTCTGTTTTCCTGCTCTCGTCAGCGTTGCTGGCGCGCGGCCATCGTTTCCTGAAGCCTACCGCTCTCGCCACGACGGCGTTGGCGACGCTCTCCGCCGGCGGCGCATGGGCGCAAGAAGTTGCTCCGGTGCCGGGCGCGCCCCAGATCGGACCGATCCGCCAGGCGCCTGCCCAATCGGGCGGCCCGGTCAATACCTCCGGTGCGAAGCCCGCGCCCGCTGCCACCGGCATTCCCGGCGACGACCTCGGCGATGAAGGTGCGACGCCGAAGGGCGATATCGTCGTCACCGGCTCGCGCATCGTGCGCGACGGCTATGCCGCGCCGACCCCGGTCTCGGTGCTGGGGGCGGCGGAGATCGCAGCGCAGGCGCCGGCAAATATCGCCGATTTCGTCAATACCCTCCCCTCGATCGCGGGGAGCGGCACCTCGGCGACCAGTTCGGGAAGCCTGTCGAACGGGATCGCCGGCATCAACTCGATCAGTCTGCGCGGCCTTGGCGTGGGGCGGACGCTGGTGCTGGTCGACGGACAACGATCGGTGGCCTCCTCGATCGGCGGCGTGGTCGACATCAACACGATCCCGCAGGATCTGGTCGAGCGAGTCGAGGTGGTGACCGGCGGCGCGTCCGCGCAATATGGGTCGGACGCGGTAGGGGGCGTCGTCAATTTCATTCTCAACAAGAATTTCAAGGGCGTCGAGCTCAAGGTCGACAATGGCGTCAGCACCTATGGCGACGGGATGAATTACCGGTTCAGCGGCAGCGCCGGTTTCTCCGCACTGGACGATCGGTTGCATGTCCTGGTCAATGCGGAATATTTCCACCAGGACGGCGTCGACACGATCAACCGCGGCTGGAACAACGCCGACTATTTCCAGATCAACAATCCGGCCTATACGCCGACCAACGGCCAACCACAGCGGCTCGTCGGATCAGGCTTCGGCGTCAGCACCTATACGACCGGCGGACTGATCACCTCGGGGCCACTCGCCGGCACCTATTTCCTCGGCAACAATCAGACAGCGGCGCTCAATTTCGGCACGCGCAGTGCCGTTTCCTCGCCGTGGATGATCGGGGGCGATTACAAGGTCACGATGGCGGGGCACAGGGGCACCAATTCGCTCTTGCCGACCGAGGAGCGGATCGGCGTGTTCAACCGCGTCGCTTACGATCTCACCAACGATATCCAGATCTACGGTCAATTCTCGTGGAATCGATACGAGGGGCAAAGCTTCTATCAGCAAACCCCCAGCACCGGCGTGACGATCCAGCCGGACAATGCTTATCTGCGCACTTATTATCCCACACTGGCGGCTCAGGTGACCGCGCCTTTTACGATCGGCACCAGCAACAATGGCTTCCCCGCCCCGGGAAGCGACAACCGGCGTGAGGTCTATCGCTATGTCGCCGGGGTTAACGGCAAATTCGGGCTCTTCGGGCGGACCTGGAAATGGAATGCTTATTATCAGCACGGCATGACCAAGGCGCATGAGGAGCTGACCAATACCTGGAACGTCGCGCGAATGGCGCTGGCGCAGGATGCGGTGATCGTGACCTCCGCCAATGTCGGGTCATCCGGGCTGGCGCTCGGCAGCATTGCCTGCCGTTCGACGCTCACCGCGCCGACCAACGGCTGCGTACCGGTCAACCGGCTCGGCATCCACGGCGGCCCCGACCCGAAGGCGCTGGCCTATATCTACGGCGCGGGGCAACCCTATCGCGACGAGACGATCAAGGAGGATGTCGCAGCGGCGAGCGCCAGCGGGGAATTGTTCAATCTCCCCGGCGGCCCCGCGGCGGTGGCGCTCGGCGCCGAATGGCGCAAGGAGCAGATCAGCGGCTATGTTCCGACCGAATATCAGCCCGTCCGCAATGCCAATGGAACCACCACGAACAACTGGCTCTACGGCAATTACCTGCCCAATTTCGGCGAATATAATGTCAAGGAAGGCTTCATCGAAGTCGATCTGCCGATCGTGAAAGGCATCAACCTCAACGCCGCCGGCCGCTATACGGATTATTCGACCTCGGGCGCGGTGCAGACCTGGAAGGTCGGCGGAACCTACACGCCGCTGCCCGATATCAAGTTCCGCGCCACCTACAGCCACGATATCCGCGCGCCAAACCTCCAGGAATTGTTCGCTTCGGGAACGGCGCGCACCAATTCGGTGATCATGCCGGCCAACTCGCCGCTCGGCGCGGGGGCCTTCCAGTTCGTCGAGAGCACGATCGGCAACCCGAACCTCAAGCCCGAGAAGGCGAATACATGGACGGCGGGCGCGGTCGCGACGCCGCGCTGGTTGCCCGGCTTCACCATGTCGTTCGACTATTATGATATCAGGATCACCGATGCGATCGGATCGATCACCTCCCAGAATACGGTGGATTTCTGCTATTCCGGGTCAACGGCCTATTGCAACAACATCGTCTATAACGGCGGCGCGTTGAGCCAGATCGTCATCCAGCCGTTCAACTTCGCCAGCCAGCATGAGACGGGATTCGACATCGATGCGACCTACCGCACCGATCTTTCCGCGATATCGGCCGATCTGCCCGGCAGTTTCAGCATCAGCACCGCGATAACCCATTACATAAAGAACGTGATCAACAACGGGATTTTCCCGATCGACTATGCCGGGGTGAACGGCGGCAGCCTGGCGGGCACCTACAACGCGCCCCATTGGGTCTATCGCGTCAGCGCCTTTTACAAGGTTGATCCGGTGACGATCAATCTGGTCGCGCGCGGCTTCGGATCGGGGGTCTATGGCAATGATTACATCCAATGCACCTCGGGATGCCCGGCCTCGACCAATCAATATCGCACGATCAACAACAACCACATTCCCGGCGCGACCTATTTCGACGCATCGATCAGCTTCAAATTCTCCGCCGGCAGCCATGACGGCAGCTTGACCTTCGTAGTCAACAATATGTTCAACAAGGATCCCGTGCTGGTGGGCAATGGGCCCGACGGCAACAATGTGCCGGCTTACGCCCAGACCAGCCGCCAGCTCTATGACGTGGTCGGTCGGGTATTCCGCGTATCGGCGGGCGTGAAATTCTAAGGGGAAAAGGAGGGTCGAATGAAGAATCGATTTGAACGCACAATAGCCGCCGCGCTGATGGCGAGCGTCTTGTGGTCGCCGCTCGCTTATGCGGCGACCGACGAGCAGAAGAAGGCGGTGGAGGCCGGCGTCGAGGCGCAGACCAAACAGATTCAGGTGATGGTCGATCAGGTCTTTTCCTATGCCGAGCCCGGTTTTCAGGAGGTGCGCACCTCGGCCTATCTCACCGACATCCTGGAGAAGAACGGCTTCAAGGTGACCCGCGGGGTCGCCGGCATCCCCACCGCCTTCACCGCGACCTGGGGCTCGGGCGGGCCGCTGATCGCGCTGGGATCGGATATCGACAATCTGCTCGGCGTCTCGCAATATCCCGGCATCCCCAACGTCAAGCCGATGGTCGCGGGCGCGCCGGGGCATGGCGAGGGGCATAATTCGGGCATGCCGCTGATCATCGCCGCGGCGATCGCGACCAAGGCGGTGATGGAGAAGAACCATATCCCCGGCCGGCTGATGATCTGGCCGGGCGTCGCGGAGGAACTGCTCGCCTCAAAGGCTTATTATGTCCAGGCCGGGCTGTTCAAGGACGTCGACGCCTGCATCTTCGTCCATGTTTCCAGTGAGTTCGGCACCGCTTACGGCGATCTCGGGCAGAACGGCATGGTCTCGGTGGAATATACGTTCCACGGCAAGACCGCGCATGCCGCCGGCGATCCGTGGGACGGGCGCAGCGCGCTCGACGCGGTCGAGCTGATGGATACCTCGTGGAACTACCGCCGCGAGCATCTGCCGCTGACCCAGCGGTCGCATTACGTCATCACTAACGGCGGCGGGCAGCCCAATGTCGTCCCCGATCTCGCCTCGGTCTGGTATTATTTCCGCGACCGCAGCTTCGGCGACGTGAAGACGCTCTACGATACCGGCAACGAACTCGCCGATGCCGCCGCCAAGGCGACCGGCACCACGGTCGAGCGACGCATCCTCGGCTATGCCGCGCCCAATTTCGCCAACAAGCCGCTGGCCGAGGCGGCCTTTCTCAACATCAAGGCGGTCGGCATGCCGAAATGGGATGCCGATGATCAGGCCTTCGCCAAGGCGGTGCAGGAAACCAACCACCGCAAGGTCGCGCCGCTCACCGATACCGTCACGCCGCTGTCGACCCCGGAAAACCGCCCGCGGTCGATGGGCGGCGGCTCGGACGATATCGGCGATATCATGTGGACGGTGCCGACGATCACCATCCGCTATCCGTCGAACATTCCCAATATGATCGGCCATAATGTGCTCTCGGCGATGGCGATGGCGACGCCGATCGCGCACAAAGGGGTGGTCGTCGGCGCGAAAGCGGTGGCGATGACGGTGCTGGACATGATGACCACGCCCAAACTGCTCGCCGACGCCAAGGACTATTTCAACAACGTCCAGCTCAAGACCGACAGCTACAAGCCGATCCTCGAAAAGCCCGCGATCTGGCTCAACGAAAAGACGATGCGGGAAATGCGCCCACAGATGGAAAAATATTATTACAACCCGAAGAAATACCCCACCTATCTCGACCAGCTCGGCATCAAATGGCCGACGCTGACCGCGAAGGAGTGATCGAAATGGCGCAAGCCCGGCCGAAAAGTAATTCGGCCGGGCTACCCGGTTTGCACTACAAGCTTACACCGGCGGAGCCGGTGCTATCGGTTGTTCGTCGGTCGGCGACAGCTTGATCATCGTCTGTTGCGCCATCTTCCCGTTGGCAACGATGATCCGGCGGCCGTCATCGGTGCGCAACACCGTGAATCCCAACGAAATGTCCTCAACGACGCCGACGTCGAAATCATCCTTGGTCGGCGCGCTGATCTGGATACGATCGCCTCGCCGGAAGGGCTTGTAGAGGACGAGGCTTATCCCCGCGACAAGATTCCCCAGCGTCGTCTGGGCGGCGAATCCGATCACCACGGAGACGAGACTGACCCCGGCGAGCAGCGCGGTGCCAAAGCGGTTCAAGGCGGGAACGACGCGCGTATAAGCGACGATGAGGATGACCCACATCACCAGCACGGCAAGGTGGCTGAGGAAGGACAAGGTGATCTGGTCGATACGGTCCGACTGGTCGTGACGGAGCGCGGCGCCGACCGCATAGCGCAGCACCCATGAAAGGATCAGCCCGACCAACAGAAAGATAGCACCCGACAACAAGGCGCCAAAGATCGTATTGGGATCGAATAATTCGATCCTCATTCGACGCTGCCCTGCTCATCGGTGATGATCAAAGCCGAATCGGTGCGCGCGATCGCGACCAGCGTCAACCCTGCCCTCATCGCGCGTTCCACGGCGAGGCTGGTCGGCGCCGAGATCGTCACCAGCATCGAACAGCCTGAGCGAACCGCTTTTTCGACGAGTTCGTAACTGCATCGCGCGGAAAGCAGGTAAAAGCCCGTCGCTGGATCGATTGCGTCGCTGGCGAGCGCACCGATCAGTTTGTCGAGCGCATTGTGCCGGTCGACATCCTCTCGGACGCGCAGGATCGCACCAGCGGGAGAACAGAAGGCAGCAGCATGCGAGCCGCCCGTGGCGTGACCCAATGGCTGATGATCCCGGAAACCGGCCAGCGCGCGCATGATCGCGAGCCGATCGGTCGATATCTGTGCTTTTACCGGCGGGAGCGACCGCAACAGCTGCTCGACCTTCCCGACGCCGCAAAGGCCGCAACTGCCCTCCGCCTCGCGCCGGCGCGCGCGTCTGAACACGCGCTCAGCCCGTTCGGCCGGTAACGATAGCCGGATCGCCCAGCCGCCATCGACCCGCTGGATGTCGATGCTCTCGATCTGATCCGCCCGGTCCACAAGCCCGTCGCTGAGCGCGAAGCCCAATGCATAGTCGCGCAAGTCCGACGGCGTTGCCATCACCACGGTATAAGCGACCCCGCACACCTCGATCGAAACCGGGGCCTCGACCGGAATAGTGCGCAGCAGCGCCGCATCGCCGATCTCGGCGAAACCAACGCGGCGAACCGCAAGGTTGACGGCTTGTAGCTTATCGAGGGCCATGCTCGACTTTCAGTCGCTCGGCCTGCGGCCGAGCCTGAGCGCGGTGAACATCTTGAGCGCAAGGTATCCGGGCTTAAAGGGGGTCAAGGCGCGCGCTCCGGTTGATTCCACCATCGGCCCGGATGGAGCAATAGATGTGCCAGACGTGATGTCGTCTTAATTCAATGTCTTATTCATTGAGCGACAAGGGACGAAGACAAAAGGTCCAAACCGGTCGCGACAAATTGTCTTCGTTCCAGCCCACGCGGCCCGATGCGCTTCGTCGACTGCAATGGTAGCTGTAACCCGCGCGAACAAAGGACCGATTCGCGCGCGGCAACGCTCGGGCGTCCGATCCAGGGTAAGATCGGGTTTCGACGGACAAGGATAGCAGATGGAGGAACAGGGCGTGCCGGGTCAGGAGACAGAAGAGAATAACGGCGTCGACCCGGATTTCTGGCCCTGGCTTGCGCAAGCCTCGATCCTGGTGGTCGACGACGAACCCGGGATGCGGAATTTTCTCGTGCGCACGCTGCGACCGCGATGCAAGCGGATCGACGAGGCGTCCGACGCGCGCGAGGCTTCGCGCAAACTCGATGCCCGGCCCTATGACGTCGTCATTCTCGATAATCTTCTCCCCGGCAGGACCGGGCTCGAATGGCTGGCGGAACAGCGCGCATCGGGCCTCTTTGCGGATGTCATCCTGATCACCGCGCATGCGGATCTCGACACCGCAATCGCCGCGCTGAGGGTCGGGGTCGTCGACTTCGTACTGAAGCCTTTCCGCTCCAATCAATTGCTCAGCGCCGTCGCGCGATGCCTCGATCGCGATCGGCTGCAGCGCGAGAATGCGGTTCTCCGTCAGGAACTCAAAGGTGCGTCGGGACGAGAGGGGCTTCGCAGCACATTGACGGGAAGGTCGCCCGCAATCGAGGAGATCCGGAAGATCATCGCGCGCGTCGCGCCACTGCCGAGCTCGGTGCTGCTCACCGGCGAATCCGGAACCGGCAAGGAAGTGGCGGCGCGCTCGATCCACGCGCTTTCGGATCGCGGCGACAAGCTCTTCGTGCCGGTGAATTGCGGCGCGATTCCATCCGAACTTCTCGAAAGCGAACTGTTCGGACATGTCAAAGGGTCGTTCACCGGTGCTCACGGCGCGCGTGAGGGTCTGATCCAATATGCCAAGGGCGGGACGATCTTTCTCGATGAGATCGGCGACCTTCCCTTGCCGATGCAGGTCAAATTGCTCCGGGTGATCGAAGATCGCCGGGTGCGCCCCGTCGGCGCGGAGCGGGAAACGCCGATCGACGTCCGTTTCGTCTTCGCGACCAACGCCGACCTTGCCGAGCGTGTGAACGAGGGACGGTTCCGGCAGGACCTTTTCTATCGTATCAACGTCCTGGAGATTCGGCTGCCGCGGCTTGTCGAGCGCGGTGATGACGTGGAGGAGCTCGCTTCGGCCTTTATGAGCGACGTAGCGCTGCAGCTCGGCATGGCCCCGGTACCCATCGATCAAAATGTGCGTCGGTATCTCACGCGTTACGAATGGCCCGGCAATATTCGGGAATTGCGCAATTTCATCGAACGCGCGGTGATCCTGGGCCGGTTTCCCAATGCTTATGAACGGGCCGAGGAACCCCCCGGTCGCAAGCCCAGGACGCTGGCGGAGGTCGAGCGGCGGCATATTCTAGCCATGTTGAAGGAAACGGGCGGCGACCGCGAGGAGACCGCCCGGCGGCTCGGCATCTCGCGAAAGACCGTCGACCGCAAATGCGCGACCTGGAATGTCTGATGCCATAGCGGCGGGGATGAAGCGGCGGCATTCGGTGCGTTACCGGCTGCTGGCGATCGCGCTCTTGCCGATGCTGGTTATCCTGCCGATCTTCCTTGGCATCGCGATGAAGCGATGGAACGACCGGTTCGACGCGATGCTGCTGTCGAAGGTCGATGGCGATCTCACCACCGCAAACCAATATCTGTCCCGATTGCTGGCCGGTGATCAGGCCTCGCTTTCGTCGCTGGCCTAGTCGGCGCGATTTTTGGATGTGCTTTACGGCAAGGCAAAGCAGGACGCGTCGCTTGATATGCTGCTCGCGCGCGAAGCCGGCAAAACCGGCGCCGACTTTCTATATCTGGTTGACGCCGGGCATCGGGTCATCGCGTCGAGCCGCCCGTTTGCGTCGCGCGCGCCGGGCGCGATCAGATATGATTGGCCGATCATCACGCGCGCGCTGCGCGGCCAGCCGAAAACCGGAATCGATCTGTTTTCCCAGGCGGATCTGGCGGCGATATCGCCGCAACTGGCAGGCCGCGCGACGATCCATCTGATTGCTACCGAGAAAGCAGCCCCGACCTCCCGAACGATCGAGAATCGCGGCATGGTGGTCCATTCGGCGGTGCCCGTCACCTTAGCCGACGGCACATCGGCCGCATTGGTCAGTGGCATGTTGCTCAATCGCAATCTGCGCTTCATCGATACGATCAACGCTCTGGTGTATCACGATACCAGCGTTCCACGCGGGAGCCACGGCACGGCGTCGCTGTTCCTCGGTGACGTTCGCATCAGCACGAACGTCCGATTGTTCGAGGGCCATCGCGCGATCGGAACGCGAGTGTCGAGCGCGGTGCGGAGCGCGGTGCTCGGCGAAGGACGCACCTGGCTCGACAGCGCGTTCGTCGTCAACGATTGGTATATTTCCGCCTATCAGCCGCTCGTCGACACCGATGGCAGGCGTGTCGGGATGCTCTATGTCGGCTTTCTCGAAAAGCCGTTCACCGCGATGCGCCGCGAAATCGTCCTGTCGCTCGCCTTCGCCTTTCTGCTCGTCACGGGGCTGACAGTTCCCTTATTCCTGCGCTGGGCGAGCGATATCTTCAAACCGCTCGAGCGAATGGCGACGACCATCGCGCAGGTCGAATCCGGCGATCTCGCCGCGCGAACCGGATCGAGCGGCGATGCGGGTGAAATCGGCATGGTGGCCAAGCATCTCGATGGCCTTCTTGATGAAATTCAGGATCGCGATCGGCAGCTTCGCGCATGGAACGACGAACTCAATCGGCGCGTCGAAGAACGAACCGAGCATCTGGTCGCGGCGCGCAAGCAGATCGAAGATACCACAAAACAGCTCGTCCTGGCGGAGAAGCTCGCAACGCTCGGCGAGATCAGCGCCGGCATCGCGCATGAAATCAACAATCCGCTCGCGGTGATGCAGGGCAATCTGGAGATCATCCGGGCGGTGCTGGCCGGCCGAACCGACGATCTCGACCTCGAGTTCAGGCTGGTCGACGAGCAGATCGGGCGCATCAGCGAAATCGTGCGGAAGCTTCTGCAATTCGCCCGACCTGCGGAATATGCCGGCTATGAGGATCGGCAGGACATTGCGGCGATGATCTCCGACACCCTCCCGCTTGTCGAGCACCTGCTCAAAAGAGCGGCGGTCACCGTCGTGCGCGACGATCGGGCGCGCCGCGAAGTGCGGATCAACCGAACCGAGCTCCAGCAGGTTCTGGTCAACCTCATGGTGAACGCGATCGATGCGATGCCCAGCGGCGGCACGCTGACCTTGCGCAGCTATGATGCCGAGGGCGCGGGCGGTGAGCCCGGCGCCGTTATCGAGGTGCAGGATACCGGAATCGGGATGAGCGATAATGTGCTCGCCCGCATCTTCGATCCCTTTTTCACCACCAAGCAGCGCGACGGCAACGGGCTCGGCCTGGCGATCTGCCAAATGCTCATATCCCATACGGGAGGCACGCTTACTGCGTCGAGCACGCCGGACATCGGATCGACCTTCTTCCTGTGGCTTCCCGAAGCCGGCGATGACGGGACAAGGCGTGAAGGACATTCTGTCTAGGCGCCTGCGGACAGACTGTCCCCCACGGCCCCGCCAATCGACCCCAAGCTGCTTGATCCTCGTTGCTTAATCGCCGCTGCAGATACGGCATAGTTCTTGCTCCCTCCGCGCCGACACACGGAACGCTCGTCGAGGGCATCGAGCGCAGAGGAGCAGCGAAATGGGCAAAGCCATCGGAATTGACCTGGGCACCACCAATTCGTGCGTTTCGGTGATGGACGGGAAGAGCGCGCGCATTATCGAGAACAGCGAAGGCGCACGTACCACGCCATCGATTGTCGCTTTTACCAAGGATGGCGAACGCCTGGTGGGGCAACCCGCCAAGCGGCAGGCGGTGACCAACCCGACCAACACGATCTTCGCCGTCAAGCGACTGATCGGGCGGCGTTTCGACGACCCCGTGGTCGAGCGCGACAAATCGCTGGTCCCTTATAAGATCGTCGAAGGGCCGAACGGCGACGCCTGGATCGAGGCCGATGGAAAATCCTATTCGCCGTCGCAAATCTCGGCCTTCATCCTGCAGAAGATGAGGGAAACGGCCGAGGCGCACCTCGGCGAAACCGTGACGCAGGCGGTCATCACGGTGCCGGCCTATTTCAACGACGCGCAACGCCAGGCGACCAAGGATGCGGGAAAGATCGCGGGTCTCGAGGTGCTGCGGATCATCAACGAACCGACGGCTGCGGCGCTGGCCTATGGGCTCGAGAAGAAGAAGCAGGGCAAGGTCGCCGTCTACGACCTTGGCGGGGGCACGTTCGACATCTCGATCCTCGACATCGGCGATGGCGTATTCGAGGTGAAGGCGACCAACGGCGATACCTTCCTCGGCGGCGAGGATTTCGACATGCGGATCGTCAATTACCTCGCGGACGCCTTCAAGAAGGATCAGGGCATCGACCTGCGCGGCGACAAGCTCGCGCTCCAGCGGTTGAAGGAGGCTGCCGAAAAGGCCAAGATCGAATTGTCGGCGAGCAAGCAGACCGAAATCAACCTGCCCTATGTCTCGGCCGATGCCTCCGGCCCGAAGCATCTCCTGATCACCCTCACCCGCAGCAAGCTCGAGTCGCTCGTCGAAGACCTCATCCAGCGCACGATGGAGCCGTGTCTCAACGCGCTTCAGGACGCCGGGCTCAAGGCGGAGCAGATCGACGAGGTCATTCTCGTCGGCGGGATGACGCGCATGCCGAAAATCCAGGAAGTGGTGCAGAAAATCTTCGGCAAGGAGCCGCATAAGGGGGTCAATCCCGACGAAGTCGTGGCGTTCGGCGCGGCGATCCAGGCCGGGGTCCTTCAGGGCGATGTCGAGGATATCCTGCTGCTCGACGTGACCCCGCTGTCGCTCGGCATCGAGACGCTCGGCGGTGTCTTCACCCGGCTCATCGACCGCAACACCACGGTTCCAGCCAAAAGAAGCCAGACCTTCTCGACGGCGGACGACAATCAGCCGGCCGTTACGATCCGCGTCTTCCAGGGCGAGCGCGAGCTGGCGGCCGACAACAAGCTGCTCGGGCAATTCGACCTCATCGGTATCCCGGCCGCGCCGCGGGGTGTTCCGCAGATCGAGGTGACCTTCGATATCGACGCCAATGGCATCGTCAACGTCTCGGCCAAGGACAAGGGAACCGGGAAGGAGCAGACGATCCGGATCCAGGCGTCGGGCGGCCTTTCGGACGACGACATCCGGCGCATGATCAAGGAGGCCGAGGAGCATGCCACCGAAGACAAGAAGCGCAAGGAAGTCATCGAAGCCAGGAACGTCGCCGAGTCGCTGCTCCATGCGACCGAGCGGGACATCGAGGAGCTTAAGGACAAGCTTTCCCCTGCCGACAAGCAAGCGGCGGAAAGCGCGATGAGCGATCTGCGCACGGCATTGCAGGGCGATGACGCAGCCGCCATCACGGCAAAGACTGCGGCGCTCAGCCAACAGGCGATGAAGCTGGCCCAGGCGATCCATTCAGCCGCGCAGGCCGGCGCGAGCGCGGGACCTGGTTCGGGCGGCGATAACGACGATGATGTCGTCGATGCCGAATTCACCGAGCTCGCCGACGACGAGAAGGGATCAAAAAAATAGCGACGGTTCGCGAATGACGGCGAAAGATGCCGCGTTTCGTGGCATGGATCGGAAGATCGCGGCCGATTGCCGGCAATGACCTTCGGGCATTGTCACCGCAGCGAGGCGCCGGAAAGTGGCGGGGGCGAGAGTGAAGAATCCCTATGACATATTAGGTGTCGCGCCGGCCGCTTCCGCCGCGGAGATCCAAAGCGCCTATCGCAAGCTCGCGAAGAAGCTCCATCCGGACCTCAATCCCGGCGACAAGGGCGCCGAGGAAAAGTTCAAGGAGGTCGCCGGCGCCTATGACCTTCTCAGCGATCCCGAAAAACGCAAACGCTATGACGCGGGCGAGATCGACGAAAGCGGCGCCGAGCGGCCGCAGCACCAATATTATCGCGACTTCGCCGACTCCGACTTCGGTCACTACGCCAGCGACGGCGGCTTCGCTGATTTCGCCCAGGGCGACGATCCGTTCGCTGATCTGTTCCGGCGCAGCGCCGAGGCACGCGCCAATCGCCGCGGCCGCGATCTTCACTACCGGCTCGAAATCAGCTTCGTCGAGTCGATCACGGGCGGGTCCGAACGTATCACTTTGCCGACCGGCGGCACGCTCGACGTGTCGATCCCGGCGGGCATCGTCGACGGCCAGACCCTGCGCCTGAAGGGCAAGGGCACACCGGGTTCGGGCAAAGGCGGCCCCGGCGACGCATTGATCGAAATCGAGGTGCGTCCCGATCCACGCTTCAAGCGTGACGGCGACGATATCACGATCGACCTCCCGATCTCCCTGTCGGAGGCGGTGCTGGGAGGAAAAATCCGGGTGCCGACGCCGACCGGCGACGTGACCATGACGGTTCCCGCCGGCGCCAACAGCGGCACCACGCTGCGGTTGAAGGGCAAGGGCGCACCACGTCGCGGCGGGGCGCGCGGCGATGAGTTCGTCAAGCTCAGGATCGTTCTCGAAAAGCCGATCGATCCCGACCTTCGCGCGTTCGTATCGAACTGGGAGGCGGGCAAGGCGTTCAACCCACGGGAGGATATCGCCAGATGACGATCGATACCGACGAATTCCTGGCCCGATCGGGCATCGACATGCGGTTGCTCCAGCAATGGATCGAACGCGAATGGTTGCGGCCCGATCGCGGCGACGCCGCGCTCATCCTCTCCGAGCTGGACGCCGCACGCGCGCGCCTCATTCGCGATCTCAAGGGAGACTTTGGCGTCAACGACGAGGGGGTCGAGATCGTGCTCCACCTCGTCGACCAGATTCACGGACTTCGCCGCGTGCTGGTGGAGTTGCGGCGCGACATGCAAACAACGCGGCGCTCGACGATCCGACGCACGAGGGTCCGCAAGGTCGGGCAAATCGCCGCGAAGCGTCGCCGGCCCTGATAGGATCGCCGACCGACGGATCGCGAACGCCGGCGAAAAGCAAATAGAAGGAGTTTAACGTGCCTTCAGAATCCCTCGCGCATCATGTCGTGATCGTCGGCGCGGGGTTCGGCGGGGTCGAGGCGGCGCGCGCCCTCGCCGACGCACCGGTCCGGATCACGCTCCTCGACCGGCGCAATTATCATCTCTTCCAGCCGCTCCTCTATCAGGTCGCGGGAACCGCGCTTGCGCCTTCCGATATCGCATGGCCGATCCGCAGCCTCGTCCGGGGTGCGAAGAACGCGACGACGCTGCTCGGCGAAGTGGTGAGCATCGACGCGCGGCACAAGCGGCTGCTGACGAGTTACGGCGCGACGAT
>NZ_MKRR01000137.1:42991-51189 GCF_001897045.1 Sphingomonas sp. 66-10
CGAGGACGCGACGCATATCCGGCGCAATATCCTGTTCGCGTTCGAGGAGGCGGAGCGATCAAACAACCCCGCGGAGCGGGCAGCCTATCTGACCTTCGCCATCATCGGGGGTGGGCCGACAGGGGTCGAACTTGCCGGGACGATCGCCGAATTGGCCCATGAAACGCTGCGGGGCGAATTCCGAAACTTCAGCATGGATGAAGTACGCGTCATCCTGATCGAAGCCGGCCCGCGCATCCTGCCGAGCTTCAAGGAGCATCTTGCCGCTTATGCCAAGCGTGCGCTTGAAAGGCTCAAGGTCGAGGTGTTGACCGATCATATGGTGACCGAATGCGATGCGGGCGGCGTCCATCTCGGCGAAACGCACCTCGCCACCCGAACCATTCTCTGGGCGGCAGGCGTCCAGGCATCGCCGGCGGGCGCGTGGCTGGATCTGCCGTGCGACCGCGCCGGGCGCGTGCTGGTCGAGCCGAATCTCACCGCCCCCGGGTTTCCCGACGTGTTCGTGATCGGCGATACCGCGCATGTCGAGGATGACGAGGGAACGCTCGTTCCCGGTGTCGCCCCCGCCGCAAAGCAGGAGGGACGGTTCGTTGCCGAGGTCATCCGGGCGCGACTGGCTGGCAAGACACCGCCCGAAAGGTTCCGGTACAAGAATGACGGCAGCCTGGCCACGATCGGAAAACGCGCCGCGATCGTCGATTTCGGCTGGGTGCGGCTGCGCGGGCGCCTCGCGTGGTGGCTATGGGGCTTTGTCCATATCTTCTTCCTGATCGGCGTCCGCAACCGGCTGATGGTGGCGCTCAGCTGGCTGTGGATCTATTGGACCGGCCAACGCAGCGCGCGGCTCATCACCCAATCCGGATCGGAAGAGCGGGAAGTTTCCGATTAGGAAGCAGGACCGCCCGACGGACGCAGAAGATGCGGCAGGACACGCGCCGCCAGGCCGACCGCCGCGTCGTTCCGTTCATCGAGCATGTCGCGAATATAGGGGCCGATGACCGCGTCGCCGAATGCCATCAGTGTCATCATCAGCACGGCTTCATGGACCCCGCGCGCAGTTTCGACGTCCCCGGTCTGATCGACGATCGCCGCGACCAATGCCTTCACTGCGTTACGCACAGGTTCGAGACGCGCGGCATTGCCCGACAGAATGATCCATGCCGCGAGCGACCCGGCGCCCCCCTTGCCGAACGCATCGAACATTTGGTCGACGACGATGACGGGGGCGCCCGCGTCTGCCCGGATCGTGTCGAGCGCAGCGATCAGGTCCTTGATCATCGATTCCATCAGCGTCGATTGAAGGTCCGCCGCCGATCCGAAATGGTAGATGACATTGGCATGCGTCATGCCGAGCTCATGGCCGACATTGGCGAGCGTTACCGCGCGCGGGCCGCGCTCCAGCAACAGCCGGCGGGCGATAACGAGCGCCTCCTCACGTACCCTCGGGCCATTCCGCTTGCTTCGCGCCCTGGGTGTCGGCGAACGCATGTTCAGGGTCCTTCTTTAATAGAAGACTGGACAGCGAGCGGCACGCTCATATTGCAACCCGTATTCGGGCTCGATATCCAGAAGCATTGCCGGTGCTAGGTTGAGACAAGGTGAAAGATCGGCGGATTGCGCACGCGGTCGCGCATGTCCGTATCGAAGAATTGATATTTAGAAGGCGATGCATGCGCCGCGCGACTTTCGCTCTATTATTGGTGGGGCGAGTTGGAGCGACGCCCGAAAGGCCGTTCCCCTTCCCCCGCCAGACGACGCCTATATTCCGGTCCGGCTGGATAGGGAGGTCGGCTTGGATCATTCTTTAACTGCTCTTCCTCTTGCTTCTCAGGAGCTGCAAGACAAGAAAAGACGCAAGGAAGAATGAAATATAAATGATCCAGGCGAACATCGGCGATGCGTTGCTGAACGTCAACCTAACGATGATCGCGCACACAATTGCTATTAAAAATAATAGCAGAATGTACCTTGAAAGAGACGCTAAACTCATTAAATCCGCCAAAAATTGTAAGAAACTGCGCGGTAGCAGAATTTAACAATACTGTTAAAGTACCTAAAAACCTTCAATTTGGTTCTGATCGCAGTCCGCCGGGCGTCAAGGCGGACGAGGTGGATGCTGCGATGAACCGTGACATGCTGGCGGCGAATCGAGTTCGCCGGCCTGCGTCTCGTCTACAGCTTGATCCTCGATCTACCGAGGGCGTGTCTGGACACATCGACGAGCGAGGACGACGTCCGGCGCGACGATTGCGACGAAGGGCCCTATATCACCGACCACAATGGCGCCGCCCTGCTCCTGCCGTCCGCAGGAGCAGGGTCGGACGGCGCCTCCCCGCGATCGGGGAAGATTACGCGGCGGTCAGCCTTGCCCGGCCCTGACGGCGCCGCATCGCGCCCGCCACCGCGCCAAAGCCGACGATCATCATCGCCCAGGTCGCGGGTTCCGGCACCCCGCCGACCGGCGTGCCGCTTTCCCTGGTGAAAAAGCCGACGGTATGATTGTCCGACTCATAGCCGGCGTTCGCCAGATTCTCCGAAAAGGTCACCTTGTCGAAGGTGCCGTTGGTATCGAAGAAGTTTAGAAAGACATAGGGTTGGCCGCCGTTGTTGCCGCCGAACGGCGCGTCGGGATTGCCGAAATAGCCGGGCATATTGCCGACCAGCGCGAGCACGTCAGCCGCCGAGAAAGTGAAAAGCGATGTCCCGGCTTTTGAGAAGGTCAGGGTGTTGCCGCTGTCGAGCGCGGACAACCAGAAGCCGAAATAATTGATTCCGGCGGGATTGGTGGTGGCAAGCGAGAGCGAGAAACCCGCGCCGCTCGATGTGCTCGCGAAATTGCCCGCGCCGCCCGCGCCGCCATATTGGTTTGCGGGGACAACATCGACGCCGGCATAGCTGCCCGAGATCACGCCGCCCGACCCGAAATCGGTGGTGAACGACCGGTTGTACCCGGAGACGATCGAATCGAACGTTTCGACACCCATCGAGGTGAAAGCGGCGGTGGAATGCTCGACGCCGGGATTTTCGATCGTCACATGGAAGGTGTCGGCATGGGCGACGCCCGACAGGGCCGCGCATAGGCCAGCGAAGAAGAATGCGGATCTTTTCATCGGTTCCCTCGTCCCCAAAAATGTCGTTCTCGGCGACGTGGCGACATCGCCACGGTTTTGGCGTTCTCGCCGAACGTCCGTGGCGCCATTTTCGGTCGATCGGATCGGGGCAACAATCCCGCGTTCGCGGGGGTATGGATAATAAACCGACAATCCCGCCGTCATCGTCTCAAAATGGTACGTGTCGGGTAAGGACAAATAATGCCCGAGAATTCAGGATTTACGCTCGGCGACGGGGATGGTCAGGATCAGCCGCGCGCCCTCGCCCGGCGCGCTATCGATCGCGATCCTGCCGCGCATTTGCTCGGCGCGGCGACGGATGTTGGTCAAGCCCCGTCCCTCCCCTGGCGAACCGGCCGCCCGGCCAGGATCGAATCCGATGCCATCGTCCGCCAGCGTTATCCGGATCGCCTTGCCCTCGGCCGCTTCGACCGTCAGCGCGATCCGGGTGGCGCGGGCGTGTCGCACGCTATTGGCAATCCCTTCCTGCAACAGCCGATAGAGACTGAGCAGCCGCCGCACGTCGAGGCTAGGCGCGGGGATCGGTAGCGTGCAGCGATAATCGAAAGCGATGCCTGACCGCGCGAGCCGCCCCTCGATACGCTCGCAGAACATCGCCAGCGCCTCGTCGATCGGCTCGTTCCCGGCATCGATCGCACTCGCCATATTGCGCAGGTCGTCGACCGCCGATTGCAATCCCTGCTCGACCTCTCCTTGCGTCAGCCGGCTGCCGCGCAAGTCGAGCAGCAGGTGGGTCAGCACGCCCCCTACCCCATCATGCATATCGCGCAGCAGTCGCTGGCGCTCGGCGTCGATCGCGATCAGTCGCTCCTGATGGCGCAGCAATTGTGACGAGCGCAGTAAACTGGCGTCCTGCTCCAGCACCTGCCGCTCAAGATCGCTGCGCGCCTCCTCAGCCTCCTGGTTGAGCAGCCGGCCTTGCAGCGCAATTTCGAACAATATCCCGAAGGTCGCCAGCGGCGGGGCGAGAACCGATGCCTGAAGCGTGAGATTGGGCGGGCGAAAGAACAGGTCGAAAGCGATCGACGCCAGCCCGGCAAGCAGCAATGCCAGCACACGGATCGCCGGCCCCGGCGCGGTGCGCGCCATCCGCAGCAAGGCGAGCAGGCCATAGCCGACCAGCAAGGTGAGCGCCGCTGCGTCGAGCCACGGCACGATCGTGGCGACCCCTTCTCCCAGCGCCATCGCCGCCAGCAGCGCAGCGAAGGCGGCCACGAAGCACGCAACCACCATCCGCGCCTCGCTCGCGCGCCAGCCGGCAAAGGCGTTCACGGCCAGCGCCGCTCCCGTCAGCATGAGATATTCGGTGCCGAACCGCAGGAGCGGAAACCAGCGATAGGGCAGGCTCGCGGCGCCAAAGGTGGTGAGCCACGCATCCGCGCCGACCAGGATCTGGAAAAGGCCGGTCACGGTTTGCAGCCGCGACATGCGATTGACCGGCAGCAGGACGAGCAACGCCGTTCCCGTCACCATCGCCACCGCGATCGCCACCCAGACCATGTCGAACCGCTGGAAGCTTTCCAACGCTGCCGCGCGACTCATCCGGTCGAACGGCCCGGCGTAGATCGCCGCCGGCTCGGGGCAATCGCCGTCGAGACAAGACAGGGACGCCGCCTCCCGCCCGCCGGTTTGCGCGGGCGACAGCGGGCTGGCGCGGGCAGGATGCAGCACGACGGGTTGCCAGCCGGGGAGACGCAGCACCGCCGGTCCCGGCAGATCGGCGACGTACGCGCCCATTCGCCCCGGCCCGACGGGCAGCGCCGCGCGCGCCGCCGTCACCCGGTCCGCCTCGGGAGACTCGATCGGGCGCACGCCAAGGACGATCAGGGCGTAGATGCTCCAGAACAGCAGTTGCACGCCGAGGATGATGATCACCGCACGCCGCCAACCGGTCGGCCGCCGCATCGCCGTCACGGATGCAGCAACCCGTTGCGGAAGGCGCGGACCATCGCCTCGCCCCGGCTGCTCACCCGGAGTTTGCGATAAATCGATTTCACATGATCGCCGATCGTGTGCGGCGATATCTCCAGCGCAACGGCGGCTTGTCGATTGCTGTAGCCGCGCGCCAGCAACTGCAGCAATTCGATCTCGCGCGGCGAAAGCCCCGGATCCCATTCCACCGTTCTCGCCTGCTCCTGCTGCTTGCGCAGATGGCGCAGCACATAAGCGGCGATGCTGGGCGAGAGCGGCGCGCTGCCGGTCAGGGCATCGGCCGCCTGCTGCCCGATATCGAGGCTGTCGAGGTCCTTCAGCAGATAACCGTCCGCCCCCGCGAGCACCGCTGCCAGCACCGTCTCCTGATCGCCGAGGACGGATAGGACGAGGATCTTCGGCTCCGGCCCGCCGCGCGCCCGAATATCGGCGATCAATTCGATCCCGCTACCGTCGGGCAGGCCGAGATCGAGGATGAACAGGTCCACCGAGCGATCGAGCAGCGCCCGCGCCTGTGCCAGCGTGGCAGCCGTGGCGACCAGCGACAGCCCCTCATGCGCCTCCACCCCGCGCGCGACATGCGTAGCCACGAGCGGGTCGTCCTCGACGATGACGACGCTCGCCGTCAACCGCGTCCGTTTCGACTATGGGCCACCGCGCCTCCCGTCGAGGGCGGCCCGTGCCGGCCGGTGCCCTCCACCGCCAGATTGATCGGCCGGGGCTGATGATTCAATCCCCCGATCACGGGATGCCTCTCACGTCACGAACGACGATTGCCTTTGGTCTCGCACTTAGACGACCGGCATCACAGCAAAATGGTGGAGCGTCTCTATATTCACCGTCTACAGTTTAAAGAGTAACGATAACAATGTTTATAGGCTTCGGCACGATTTTACATCGCTGTTAAACCCATTCTACCGAGTCGATAGTTTCGATTGTCGCGATGGCATCTCGTATCGACAATCGCCTGTAAGCGAAGGAACTTGGTGCGGTTGGCAATCAATATTTTAACATCGATGTAACAATCGCTCGAAATGAACGAATTCATAACGATCTGCCAGCATAGGCCCGGCCGTTCACGTGTACGAATGGACGAATCGGAATGCGCTTTGCTTTGTGCCTGACCCAGGAGCACAATCTTTGGCTGGTCGGCCTGGCAGCGGTCATCTGCCTGCTCGGCTCTCACATCACTTTCCGGCTTTTGCAGCGCCTGCGGCACGCCGAAGAGGGCACGCGCGTCGCGTGGACCTTCATGGGCGCGGTCGCCACCGGCGCGACGATCTGGTGTACCCATTTCGTCGCGATGATCGCGTACCAGCCGGGCATCCCCGTGGAATATGAGCCGATCTTGACCGGCGCCTCGCTCGGCCTTGCGATCCTCGGGAGCGCGCTGGCGCTATGGGTCGCCAATCACGATTTCCGCGCCGCCGGTGCATTGGGCGGGATGATCTTCGGGCGCCGTGACGGCCATGCACTATACCGGCATGCAGGCATTTGCGGTACGCGGCGTGATATTCTGGTCCGCGCACTATGTTGCCGCATCGATTGCCGGCGCGGTCCTATTCGGTGCCCTGGCGTTCCATCGCGGTCATGCCGCGGGCCGAAGAGATCCGGTCTGGGCGCCGGCCGCGCTGATGGTGCTTTGCATCATCATCCTCCATTTCACGGCGATGGCCGCGATCGAGATCGTTCCGTTCGCGCCGCGCGACGGCGAGCTCACCGCGAGCGCGGCAAACCTCGCAATGGCCTTCGCGGTAACCGGCGTCGGCCTTTTGATCCTGGGCACGGCGTTGTGCAGCCACGCGCTCGAGGCACAATCGCTCGCGCAGGCGCGCCGCCGGCTGGTCGAGCTTTTGGAAGGCAGCGTGGACGGCATGATCGTCGAACAGGATGGACACATCGTCGCGACGAATGCAGCCTTTGCATCGCTCGCCGGGGTCGACCATGACGAGATTGTCGGCGGCGCGTTGAGCAAGTGGCTTCCGGATATAGACAGAGTCCCGATCGGCGCGCTCACCCAGGCGACCCTTGCGGCCGGCGACCAGCGATCGATACCGGTCGAGGTCGCGCTGCGAAAAGATGATCAGCAGGCGCGGCCGAGCATGATCTATGCGGTTCGCGATCTGCGCCCGCGGCTCGCGCAGGAGCGACGCATCGCGCATCTCGCCCGCAACGACAGCCTGACCGGCCTGCCCAATCGCGCCTCGTTCCTCGAATGGCTCACCAGGCAGACCGATGAGAATGGCCCGTGCGCGCCGCTCGCATTGCTGTCGATCGATCTGGACCGCTTCAAGGAGGTCAACGACGTTCATGGCCATGCCGCCGGCGATCAATTGCTGATCACCATCGCAGAGCGGATGAAGGCAGCGATACGGCCGGGCGAATTCGTCGCGCGGCTCGGAGGCGACGAGTTCGTTGCGCTCATGACGCTGCAGGAACGCGAGGATGCGCTCGAACTGGTCGACCGCCTGCGCGACGCGGTGACTGCGCCGGTCGATCTCGACGGCAATCAGCTTTCCTGCGGGTTGAGCGCTGGCGTGGCGCTGTGGCCGCAGGATGCGCGCGAGATATCCTCGCTGATCAACAATGCCGATCTCGCCATGTATCGGGCCAAGGCATCTCTCACCACCGATGTGTGCTTCTACGAAGAGGCGATGGACAAGGCCGTCCGCGCGCGTCGCCGGATGGTGCAGGAGCTGCGCGAAGCGCTCGATCAAGGGCATTTATGCATCCATTGGCAAGTCCAGACCGCCGTTCGAACCGGCGATATTACCGGCTACGAGGCATTGGTGCGGTGGATTCGGGATGACGGGACGACGACCTCCCCCGAAGAATTCATTCCCATCGCCGAGCAATCGGGTCTTATCCTGCCGATCGGCGAATGGGTGCTTCGCACTGCCTGCGCGGAAGCGGCAGGGTGGCGGGAGCCCCATAAGATCGCGGTCAATCTGTCGCCGGTGCAGCTCGGCCATGTCGATTTGCCGCGGCTCATCCATCAGATTCTGCTTGAAACCGGCTTGCCGCCGTCGCGCCTCGAACTCGAAATCACCGAAACCGCGATGATCGCCGATTTCGACCGGACGACCCATGTCCTCCGGCAAATCAAGGCGCTGGGCGTGGCGGTGGCGATGG
>NZ_MKRR01000137.1:51250-81128 GCF_001897045.1 Sphingomonas sp. 66-10
GCGATCATCCGTGCCGTTCTCGCCTTGGGAAGCAGTCTCGACATTCCGGTGCTCGCCGAAGGCGTCGAAACGCACGATCAACTCGTATTCCTGCGCGAACAAGGGTGCGACGAGGCGCAAGGCTATCTGCTCGGGCGGCCGCATCCGACCGTCGAGGGCGCGAAATCAAGCCGCCCCGTCGGAATCTGGCACGACGCCGCATGACGCACCTGGGACGGATCCTCGCAACGGAAACCAGATCCACCCCGAATAGGTGGTGATCGATGCGGCCGGGACTATTTTCCGTTGCCGTTTATAAGAAATCAGCGACGCCGATCCGGGACAATTTGTCCACGTTGCGAGGACCTATTGTCCATAGCAAACCACTATGGAACGCTCCTATAATGAAGCGATCATAGGCATCTTGGAATGCGTCGTTATGGCTGAGGACGCCCCCCGCTTCAAACCCTACGACCATCCCGCGGGCGGATGGGGCGCTGCCGCTGCAACGGCGAAGGTGTTGCTTGAGCAGAGCGTCGTCACCAAGGGTTCGCGCGCGCTTCTCGCGATGAACCAGCCGGGTGGTTTCAAATGCCCGAGCTGCGCCTTTCCCGATGCCGATTGCAAGAAGACGCTCGAATTCTGCGAAAATGGCGCGAAGGCGCTGGCGCACGAGGCGACCAAATTCCGCGTCACGCGCGATTTCTTCGCGCAGCACACCGTCACCGAACTGATGGAGAAATCGGATTACTGGCTCGAGATGCAGGGCCGTCTCACCGAGCCGATGCGATATGATGCCGCGAGCGACCGCTATGTCCCGATCAGCTGGGACGCGGCGTTCGGTCTGATCGGGCAGCATCTGCGCGCGCTGGAAAGCCCGCATCATGCCGAATTCTACACCTCGGGCCGCACCCCCAATGAGGCGGCTTTCCTTTATTCGATCTTCGTCCGGCAATTCGGGACCAACAATTTCCCCGATTGCTCGAACATGTGCCACGAGCCGACCAGCCGCGGACTGCCGCCCGCGATCGGGGTCGGCAAGGGCACGGTGGTGCTCGAGGACTTCGAACATGCCGAGGCGATCTTCGTCATCGGCCAGAATACCGGCACCAACTCGCCGCGGATGATGACCAACCTCGTCGAGGCGCGTAAGCGTGGCGCGCCGATCGTGGCGGTCAACCCGATGCCCGAGCGGGCGCTGATCCGCTTCACCGAGCCGCAGGACGTCCTGCAGATGGCGACCTTCGGCTCGACCGCGATCGCCAGCGAATTCGTCCACATCAAGATCGGCGGCGACCTTGCGCTGATCAAAGGCATGATGAAGGTGATGTTCGAGCGCGAGGCGAAGGGCGAGACCATTCTCGACCACGCTTTCCTTGCCGAGCATACGATCGGCATGGAAGCGGTGCGCGACGAGGTGATGTCGCTCGACTGGAGCGCGATCGTCGAGCATTCGGGCCTCGAGGAAGCGCAGATCCGCCGCTGCGCGGAAATCTATATCCGCTCGAAGGCGACGATCATCTGCTACGGCATGGGCCTCACCCAGCATCAGTTCGGCTCACAGCTCCTCCAGCAGGTCGCCAACCTCCTCCTGCTCAAGGGAAATTTCGGCAAGCCCGGCGCGGGTATCTCGCCGATCCGCGGCCATTCCAACGTCCAGGGCGATCGCACCGTCGGGATCGACGAAAAGCCGAGCCAGGAATATCTCGACCGCGTTCGCGATATATTCGGCTTCGATCCGCCGCGTGAGCACGGACATCATACGATCGAAACGGTCGAGGCGATGCACGACGGCACCGCCAAGGTGTTCATCGGCATGGGCGGCAATTTCGTCCGCGCGATCCCCGATACCGAGCGCTCCTATGAGGCGATGCGCAAGCTCGCGCTGACCGTCGGGATCGCCACCAAGCTCAATCGCGGCCATCTCGTTCATGGCAAGGACGCGCTGATCCTCCCGGTGGTCGCGCGCTCCGAGCGGATCGAGACCTCACTGGGCGAGCAATTCGTCACGATCGAGGATTCGATGTCGAACGTGACCGCGTCGCGCGGCGTGCTCGCGCCCGCAAGCCCCGATCTCAAGCCCGAGGTGGAGATCGTCTGTCGCATGGCGATGGCCGCGCTGCCGGAAAGTGCTATCCCGTGGGATCGCTATATCGATGATTATTCGCTGATCCGCGACAAGATCGCCGAGGTCTATCCCGAAATCTACGCGGATTTTTCCGAGCGGATCAAGGATCCCAAGGGTTTCCATCTCGATATTCCGCCGCGCCGGCTGGTCTGGCCGACCCCCAACGGAAAGGCGAACTTTCTCCCTTTGCCGGGGCTCGACGTCAACGAGCCGGTCGCCGATCCCGCGATGCTGCGGCTCGCGACGGTGCGCTCGCACGACCAGTTCAACACGACGATCTACAGCTACAACGACCGTTATCGCGGCGTGTACAACGATCGCATGGTTCTCTTCATGAACGAGGACGACCGGATCGCGCGCGGCATCGAGGCACGTTCGCAGGTCGCGCTCGAAACGATCAGCAGCGATGGCGTGCGCCGGCGGGTCGATGCGCTGACCGTGATCGACTATCCGATGCCGCGCGGCGCGGTCGCCGGCTATTATCCGGAACTCAACCCATTGCTGCCGCTCGATTATTACGATCGCATCAGCGGGACGCCGGCGGCAAAGTCGATACCCGTGCGCGTGGTGGCTGCCTAGCGCCACGCCCACCGCTCAGCTCTTTCGTCAATGGGGCAATGACGAACAAGGAACAGGGGGACAGAGCCTGTGATTGCGAACTTCGATCCCGTTACGCTGGCGCGTGCGCAATTCGCATTCACGATCTCCTATCACTTCATCTTTCCGTCCTTCTCGATCGGGCTTGCGAGCTATCTCATGGTGCTCGAGGGGCTGTGGCTGAAGACCGGAAACGGCGTTTATGCCAATCTCTATCGCTATTGGCTGAAGATCTTCGCCGTCGTGTTCGGGATGGGCGTCGTCTCCGGTGTCGTGATGTCCTATCAGTTCGGCACCAATTGGTCGGCCTTCTCGACCAAGGCGGGTCCGATCGTCGGCCCGCTGATGGCCTATGAGGTTCTTACCGCATTTTTCCTCGAGGCCGGTTTTCTCGGCGTCATGCTCTTCGGCATCAGCAGGGTCGGCAAGGGGCTTCACTTCTTCGCCACCTGCATGGTCGCGCTGGGCACGCTCATCTCGGCGACCTGGATCATTTCGGTCAACAGCTGGATGCAGACCCCGGCGGGCTATGCGATCAACGTCAAGGGACAATTCGTACCGGCGGGATCGTGGCTCCCGATCATCTTCACCGCAAGCTTCCCCTATCGCCTCGTCCACACCGTGATCGCCTCCTATCTGACGACGGCGATGGCGGTCGGCGCGGTCGGCGCCTGGCATCTGCTCAAGGATCCGGCCAATCGCGGCGCGCGCAAGATGTTCTCGATGGCGATGTGGATGGCCGCGATCGTCGCGCCGATCCAGATTCTCGCCGGGGACCAGCATGGCCTCAACACGCTCGAACATCAGCCCGCCAAGGTGCTCGCGATGGAGGGGGACTATGAGCCGAGCCCCGATGGCGCGCCGCTGATCCTGTTCGGGTTGCCGAGCAACGACGAGGGCCGCGTTCGTTACGAGGTCGCGGTGCCGCATATCGGGTCGCTGATCCTCAAGCATGATCCCCATGCGCCGCTTCCCGGGCTCAAGGACTATCCGCGGGACATCTGGCCGCCGGCACCGATCATCTTCTGGTCGTTCCGGATCATGGTCGCGCTGGGGTTCGCGATGCTCGGATTGGGGCTGTGGAGCCTGCTGGCGCGCGCGCGTGGCAAGCTCTACGACTGGCGCTGGCTCAAACGCGCTGCGATCCTCATGGGCCCCTCGGGCTTCGTCGCGGTCATCGCCGGCTGGGTCACGACGGAAGTGGGGCGGCAACCCTTCACGATATATGGATTATTGCGGACGGCGCAGTCGCATTCGCCGATCGGCGCACCTGCGGTCGCGGTTTCGCTGCTCGCCTTCGTGATCGTCTATTTCACAGCCTTTGGCGCGGGCATCTTCTATCTGCTCCGGCTCATGTCCAAGCCCCCGCTCGCCGGTGAACCCGAACCCCAGCCGATACCGCAGCGCGCGGCGGGGATTACGCCGGCGGCAAGCGTGGCTGCACATCTTCCCGGGGAGGCATGAGCGATGGCGCACGTCGACCTCACGATCGTCTGGGCAGGCATCATCGGCTTTGCCGTCTTTGCGTATGTCGTGATGGACGGATTCGATCTCGGGATCGGCATATTGTTTCCGATTTTCTCGGTCGGCGAGGAACGCGACCAGGCGATGAACTCGATCGCGCCGGTATGGGACGGGAACGAGACCTGGCTGGTGCTGGGCGGCGGCGGGCTCTTTGCCGCCTTCCCGCTCGCTTATGCGATCATTCTGCCGGCGACCTATCCGCTGATGATCGCGATGCTGCTCGGGCTGGTCTTCCGCGGCGTGGCGTTCGAATTCCGCTGGCGCGACCCGCGCCACCGCCCGTTCTGGGACATCGCCTTTTCGCTCGGCTCGGTCACCGCGGCATTCGCACAAGGGGTGACGCTCGGCGCGATCCTCCAGGGCATCGAGGTCCGCGGCGACGCTTATGCCGGCGGCTGGCTCGATTGGCTGAGCCCGTTCAGCCTGCTCACCGGCGTCGCGGTCGTCTTCGGTTACGCGCTGCTTGGCGCGACCTGGCTGATCTGGAAGACCGAATTACGGTGCCAGCAGCGTGCGCGGCATCTTGCGCTCCCCGTGGGCGTGGCGACCTTGATCGCGCTGGCGGCGGTGAGCGCGGCGACGCCGTTCCTCCAATATGATTATTGGCATCGCTGGTTCGCATTGCCCGGCGTGCTCCTCACCGCGCAGGTCCCGTTGCTGGTGGTGATCTGTGCCGGCACCTTCCTCTGGAGCCTGAGACGCGACGCCGAGCGCCTGCCGTTCTTCATGGCGCTGGCATTGTTCCTGCTGGGGTTTGTCGGGCTGGGGATCAGCATGTTCCCCTATGTCGTCCCGCGCGCCGTCACGATCTGGGATGCCGCCGCGCCCGCGCAAAGCCAGTCCTTCATGCTGATCGGCTCGGTCATCATCATCCCGATCATTCTCGCTTACACCGGCTGGGCCTATTGGGTGTTTCGCGGCAAGGCCGGGACCGAGGGCTATCATTGATGGCCGAACAAGCGCCTTTGTCGAAGCGGCTCGCGTGGATGGCCGCGATCTGGTGCGGCAGCGTCCTCGCGCTGGGGGCGGTCGCCGGCCTCATCCGCCTCGCGCTCAAGCCCTAGCCAGGAAGGCGATAAGGGCCGGTAACGGAAATCCCCCTCAACCGGTATCGGCAAGGCAATCTTCGAGCGCCGCCCTCACGTGATGGGGACGGAACGGCTTGTTCAACGTGCCGCCGGCCCCCGGCAGCAGACTGCCGTCGTCATACCCGCTCGCCAGGACGAAGGGGATCCGCCTGGCCTGCAGCAGCGCGGCGACGGAATGGCTGGTCCGGCCCTCGACATTGAGATCGAGGATCGCGGCATCGATCGCTTCGCTGCGCGCCAATCGCTCTGCTTCGGGGATATCGAAGGCGGGGCCGACGATCACGCAGCGAAGGTCGGCAAGGATATCCTCGAGCAACATCGCGATGAGCGGTTCGTCGTCGACGATCAGGATCCGCTTGCCGTCGAGGTCGCTCACGAGACGCGCTCGACCTTGGGCTTGATCAGGCGGCGGACCAGCGCGCCCAACGCATCCATCGAATAAGGCTTGCGCAGCAGTTCGACATCGCCCGCCCCTTCGTCGGCGAGGACGTCGCTGTAGCCGCTGGTCAGAATCACCGGCAGGTCGGGATAGCTTCGCGCGAGCGTCCGGGCCAGTTCGACGCCGCTCATCCCGCCCGGCATCACGACATCGGTCAGCACCAGATCGAACGGCTCGTCCGCTTCCTCCAAAAGATGCAGCGCCTCGTGCGCGTCCGGCGCGAGCACGGTCTGATAGCCAAGATCGGACAGCAGCTGCGAGGCATGCTCGCCGACGTCCTCATTATCCTCCACAACGAGAATCCGGCCGCGCCCGCCCCCTTCGACGCTTTCCACTTCGGGCGCCGGCTCGACCGCCAGGTCCGTTTCGGAAGCACGGGGTAGATAGAGCGTGAAAGTAGCGCCGTGACCCGGCGTGCTTTCTACCCGAACGTCGCCGCCGGATTGTTTGGCAAAGCCATATACCTGGCTGAGGCCAAGCCCGGTCCCCTTGCCGATCGCCTTGGTGGTGTAGAACGGTTCGAAGATCCGCGCGATCTGATCCTGGGCGAGGCCGACCCCGCTGTCCGTGATGCTGACCATGATGAACTCGCCCGGCAGCGCCGCCTGCCCGGATGTCGCCGGAATCTGCCGACATGCGTCGACCGTCAGGGTGATCGTGCCCTCGCCGCCCATCGCATCGCGCGCATTGACCGCCATGTTGACGAGCGCGGTTTCGAACTGAATGACGTCGGCCTTCACGGGCGCGGGCGAGAGCTTCAGATCGGTGCCAATCCGGATCCGCGACCCCACCACGCTGGCGAGCATTTCGACGATGCGGCCGACTTTGTCCGCCGCGTCGAACACGGTCTCGCGCAGCGGCTGGCGCCGGGCAAAGGCGAGCAGCTGGGAGGTGAGCTTTGCCGCCCGATCGGCCGTCTCGGCGATCGCGTTGATATAGCGGGACCGGCGCTCCTCGCTCATGTCCGGCCGGCGCAACGCATCGACCCCGGACATGATCACCGTCAGCAGGTTGTTGAAATCGTGCGCGACGCCCCCGGTGAGCTGCCCGATCGCTTCCATCTTCTGCGATTGTCTCAGCGCTTCTTCGACGCGCTCGCGCTCCGCCGCCTCTTCTTCGAGGCGGGTTAGCGCGCGTTGCAGGTCGATCGTGCGCTCCGCGACCCGCGCTTCGAGCGCGGCCTCGACCTCTCGCTGCTCGGTGATGTCGGCATGCGTGCCGCACCAGCGGAAGACCTGCCCCGTCTCGTCCCTGATCGGCACGATCCGGCAGAGGAATTGGCGATAGACCCCGTCGTGCCGCCGCATCGGAAAGATCATCTCGAACCGTTCGCTGGTTTGCAGCGCATCGTGCCAGCGCCTGCGCACCTCCGGCAGGACCAGCGGATCGTGCGCGGACTCCCAGCCGAAATCGTCTCCCTCGCGCGCGCCGGTGAATTCGTACCACCGCAAATTGTACCAGAAGATCGTGCCGTCGCCGTAGGCGAGCCAGCACAGCGACGAAATGTTGTTCGCCAGCGTCAGGAACTCGTCGCGCTGGCGCTGCAACTCCGCTTCGGCGCGCCGCCGCTCCTCGAGCTCGCGCTGCTCGGCAATGAACAGGCGGACATTGTCGATCGACGTCGCGGCCTGGCCGGCGACGCCCGCCATCAGTTGCTCGGCCGATTCTCCGAAAACATCGGGTTCGGAGTGGCCGAGGAATAGGCCCCCAAGCACTTCCCCGCTGCGCGAGACGACGGGAACCGCCAGATAGCTGCGAACCGGCAGGTGCCCCTCGGGCATCCCCGAATAAGGCGCATTCCGCCCGTAGCGGGGATCGCGGGTGATGTCACCCGAGCGCACGATCCCCTCCCCGGAGAAGGTTGGCGCGAACACCACGGTGTTGCGCGGCATCGGGAAGGAGGCGAACCGGCTCCGCGGCGCGCCGGACAAGGTGTAAAGCGTGTAGGATTCGCCCTTCTCGTCGACGAGATTGTAGAAGAACGCGCCGAATTCGGCGCCGGTCAGCGCGACGCCCGCGTCGGTCGCCGCCTGCACCACGCGTTCGAGATCGAGCTCGGCACTCAGCGTCGCGCCGAGCTGGTTGAGAATGCCGAGAGTCCGGGTTTCCTCGGCGAGCGCGCGGCGCATGCGCAGTTGCTCGGCGAGATGCTCGCCCGCCTGGAATTGCCGCATCCGCGCGCGGCGCGCCGAGCCGACGGCGGAGATCAGCGTGGTCTGATTGACCGGCCGCTCGAGCACCGTCACGTTGCCGAGAAGCGCGACCATGCGGCGGTCGATCACGCCGCCGCGATGCGACAGCAGCACGAACGGAAAATCCGACCAGCTCGGTTGGCCCTTGATCCATTCGTCGACGCGCGCGAAGTCGGCGCCGAGCAGGCCCTCCTGCGCGATGACCGCGCCGGCGGCTTCATCGAGCCCGCGCAGCAGATCATCGATTCCCTCGCACGCCCGGCTCGCGATCCCCGCATCGCCGAGCAGTCGCTGGATGACCGGGCCATCGCGTCCGACCGGGGCCCAGATTAGGACGGGCGGCGCAGCGATCATCAAGGCGCCTCGTTGAGGAGGTCCGCTTCCGCGCCGGTATAGGTCGGCACGCCGGTCAGGACGCCCTGGAATTCGGTCAACGCGTGGCCGACCGAAACCCCATGGGCGCTGATCCGATATTCACGGATCGTTTCCTCGTGATGGCCGGTGCGCTTCTTTAGCACCGAGAGCGCCCGCCTGAGCCTGCCGCCCGCTTCGAAGAAGCGGAGCATGATCACGGCGTCGCTGAGATAGGTGAGGTCGACCGGGCTCGCCATCTGTCCGACCATGCCGTGCTGGGCGAGGACCAGGATCGTCACGATCCCCTGCTGGTTCAGGTAGGAGAGCATTTCGTGCATCTGCAGCATCATGAAATGCTCTTCGGGCATCGCGTTCAGATAGCCGCTCAGGCTGTCGAGGACGACGATCCGCGCGCCATGCCCCTCCACGGCGTCGCGCACGCGGGCGGTAAGCTCGCCCGGCGTCAGCTCCGCCGGATCGATCTGCTTCAGCTGGAGCAATCCCTGGTCGATGAACGGCCGAAGTTCGAAGCCCATGCCCGCCGCGCGCCGCAGGAACACGCTGCGTATCTCGTCGAACACCAGGGCGAGCGCCGGCTCGCCGCGTTTGAGCGCAGCATAGACGAATTGAAGCGCGAGCGATGATTTCCCCGAGCCCGACGGGCCGATGATCAACGTGCTGGTGCCGCGATCCAGCCCTCCGCCGACGAGCGAATCGAGCTCAGGCACATCGCTTCCGATCACCCCGGCCGCATAATCGACATGATGGTCGGCGGCGACGAGCCGAGGATAGACGTGAACGCCGCCGCGCTCGATCGTGAAGTCATGATAGCCGCCACGAAATTTGACACCGCGCATCTTGATGCAGCGCAGCCGCCGCCGCTCGGCGCCGTAGAGCGCGACGACCTGTTCGAGGCGCAGCACCCCGTGGCTGATGCTGTGCAGGTTGAGGTCATCCTGCTCCGAGGTCAGATCGTCGAGCATCAGCACGGTGCACCCCAGCTTCAGGAAGAAATGCTTAAGCGCGAGGACCTGACGCCGATAGCGCAACGAGCCTTGCGAGAGCAGCCGGATCTCGGAAAGGCTGTCGAACACGAGCCGCTTGGGCTTGACCCGCTCCACCTCGGCCATGACCATCTGGACCGTTTCGCCGAGTTCGAGCTCCGAGGAATAGAGCACCGTCTGCTGGGCCTTGGGATCGAGCGAAAGTTCGGGCGGCATCAGTTCGAAAAGCTCGATGCCGTCGAAGGTCCAGCCGTGGCTGGCGGCCACCGCATAAAGCTCGGCCGCCGTCTCCGAGAGGGTGATATAGAGGCCAAGCTCCCCCTGCTTTGCGCCGTCCATCAGGAACTGGAGCGCCATGCTCGTCTTGCCCGATCCAGGCTGCCCTTCGATCAGATGGATGCGGTTTTCCGCATAGCCGCCGCTGAGAATCGGATCGAGGCCCGGGACGCCCGTCGGAATCAGGGCCGTGGGGCGATACGCCAGTTCCATAGGTGCGTCCCTCAATGAACAAGGGCGCGCTATAATCGGCTACGCTCGCGCGTTGTGTTTGATACCGAACAGAAGCGCGCGATTGAGTCCGCTATGCTGATAGGATGCCGCGGTTTTCTGCTATCGTTTT
The DNA here is from genome assembly GCF_001897045.1 of Sphingomonas sp. 66-10. Lineage (NCBI taxonomy): Bacteria > Pseudomonadati > Pseudomonadota > Alphaproteobacteria > Sphingomonadales > Sphingomonadaceae > Sphingomonas > Sphingomonas sp. 66-10. The sequence goes on from NZ_MKRR01000137.1 coordinate 61,175, forward strand.
GGGGGACCTCGGCTTCGCGGCCCCGATGCCTGCTAATCATTGGACGCAGCACCACCTTCGAGAGGCTGAACCGGCACGCCTGCTGCTTGCTCGATCGCCAGCTCCGCGGCCGCGACCAGCCGCCGCGCCGTCTCGGTCGCTGCGCTGGGCCGCAACGCAATGGCGACGCGCGGCCCGGTCATGACCACCTCGCCGTTGAGCACGTCGACCTTGAGAGGCTGCTCTTCCGCATTGAGCGTCATGCGTTCCGTCTCCGCTGCCGGTCCGTGATTGCCATCGCCTAAAAGCGCCCGCAGGCCGCCGGGTTCCAGCGGCCGCAAAATCGAACGGGTCGAGAGCCGGGACCTGATCTCTCTTCAGTTACGTTCCGGAGCGGCGCCGGGTGCTTGCGGAGGAAAATGACCTTCAATCCCAAAAACGAGATTCTGGCGGAGATCGAGCCGGCGGTCGCGATGAAATTCTCGCCGTATCTCGAAAGCGTCGAACTCGTGCGCGGTGACGTCCTCCAGGAGACTGGTGAGGAGGTGATCTGGGTCTGGTTTCCGGACAATGCGCTGATCTGCATGGCCTCCGAAAGCATCGAGGGGGAAAGCGTCAGCGGCGGCATGGTGGGCCGCAACGGTGCCTTCGGCGCCTTCGAGGCCTGCGGCAGCCGGCTGAGCTATGCCAGGGCGCTCGTCCAGATCGGCGGCGCCGCCTGGCGCATCCGGGCCTCGCATTATCGCGCGCTGTTCGATCACTCGCCCAATCTCCGCGTGGCGATCCACAAGCACGTCGAAGCGCTGCTGATCGAGGCCCGGCAACTCGTCGCCTGCACCGCGATCCATCGCGTGGAAAACCGCTTGTGCCGGGTATTGCTCGACGCATCGGCACGCAGCCACCAGGGCAGTCATTTGACGCTGACGCAGGAGGAGCTTGCCAACATCCTGGGCGTGCAACGGTCGACGATCGCGGTCACCTCGTCCGCGCTCCAGCGCGGGGGACTCATCCGCAGCCGTCGCGGGGGCGTCGACATCATCGATTTCGACCGTCTCGAAGCTGCAGCCTGCTCGTGCCGCCGGACGATCGCTTATGCCCGGCAGGAGATCGATCGCGCGCCGGACGACGTCTGCGACGGGTGACCGCCGACGGCCGGCTGACCGCTATCCGGACGCCGACCGCTGGCGATCCGGCGTGGTCCAGATTTCGTCCTTCGCCAATGCGAGGCTCACCCGACAATCGCAGGCGACCTGCTCCAGCCGCGCCACGTCGAGCACCTCGATCGCGCCCCGGCTGCTGCGGATCAGGCCGCGCCGCTGCAGCTTGGCGATGCAACCGGACACCGACGTGCGCTGCGCGCCGAGCATCTGGGCGAGTGCTTCCTGCGTGAGCGGCAAGACCCGATCGAGGCAGCTTCGGTCCAGCGCGTCGAGGATCGAACGACTCAGCCGGCCCTCGATCGGGTGCAGCGCGTTGCACGCCATCAGTTGACGAGCCTCGGTCACCAGCATCTCGAGATGCTGCTCGACCGCCGCCTGGAGCGCGGGGGAGGAATGCACCATCTCGCGATACCGCCCGACCCCCACGCGCAGCGCCGTGCCGGGAATCTGCACCTCGCCGCGCGATCGGAAGCGGCCGCTGCCAAACGCTTCTAGCACGCCGACGGCGCCGTTGCACCCGATCATCCCGGTCTGGACGCTCTCGCCGGCGATCGTCTGCGTCAGCACCGCGACCAGCCCGGTCAGCGGGAAATAGACCCATTCCACCATCTGGCCGTCGCTGTGGATCACATCGGCGCGGCGCAGGTCGACGCGCTGGAAATAAGGGAGAAAGCGCGCGCGCACGGTGGGTTCGAGTTCCGCCAGCAGCGCATTCGATTCAACATTGGCGTCCGCCATATTTGCCTCCTCGCCGCGAGAGGTCGCAGCGAACGAGGCACGCGCTTCCAGGCGCCAAAGGTCATCCGCAACCAGTCATCGCAGCCAAACACAAGTTGACCTAACGTCTTTCGATCATAACACCAACGGAACCATCGGGTTCCAAGAAGACAAATTCTCGACCCGCTTTCAATAGCCGTTCATCTTATAGCAATGTAATCCGTTGAAATGGACAACATGACGCCTATATAAAAAAGATTTCACGAGTTAACTTGATTTTACTTTGATCGTTTCTTCATCATAACGAACCCACATACGGCCTGCGCAATTTACAACCACCTTGATTATCGGCGGTGTTGTCGACGGACTCGAGATGAGTCTTCCGGCAGGACAATTTGTCGGAGGCCGCGCGGACATCCTGTCCATTTGAGGCGCGCTTGGCGCCGCAACATATTGAATCCACACCTATCTTCACTTGGCACGTGGCTTGCTCCCGCCGACTGGAAGGCGGTGCCGGGCGGCGGGATAGGAGGAATGGATTTCTGACGGATGATCGAGGGCAGCGAGAACCCCCAGCCCCCTGCCCAAGATCGAGCCAGCCGGGCCGGACCCCATCCTCCCGACGATCCGGCCCGGCTGGCGCATGATGTGATCGGCGCGCTCTGGAGCGGATCATCCATGCCCGCGATCTGCGTGCGCGGAGAAAATATGGTGCCGCAATTGCGAGGAAGACCATGAATCTCGAGCGACCAATGGCATCGACGCGCGTGACAACGGGGCTGCCTTCCCCCGGCCTGCTCGATCGGGAAAATATCGTCGCACGCCCCGGCTATAATCGCTGGCTGGTCCCGCCGTGCGCGCTGGCGATCCATCTTTGCATCGGCATGGCCTATGGCTTCAGCGTCTTCTGGCTCCCGCTCTCCCGCGCGATCGGCATCAGCGATCCGGTCGTCTGCAAGAATATGACGCTGATCCAGGCGCTGACGAGTACGAGCTGCGACTGGCGGGTGAGCGATCTCGTCTGGACCTATTCGATCTTCTTCGTCGTGCTGGGAACCGCAGCCGCGCTGTGGGGCGGCTGGCTCGAACGCGTCGGCCCCCGCCGGGCGGGGGTGGTCGCGGCATGCTGCTGGTGCGGGGGCATCGCGCTCGGCGCGCTCGGCGTCTCGCTCCACCAGCTCTGGATATTATGGCTCGGCACCGGACTGCTCGGCGGAATCGGGCTCGGCATCGGTTATATCACCCCGGTTTCGACGCTGATCAAATGGTTCCCCGATCGCCGCGGCATGGCGACCGGGATGGCGATCATGGGCTTCGGCGGCGGCGCGATGATCGGCAGCCCGCTCGCCGACCTGCTGATGCGGCATTTCGCCTCGGCAAGCGATGTCGGGGTATGGCAGTGCTTCCTCGTGCTCGCGCTCGTCTACGCCGTCTTCATGCTGGTCGGCGCCTTCGGGTTTCGCGTTCCGCCCGAACATTGGGCGCCCGCCGGCTGGGAGGGGCCGGGAGAGGAGCGCGCAGCGATCAGCCGGCACAATGTGCATTTGCGCGACGCGCACAAGACGCCGCAATTCTGGCTGATCTGGGGCGTGCTCCTGCTCAACGTATCGGCCTCGATCGGGATCATTGGCGTCGCATCGCCGATGCTCCAGGAGGTGTTCGGTGGCCGGCTGATCGATAAGCCGGCAACGCTGTTCACCGCCTTCTCGCCGGCCGACAAGATCGCCGCTGCCGCGGTGGGCGCGGGGTTCGTCGGCATCATCAGCCTTTTCAACATCGGCGGCCGGTTCTTATGGGCGACGTCATCGGACCGGCTCGGGCGCCAGCTCACCTTCGGGGTGATGACCGCATTCGGCGCGCTGCTCTACGGCTTCGTCGCCCCGGCGCTGATCGGCGGGTCGATCGGCCTGTTCATCCTTACCTTCTGCATTTGCGCCTCGATGTATGGCGGCGGCTTCTCGACCGTCCCGGCCTATCTCGCCGATCTCTTCGGAACCAGGTTCGTCGGCGCGATCCACGGTCGGATCCTCACCGCCTGGTCGACGGCCGGCGTGCTGGGCCCGTTCATCGTCACCACGATCCGCGACAGCCGGATCGCGGCCGGCGTGCCGCGCGATCAGGTCTATCAGCCCATCTATTGGACGCTCGCCGCGCTTCTGGTGGTGGCGTTCATCCTCAACCTGCTCATCCGGCCGGTCGATGCGCGCTTCCATATGCCCGAGGATGCGCCACCGACCGCCTCGGGCGCGACAGCCCCCGCGGCGGCACGGCCGCAGATCGCGGCGCAGCGCGATACGGGCGGGATCGCCCTTCTGGCATGGGCCGCGGTGTGCATTCCGATTGCCTGGGGCATTTACGAGACCGCCGCCAAGGCCGCGGTGCTGCTCAAATGAGAAGAGCCGTACGGATCATCCGACTATGATGACCGGTAACCGCCGACCGCGACAAGCGACCGTCCCGGCGCAACTTCACGCGCCCGCTCCCGTTCGACAATGACAAAACTCGCCATCAACAGGGAGAGTTGGAATGAATGACGATAAGCTCGCCAATCTTTGGAGCGTGACGCATCCCGTATCCGGCAAATGGGGCTGGATATTGATCTATGGGCTTCTCCTGATCGCATTCGGCATATTCGCGTTGCTCAACCCGCTTTCGACCGGCCTCGCCGCGGGGCTGGTCTTCGGGGTCGCGCTCGTCGCTTATGGCGTGTTCGCGATCGCGGCCGGGATATCGGCGCTCACCACCGGCGCCAAGGTGCTGGAGATCCTGCTTGGCGTAATCGCCATTCTGGCGGGTCTCTTTTCACTGTTCGATCCGTTGCAGGGCGCTGCATCGCTCGCCTGGGCGATGGGGTTCTGGCTGGTCGTGTCGGGTATCTCGCAGCTTGGCTACGGAATCACCGGCGCATATCACAAGGCCTGGCGGGTCCTGCTAGGTGTCCTGGATATCGCGCTCGGCGCCTATCTCGTCTTCAGCGGCCCCGTGTCCGGGCTTGTCTTCGTTGCCGCGATCGTGGGGTTCAGCTTCCTCTTCCGCGGCCTATTCCTCACGACTCTTGCGTTCGCCCTCAGGCGGCAACCGGCGGCCTAGCGCCAGACGAAAGACGAAGAAGGAGCAAAAAGCAATGTCCGAAGATCATGGCAAAGGCTCGTTTGGACGGCAGGAAGAGGGCCGGCTCAAGCTCAATCACGAGATCCGCAACCAGTGGCTCGACAAGGACGAGACGCTGAACGCGCTCTGGCATAAATCGGGGATGACGCGCGACGCGTTCATCGAGCACAAGATACAGCAGATCGACAAGATCATCGCCGAGCGCTCGGGCAACACTGGCTGAAATGCCGTGCCCGCCTCACCCGCTACCGGGCGACAGGGGCACGCCTATCATCTCGTTCAGGGGCCTAAGCGCATATGATCGTACGATCGCAACCGAGTTTCAGAGACATCGCGATCGCCGTCAACGGATCGATCCTGCCGCGCATCACGCGGCGGCTGTGCGTCATCGCATGCGTCAGCGTCGTGGCGATTATCGCGGCGCAGGCCCATCCGGGCATCTTCGCCCGCATTTCCGCGATTCCCTTCACCTTGATCGGCATTGCGCTCTCGGTTTTCATGAGCTTCCGCAACAACGCCTGCTATGCGCGCTGGTGGGAAGGCCGCCAGCTGTGGGGCGAATTGATCGTATCCGGCCGCTCGCTCGCGCGGGTCGTTTCGCAACTCGACGAGCCGGATCGCGTGGCCTTCCTGCGCGGCGTCTGCGCGTTCGCCTCGGGCCTCGTCGCAAAGCTTCGCGGCGCGGACGACGTGGCGGCGATCAAGCTGTGGGTGGATATCGGCCAAGGCGCGAAAGGCCCCAATCCAGTCAATGCGGTGCTGGACCAAATGGGCCAGCGCGCGTTCGGCCTGATGCGCGACGGCACGGTCAATCCGATCCATTATTCGGTGATCGACGCCGAGATCGGCAAGTTCGCGAAAATCCAGGGTGCGTGCGAGCGGATCGCAACCACGCCGGTTCCCTTCGCTTATTCGTTGCTGCTGCAGCGCACCGCCCTGGTCTTCTGCGTGATCCTGCCGTTCGCGCTGGCGGGATCGCTCGACTGGTGGACGCTGCTCCCGGTGCTGCTCGTCGCTTATACCTTCTTCGGCCTCGACGCGCTCGGCCACGAGCTCGAAGATCCGTTCGGCATCGATCCCAATTGCCTGCCGCTCTACGCTTTGCGGCGGACGGTCGAGCGGGAGATGCTCTCGCTGCTCGGCTGCGAGGAGCTGCCGGCGCCCCAGGAACCGCGCGACGGCATATTGCGGTAGCCGGCCCAAGCATTGAGCGCTGGAGGACGGCGAATATCGAACGGGGCCGTAGCGCGAGTCCACACTGCTACCACAGGCCCCTCTAGGCAATTGTCACGCGATCCATCACTCGACGCTGCGGGAAATAGTCGCTCGTCGCATAATGCTGCATCGAGCGATTGTCCCAGACGGCGACTGTCCCCGGATGCCAGCGCAGCCGGCATTGCACTTCCGGAATACGGATCTGATCGAGAAGATATCCGAGAAGCGTGGCACCGTCCTTCTCGTCCAATCCGTCGAAACCCGTCGTATAGGCCTCATTCACGAAAAGAATCTCCTCACCTGTTGCCGGGTGCACCTTCATCACCGGATGCCGGGTCGGTGGAGCTGCCGCGCGAAGCTCGGCGGCACAGGTTGCCGGCGCGCATTTGGCGATATCGTGCACCGCCTCGAGCCCGCGAAGCACAGTCTGAACCGCCTCCGGCAAACGGCGCCAGACTATTCTCATATCAGCGAATAACGTGTCACCGCCGGCGGTCGGCAATTCGATCGCACAAAGAACCGCCGCGCGCGGCGGCGCCGGGCTGAAACTGTGATCGACATGCCATATGTTCTCGGTCGGCGGCCGGGTCTCATCATGGACGATCTCTACCACGTCCGGGTCCGCGATCAGGCCCAGCGGCGAGCGCACTATATCACCGAAAATGCGCGCGAAATCAGCCTGGTGCCTACGGGTCATGGCATTCTGGTCGCGGAATATTAGTACACCATGCCTGTGCAGCGCCTGTCGCAACGGCCGCGCCACCCGGTCACCGATCGGCGCTGCGAGATCGATTCCCTCGATCTCGACCCCCACGGCGGCCGTTATCGGCTCGATCGAAAATGCCGTCATGAGCAACTCATGCCGTGACCGTTCGGGACCAGCTCCCGGATTACACCCCGGTCTGTCAATATTGCACCGACCGCCGCCGAATGCCCGCCCTGTGCCGCGGTATTGCTATCGACCCAGGCCCGAAGGTCGGTGTCGCTATGCGCCTCCGCATAAGCGACGGTTGCGACGAGATGGTCGTCGGAACGAAGTAGCGCTTGCGCCTCGATCAAGCGGGCGATTGCCGCGTCGAGCTCGGCATCCGAGGCCATCGCGTGGAGCCTGCGACTGAGTTGTTCGGTGCTGGTCACGCCATCGGCGAGCACGAAGACGAGCGCATCGAGATCACGCAGCACCGTTCGCGACCGTCCATCGGCATCAGCCTTGAGCAATTCGACAAACGACCGCCCCAGCCGCGCCCGACGCTCGATCGGGCCGCGCTTCCACTCTTCCATCAGCGCGTCGATTTCGGCGATCTCCTTCTCGAACTCGTCGAGATGCGATTCGTCATGATCGAAAAAATAGGCGAAACGTTCCGCCGGGGCGATATCCGAGGGGATCAGATAGCGATAAAAGTCGGCAGCACGCAGGTCGCGGATGCCAAGGTCTTCAGCGTTATCGAAGAATGGAGAGAAGCGATCGACGCGAACCTTGATGGCCGAGCCGTTTGGCGCCGGGAGATGCACGATCTGGCGAATGTTCTTTATGATTTCATTATAGTCATGCCCGGTCTCGCCGGGGAATCCAACCAGCAGATTATAGTCGATTGCGATATCATGCTCCTGCAGCCACTTCAGCGCCTGCACGTTCTGGAGCGCGGTCACCCCTTTGTTCATGAGCCGCAGGACGTGATCGGAAAAGCTCTCAATCCCGGGCTGCACGCGTTTGACACCAGCGCGGCGCAGCGCGGCGACGTCGCGACGTTTGAGATTGGCTTTGATCTCATAGAATAGGTCCAGATCGACATCGAGCCGCTCCAGCTCGCTCAGCAACTCACCATAAGCCTTGAAATCCAATATGTTATCGGCCGCCATAAAATTGGTGAGCCCATGTCGCTCCGCTTGAACGGCGATTTCGGAAATGACGCGCGGCGTGGATTTGCGGCGGAATTGCAAGCCGGCATTATTGAGCCCGCAGAAAGTGCAATGATGCTTCTCGCCCCACCAGCAGCCGCGCGAGGATTCGTACGGGAGATGGCGGACGTGTCGCATCGTCGCGCCTTGTGCTTCCAGCGCTTCGCGCTGCGCGAACCAGGCACCGTAATCGGGGATGGGGATGCGATCGAGATTGTGCGTCAGCCGCGCGGGCGTCCCGCCGCGACGTCCGGCAACGCCCGGGACCGGACGATCGGGCTCGCCTTCGGCAAAGGCGCGGAGCCAAGCCGGAAAGCTCTCGTCCGCCTCGCCGGTGAAGACATGATCGACAAGATCCGGAAAAATCTCCGCATAGGCCTCGCCCATCGCGCCATGCACACAGGCGCCGCCGAACAGCACCGTCAGATCCGGTCGAGCCGTCTTCAGCCGCGCCGCAAGCGCAAGGCTCGGCAGCACCTGATTGAACGTGCAACTGAAACCGACGATATCGGGCTGATAGCCGGCGATCGCCTTGGCCGCGAGGTCGAGGAATTCGGGAACGACGCTGTCGCGCAGCGCATGCAACGGGTCGGGAGGCTCGCCCGCGACCGGCTCCTTGCCGCCGAACCGGGCGAGATAGGTTTCCGAATCCAGCCTTTCCCGGCCGAACAGATCGACCGCGAAAAAATGCTCACCGAGCGGGAACAATTCGATATTTTCCGCGAAAGCGTCGAACGCCGCGCTGCCCATCCGGGCCGCCAGCTCGAGATTGAGGTGCTGCGCGATACAATCGAATCCCGCCTCACGCGCAATTGCGACAAGCGTGCCGATCGCGAGGCTGGGCCGCGACGTCGATTCCCAGGGCATGCTCACCAGCACGATGAGCGGGCGGCGCGCGCCGGTCATGCCGCCACCTCGCCGGACAACCGCGTGCTGACCGTGATGAGGCAGTTCGCAAGCGCCGAGGTGACGCGGGTGGACAAATCGTCGTTGCCAGCCGCCGCCTCCCGCTCCTTTGCCAGCATGCCGGCACCGACCCCGCCTCCCGCGAGGAACTGACACGCCAGGAAATCCGCGCCAGCCTGAATTGTCGGGGTGGCTGTTCCGGCAACCGCCGCGCGCCTCAGCGCCTCGGCCAGCCGAGGCAGGTCATAATCCTGCGCCGCCAGAATGATCGAGGCGTCATTGGCCATCGCCTGCACCGTCGCCTCGGCGACTCCCTCTCCGGTCCAATCGCTCGACAGCGCATCGGGATCGCCATCCTGACCGGTCCATTTCATCTCGGCGAGCGCTGCCTGCGCCAGCGCGGAATCGATCCCCAATGCGCACGCCAAATGCCGCGAAGCTTCGGCGATCGCGCGCCCGACCGAGGCGGGTTCTTCAAAAGGATCCGCGCGGGACGGCGCTTCCGGCAGTGCAACGCGCTGGTCGAGCAACGCCAGCGCGACAAGCCCTCCGACCAGCATCGTATGATACATGTTGTGAAACGCATATTGTCGCCGCTCTTCGGCTTCGCCGAACGCGACGAAGGCATCGGCGGACAGGCTCGGCGAGGGCAGAAAGCCCAACGAATCCCACAATCCGCGGCTGCGCCGCCAGGCGACCACGCCATAAGGCGAAAACCGGCGCCGCAAGAACAATTGGGAGAGCAGCAATTCGGCCAACAGATCGAAATCGCCCGCCGCCAGGCACCACGCCACCGCGGCGTCGATCGTCTTCCATAGCGCGTCGCCGTCGAGCGCCGCTGGTGCGGGCCGCGCGCCAAAGTCCGTGGCGTACATCACCGCATGGGTAATGGCATAACCATCATCGCGGCTCATATAGATCGGATGCGTTGTCCGACACGCGGTCGAGAGGTGGAGCGCTTCCGGCAACGAGGGGATTTCGGATTGCGCCAAACTCCATATCCAACGGCGATCGAGCAATCGGAACGGTACATGTTCGCTCGATTCGAGATATGGACTCTCCAAGGCCCGATGAACCACCGACACTTCCCGCTCGGTCGCCAGGCCGAACCGCTCCAGGACTAGCAACAAGGCGCCGATCGATGTCGCAAGCCGGGGATGCCGCAAGATGCATGCGATCGCCGAACCTGAATCGTAGTTTTTGCGAATGGCGCGCGCCAGCGACCAGGCCGCATCCTGCCAATATTCGGTCCGGGCGACCAGCAAGGCAAACAGCCCCGCTTCCATCATCATCTTGTCGAAACCGCTGACCTGGCCGAGGTCAACCTTCCACATCGGGTGCAGCGGATCGGCGCACTCGACCGTACGCTGCGCGAAATCGAGGCTCGCGGCCAGACGATCGCGCAGTTCGTCGGTTGTTCCATAAGCGTTCGCGCGCGCACTCGGTTCCATCGTCACATACCCCTCTCGCTCGCAGGCCGGATCATCGGCGCGAGCCACGCCCTGTCCAAGGCACGCAACCGATCAGGCCGCCTGCCTTGGAACCGGGAATCAGCCTTGCAGGCGAGCGATCCACGCCCGCCGGACAGAGAGCCTGGATGTTATTGTTTCGGCGTGGTGGTGATCGTCCGCAGCTGGTCGGCGACATTGCCCAAAGCGGCGACGTTCGCGACATTGCCCTTGATCACGACACCATAGCCGTCCCACGCGATCACCGAGGTCGCGACGGTCTCGCCCGGCGTCAGCCGGCCGAGCGCCTGATTTGCGGAGAGCATGTCGTTTACACTCTTGTCGAGGTTGACGACGCCGGACTTGTGCAATTGAGTGAGGACATCGTGTACTTGATTGAACTGCGTAGGCATGACTTACCTCCTTTATGTTGAGATAAAGTCAGCAAGCATATTTAGACTCAACCGGCATAAATCTGCCCGGACAGAGCCTCAGCGACCGCATTATTCGCTGATTATCTTGATATCGCCCAATTTCTTGAGCACCGATGACGGTATCACCGCGCCCATCTGCGGTCAATTAAGATTCAATATTAACGACCGATTCAACATCGTGTTATTCTGCAACCCTTGTTCTTCCTCGATCCGACACCGCTATTCCTGGAGCTCGATCCGTTCCAGCAATTCAAAAAGTATTTGCCGTTCGCCGTCACTGAACGAACGAAGCATGCGCCGCTCATGCTGCTCGATGCGTCGGCGGCTGTCCTCAAGCGCCGCTGCGCCCGCCGCGGTGACATTCCATTCGAAAGCGCGGCGATCACTGGCAGACGCCTTGCGCTCGACCAGGTCGCGGTCGATGTGATGCCGAGCCGAGTCAGGCGGCGAAGGTCGGCGATATAGCCGTCGCGCAGCGCAGACGGGGAATCGGGTGGCACGAGAGATACATAGATATTGGTGCGTTCACGAATGATGCGGTTCAGCTCACCGTCGCAGCACATACGCACGAACACCGAACACATTCCGGCAAACTGCCGTGTCGATCCAGCAATCATGGCAATCTCCAAAAGATCGACAGGCGTTAGCCGCGGCGCACCCCCGCCGGATCCGAACAAGCCGACGATAGCAAAAGATGAAACCTCATACCGGCAAATGATCGAGCCCATGATCCTCGCGGCCGTCCGAAACGCTGGTCGACAGCTTCTCGCCGCGGAAGAATGCCGGTTTCCATATCGCCATCGCCGTCATGATGACGACGCCGATCAGGATGATGCCCATGCCGAGGATGAAGACGAGCCCGATGCCGTGGACCTGCGAGCCGCTGCCGAACGCGGGATCCATGCTGTCGACGATCGTCGTGCAGAACAGCGCCGCCAGCGCGATCCCGCCGAGCAGCGGGCAAATCAGCTGGTTGAAGAGATTTGCCGGCGATACGAACCACTGCCGCCTAAAATACCATACCGAGGCAAAGGCCGTCAGGCTGTAGTAGAAACAGATCATGATGCCGAGCGCGGTGATCGTATCCCAAAGCACATGCGCCGACAGGAAACGCATCACCGCATAGAATAGCGACGATACGAACGTCGACGTAAAGATCGCATTACTCGGCGTGCGATATTTGGGATCGATCCGGGTCAGCGCGTCGGGCAGGGCGCCATAATGGCCCATTGCCAATAATGTCCGCGAAGGACTGACGATCGTCGATTGCAGCGAGGCGGCGGAACTGGCCAGGACGCAAATCGAGATAAGGATCGCCGACGTCCCCATGATCGGCGCCGCGAGCGCGAGAAACGCGTTGCGCTGGATTTCGGGATTGCCCAGCCCGAACCGGCCGGTGCCCAGCCCGGCGAAAGCGATCGAGGCGGTGGAGGCGAACACATAGAGCAGCATCGTCGTGACGACCGTCGCCGTCGCGGCGCGCCCCGGCGTGGAGCGCGAGCCCTTGGTCTCCTCGTTCATCGTCAGGGTCACATCCCAGCCCCAGAAGATGAAGATCGAGAGCGACAGCCCCGCCGCCACCGCGCTGAACGTCGGCGCGGCCAGGGGGTTGAACCAGTCGAGGCGAACGGGAAGCGGATCGAACGCCGCGCCCGCGTGGATCTTCACGAACGCTTCCACGGCGAACAGGGTGAGGACGACCACCTGAAAGCCGACCAGGACATATTGGAACGCCTTGGTCACCTCCATGCCGCGATAGGAGATGATCGTCGCCACCCCCATGAACGCCAGACACGTCGCGACGTTGATGAACGGATTGGCGCTCAGCTCGGTCAGATGCGGATTGCGGAAGATCTGCGACAGCATGAGATAGAAGAAGTCCACCGCGATGCCGGCGGTGTTGGAAAGGACCAGGATGGTCGAGGCGACCAGCCCCCAGCCGGCCAGCCAGCCGATCCGCGGCCCGAACGCGCGCGTCGCCCAGGTGAAGGAGGTCCCGCTGTCCGGCATCGCGCGATTGAGCTCGCGATAGCCGAACGCCACCAGCAGCATCGGCAGGAAGCCGATCAGGATGATGGCGGGTGTCTGCGGCCCGACCTTCGCGACGATCGGCCCCAGCGACGCGGTCAGCGTATAGGCCGGCGCGACGCAGGAGATCCCGATCACCGTCGCGCCGAGCAGTCCGATCGAACCGGCGGACAATCCCTTGGCCGACAGGCCGTGACGTTCATCGCTGTAGGTTGCCAATGGACTGGACTCCTGTCGGATCCGCATTTGCGAGAAAACGGGCATCGTCGCGCCGACGCGCGCGGCGGGGATGGCAGGCTCAGGCAAGCAGCTCGCCGACGGCGCGATGGGCCTGGTCGATCGCGCTGTCGGTATAAGCGGCGGCCCCGCTATCCGAATTCGCGATCGCGATGCGGCCGAACCGCGCGCGCCCGATCACATGTGGACGCTGGCTTTCGGGCGCATCCCACGGATCGTAGAGCGGGTTATATTCATAGGCATAGCCATGCGGCCAGCGATTGACGATGATCGCATCGATATCGCGCGCCGCATCGAACCCGCCCGGCGCCAGCGCCCGGTTGAGCTGATCGCGCATATGGCGTTCGAATGTCTCGAACGAGGTGCCGAGCAACTCCGCCCGACCGGCGCGATGCTGGTCGCGCTCGGTCGGCAGCCCGGGCGCGGCGGGGGTGCGCACGAACGTCACCACCGCGGGCTCGTCCGGGGTGCCGGGATAGGCATAGCCGCCGATCGATTGGGCGGGGGCGAGCGAGAAGGAGGAGAAATAGCCGCCGGGGCAGGAAACCTGCTCGATCCCCAGCGTCGCGAAGGCACGCCAGTTGTGGATCGCGCAGCTCGCATAGACCAGCGGCACCTTGACCAGTTCGTGCAGCGCCGCTTTCTGCGGTTCGGGGAGGTCGGGCACGATATAGGGGATCATCATATTGTATCCCGCCATGACGCAGGCAGCGCCGCGCACCCGATAGGCCTTGCCGCCGCGCATATAGACGAGATCGACCCCCGCCCCTTCATTCGCCGCATGGACCACCACGCTCGACAAACGGATGCGCACCGCCGCATCGGGGCGATCGAGCGCGCGATAGTCGAACGGCGCCGTCACGATATCCTGCGGCGTCGCGCCGGGGGCTGCGCCGGGCACCAGCCGGCGCACGAGCAGCCGCGCGATGCTCGCATTGCCGTCAGGGAAGTGGAAGGTATAGGAGCCGCCGGTCGCGCTATAGCCCGCCGCGGTATTGCCCATCCGCTCGGTCCGGCGGCGATCCAGCCCCATTCCCTGAAACCCGGGAAGCCCGATGCCCCAGCAGTCGAGCGCCGGCTCGGCATCGATGCCGAGCCCCCATTCGCCATGAGTGCGCTTCTGATAATAAGGCAGGACGCCGGGATCGGCCTTGACGACGTGCACCAGAAAATCGGCATAGGAAAGGCGCGAAAGCCGATCCATCTTCTGCTCGATCGACAGCCCGGGGAGATAATCCTCGCGCCCCGTTTCGATCCGCACGATATCGCGGCGCACCGCCTCGCTCAGCGGCGCCTGCGCCAGCGCCGCCGCCAATGCCGCCGCATCGGGCGCCCCGCCGCGCCCGCTGCCGCGCGGCATGCGCACGAGCTTGTCGGCGCCGAACGTCTCCTTGTCGAAAAAGATCGCCGCGCCGAGGCCGAGATCGCGATAGACTTTCGACCGGTCGGCCGACGCCTCCAATGCGTCGGGATCGATCCCGAGATCCTTGATCAGCCCGGCCGCCTCGGGACTATAGGGGCGCGGGCTGCTGATCAGCATCGTGCCGCCGTTGGTCAGCATCACGCGGCCGCCGAGGCGATATTCGTTGCGCTTCGCGTGCCCACCGAAATCATCGTGGTTGTCGAGGATCAGGATGCGCGCATCGGGGCGGCGCTGACGCCAGAAATAGGCGGCGGAAAGCCCGCTGATCCCCGCCCCCACCACCACCAGGTCATAGTCTTCACCGGTCGGCGCGGCCGCCGCGAGCGGCGTTCCGTCACGCAAGGCATGCGCCTGCTCGAACGAGCCGGGGTGGCTGCCGCGCAGGCCCGTGCGGGTCGGCGGATAATAGCCGGCCGCATCCTGCGATGCGGGCTGCGACGCGGCGCCGGCGGCATGGAGAGGGTCGACCGCGAGCGCCGCGAGCGCCGACGCGGTCATCGCCGCTCCCTGGAGAAAATCCCGGCGCTCGATGCGCCGGTCCATCCCCAGGCGGGCGTCACCCTCCTCGGCCATCATTCTTCCCCTCGTTCCTGATCGGGCGCCTCGGTCGTTGCCGCGCGCTTCTGTTCTTACGCATTTCTGAGATACCAATCGTAGTCGATCGGCGGGATCTCATCGAAGAACCGTGCCTGTTCGGTGCGCTTCACCGCGCTGAACATCCTGACGAAACGCTCGCCGAGATAATCTTTCAGCACCTCGGAACGCTCGAACAGATCGACCGCGGCAAACCAGTTGGTCGGCAGATACTGCCCCGATTCGCGCGCCGCGGCATAGCCGTCGCCGACCACCGCCGCGCCGGGATCGATGCGATTGGCGATCCCGTAATGCGCGCATGCCAGCACCACCGCGAGCGTCAGATGCGGGTTGGCGTCCGCCCCCGCGACGCGGTGCTCGACATGCCGCGTATGCGGCAGCCCCGCGGGGACACGCAGCGAGACCGTCCGGTTGTTGACGCCCCACACCGCGGCCTGCGGCGCATAGGAATTGGCCTTGAAGCGCCGGTAGGAATTGGCGTTCGGCGCGAAGATCGCCATGCCCTCGGGCAGCAATTGCTTCATCCCGCCGATGGCGTGACGCAGCAATTCCGATCCCTCGGGGTTCTCGCTCGCGCAGGCATTGTTGCCCTCGCGATCGTTGAAGCTGACATGGACGTGGAAACCGCTGCCGGCGCGATCGGCGAACGGCTTGGCCATGAACGTCGCCTCGCACCCGTGGTTGAGCGCGATCCCCTTGGCGGCGCGCTTGTACATCACCGCCTCGTCGGTGGCGCGCAACGCGTCGGGGCGGTGCTTGAGCGTCAATTCGAGCTGGCCGGGCGAATATTCCGAGATCACGCCTTCGAGCGGAATCCCCTGCGCGTCGCACACCGCCCACAAATCGCGCAGGAACGGCGCCTGCTCCTCGATCTCGGGCAGGCCATAGACCTGGTGGTGGCGCGGCGGCAGCTTGTTGAAGCGCGACCGCGGCAGCTGGATACCGCCCTCCGCGGTCCGCTCGGCATCGACCAGATAATATTCCAGTTCGCAGGCCGCGACCGGGGTCAGGCCGTCGGCGGCGAAGCGATCGAGCACGCGGCCGAGAACGTGGCGCGGATCGAGATCGTTCGGCGTGCCGTCTAGCTCGTAGAGCGACAGCATCACCTGGCCGACGTCCGGCCCGAGCCACGGCGCCGGCACCAAGGTGCCCGGAACAGGCTTGCCCAGCCGATCGGCGTCGCCGTCCTCCCATACCAGCCCGGTCTCCTCGCAATCCTGGCCGGTGATGTCGTTGACCAGGATCGATCCGGGCAGGAAGCGCCCGTAATCGTAGACGTTGCGCATCTCGTGCCGGCGCAACCGCTTGCCGCGCGGCACGCCGCTCAACGCGGTGAACAGGACCTCGAAGAACTGGATATCGGGGTGGGCGGCGAGAAACGCGTCGAGTTCGTCACCGGCGGCTTGATCGGTCATCGTTTTCAGGCATCCCGAATGGTGAAGGTCACGGATTTCAAATCGGCATATTTATGAAGCGCGTGGAGGCTGCGGTCACGCCCGAAGCCGGATTGCTTGAACCCGCCGAACGGCATCGTGATATCGCATGCGTCCCAGCCGTTGACCCACACCAGCCCGGCATGAAGCGCGCGCGAGACCTTCATCGCGACATCGATATTGGCGGTCCACAGCCCGGCGGCCAGCCCGAAGACGGTATCGTTGGCGATACGGATCGCCTCGTCCGCATCGTCGAACGTCAGCACCCCCAGCACCGGGCCGAACACTTCCTCGCGCGCCAGCGTGGAGGCCGGGGTGAGATTGTCGAAGATCGTCGGCTCGAGATAGAAGCCGCCGCTTTCCGCGCGCGCCCGCGCGCCCCCGAGCACCAGTTCGCCGCCCTCCGCGAGGCCTTTCGCGATGTAGCGCGTCGCGGTGTCGAGCTGCTCCTTGCTGACCATCGCGCCGAAGCGGGTCGACGGATCGAGCGGATCGCCGACCTCGATCGCCCGCGCGATCTCGATCACCCGCGCGACGAAGCTCTCCTTGATCTCCTTCTGCACCAGCAGCCGCGACGCCGCGGTGCACACCTCGCCCTGATTGTAGAATATCCCCCAGACCGCGGCCTGCGCCGCCGCGTCGAGATCGGGGCAATCGGCGAAGACGATCTGCGGCGATTTGCCGCCGAGTTCGAGGCTGACGCGCTTCAAATTGCTCTCGCCCGAGGCAATCATCAGCCGCCGCCCGACCGCGCCCGAGCCGGTGAAGGCGATCATGTCGACATCCATGTGGCGCGACAGGGCCTGTCCCGCGGTCTCGCCGAAACCGGTCACGACATTGAACACCCCCGGCGGGATCCCCGCCTCCAACGCGAGTTCCGCGACGCGCATCGCGGTCAGCGGCGATTGCTCGGCGGGTTTCAGCACCACGCTATTGCCCATCGCCAGCGCGGGCGCGACCTTCCACATCGCCATGTGCAGCGGGAAATTCCACGGTGTGATCGCACCGACCACGCCCAGCGGCTCGTGCACCGCATAGGACAATTTGCCGCTGTGGTTCGGGCCCACTTCGCCGTAGATCTTGTCGAGCGCCTCGCCATACCAGCGGGTCGTGCCGATCGCGAGCGGGACATCGACAGTCAGCGCGTCGGAGATCGGCTTACCGGTATCGAGCGCTTCCATCAGCGCGAGATCCTCGCGATCACGCTCCATCAGCTCGGCCAGCCCGAGCAGCGCCTTCTTCCTCGCAGCAGGCGCCAGCGCCCGCCAGCGCCGGTCGCCGAAGGCCGCGCGCGCGGCGCCTACCGCGCGATCGACATCCGCCGCGCCGCAGCTCGGCACGCGGCTGAGGATCGAGCCATCGCGCGGCGTGACATTATCGAAGACCGCGCCGTCGGCCGCCCCGACCAATTGCCCGTCGATGACGCAATGCGCAGGCAGCACGAGTGCGGCGGCGCGCGCCTGAACTTGCGAGAGGCTCTGCATGGGGCATGCATAACTGTGATCACTATATTTGCAAGCGCGATTCTCTCGATTGCCGAAAGTTTTACGCGAGGCCGACGCAGGGAAATTAAAGGACGACCGGCGCGCCCGCTCGCCTGGCGCTCCCGAACCGCAGCTTGGCACGTCGCTTTCACATCAGCCTGCTATCACAGTTTAGAAGGGATCGCCGTGCGGCGGGCCGGCGGCGCACGATCCATTCGGCGAGCAACCGGACGCAAAACAGGCGCTATCCTTCGCACCCGTTTGCCAATAAAGCGTGCCAAGGAGGTCCCTGGCTGATGGACGCTGTTACAAATCCGCTCAAATCACACGACACCAAGGCCGAGAGCGAGACGGCGACCGACTCCCTGCTTCGCTCCAGCGTCTACGAGGAACTGCGATCGCGGATGATCACCGGGAAGATCGTGCCCGGCGTGAGCCTGTCGACCCGCAGCCTCGCGCTGGAGATGGGGGTGAGCCAGATGCCGGTGCGCGACGCTTTGTCGCGGCTGGCGGCCGAAGGCGCGGTGCAGATCAGGTCGAAGCGGCGCATCGAAGTATCGCCGATGACGTCCGAGCGGCTCGACGACATCCTCGACAGCCGGCTCCTGCTCGAACCGGAGGCGGCAGTCTACGCATTGCCCAATATTACACCGGCGATTTTCAAAACCTTGAAAGAGATCGATGCATCGCTCGATCAGGCAATGGAAGACGGCGATGTCGTGCGGTACATGGAATATAACTTTCGTTTTCACTTCACCATCTATCGCGCCAACAACCGCCCGGTGCTCAATCGACTGATCGAGAGCTTATGGCTTCAGTTCGGCCCCTTCATGCGGGTCGTCAACGGCCGCTACGGGACGGCCAATCTCGTCGACCAGCATCGCATGGCGATGGACGCGATTCAGAGCGCCGACGCCGATGCGCTGCGCGATGCGATCGCGGCCGATCTGCGCGACGGCATGGGCCTGCTGATACGCGACACCTTCTCGAAAGCCTGAATTCCCGGCGCGGCGGCGCGGGCGTGAACGAAAAACGCCCGCGCATTGCGCGGGCGTCGTAGCAATGGCGGTGGCGCGGCGGGATTATCCCAGCGCGGCCAAAGCGGGCGCCGCCTCGTCGAGCGACTTGCCGATAATGTCGACGATGTCGTCGATTTCCCCGTGGGAGATCGTCAGCGGCGGGCTCATGACGAGGCTGTCGCGGACCGCGCGCACCATGAGGCCGTTGGTGATGCAGATGTCGCGCACGATCCGCCCGGCCGGCCCCTCGCTGCCGCCGAAGCGCTGATTGGTTCCCTTCTTGGACACGATCTCCACCGCGCCGATCAGCCCGAGCGACCGCGCTTCGCCGACCAGCGGATGCTCGGCGAACGCCGCCATGCGCCGCGCCAGATAGGGGCCGGTATCCTCCCGCGTCCGGCGTACGAGATCCTCATTCTCCATGATCTCGATGTTCTTGAGCGCCACCGCGGCGGCGGTGGGGTGGCCCGAATAGGTGTAGCCGTGAACGAAATCGTCGCCGACCGCGCGCAGCACCTCGACGATATGATCAGCAACCCCCACGGCCGAGATCGGCAGATAGCCCGATGACATCCCCTTGGCCATCGACACAAGATCGGGCTTGATGCCGAAATGCTGGAAGCCGAACCACTGGCCGAGCCGGCCGAAACCGCAGATGACGTCGTCGCTGACCAGCAGGATGCCGTATTTGCGACAGATCGCCTCGACCCGCGGCCAATAGGTTTCGGGGGGAATGATCACCCCGCCGGCCCCCTGTACCGGCTCCCCGATGAACGCCGCGACGCGCTCCGGCCCCACTTCGAGGATCTTCTGCTCGAGCGCATCCGCCGCGGCCTCGCCGAACGCGCGCGGATCTTCGCCGAAACC
>NZ_MKRR01000137.1:81197-82208 GCF_001897045.1 Sphingomonas sp. 66-10
TGCCCCTTCGCCTGCCAGTAGAAGCGCGCCATGCGGATGATCGTGTCGATCGCCTCCGACCCGGAACTGTTGAAGAAGACGTGGCTGAGGTTGCCCCCCAATAGACCCGCGATCTTGCTCGCCAGTTCGATCGTCGGCGGCGATGCCGTTTTGAAGAACGTATTGTAATAAGGCAGTTCGAGCATCTGCTCATAAGCGGCATTGGCCAGTTCCTTGCGCCCGTAGCCGACCTGGACGCACCACAGCCCCGCCATAGCATCGAGGATCGCATTCCCTTCCGCGTCGCGAATATAGCAGCCGTCCGCGCGGGTGATGATCCGCGCGCCGCCGATATCGCGCATCATCCCGTGATCCTGCTGCGCGGCAAGATGATGCTCGACATCGAGACGGCGAAGTTCAGCCACATTATAATTTTTGAGAGCCACTGGACGTATCCTCAGTTGAATTCTTCAAGTTCGCCGCGCAGGGCGCTGCCGAGCAGCCGGAAATATGTTTGCGATTGTGGGCTCGCCTCGGTCTGCCATTCGGGATGCCATTGCACCGCGAGCACCGGCGCGCCGTTCACCCGCGCCGAAAACGCCTCGATCATCCCGTCGGGCGCGGTCGCCTCGACCCGCAAACCGGCGCCGAGTTGGTCGATGCCCTGGAAATGGACCGAATTGACCCACAGGCGATCCTGCCCGATCGCGCGCCGCAGCACGCCGCCCTCGGCCAGCGCGACATCATGGCCGTGCCCGAACATCCCGTCCCAATCGGCATCCGCCGGGGCGTGATGCGGCAGCAGCTCCGGCGCCTTGCTGGTATCGCGGCGCAGCGTGCCGCCGAATGCGACGTTGAGCTCCTGCAACCCGCGACAAATGCCGAACACCGGCTTTTGCAGCGCGAGGCAGGCATCGACCAGATCGCGCGTCATCGTATCGCGTGCGGCGTCGAACGGCCCTTCCGCGTCGACCGCATCGGCCTGCCCGTAAAGCGCGGGCGCGACGTTCGAGGGGCTGCCGGTCAATAACA
>NZ_MKRR01000137.1:82216-83864 GCF_001897045.1 Sphingomonas sp. 66-10
CATCCGCATAGGATATCGCCGCCGCTACATAGCGTTCCATCACCGCCTGCGCCCGCTCCTCGCCGATCGTGCGCGTGCAACACACCACGCCGAGCACCGGTCGTTCCATTAAGCCTTTCTCCCGACGGGGCGCGGCGTCGCGCCCCTGTTACACGATCTAACTGTGATCACTGTTTGAGTCAATGACCCGCGCAGTGCTCAACCCAGCAGCTCCGAGACCGCGCGGTGCGCCTGATCCATCGCCACGTCGGTATAGGCGCCGCCGCCCGAATCCGCATTGGCGATTGTGATCGCACCGAAGCGGGCGCGCGCCGCCTTGAGCGGAAGCCCCTCGTCGGGGTCGACCAGCGAATTATATTCGGGCGCATAACCGTGCGGCCAGCGATTGACGGTGATCCCAACGATATCGCGCGCCGGATCGAACCCGCTCCCGGCCATCGCCCGCGCCATCTGGTTGCGGATGTTGCGCTCGAAGGTTTCGAGCGGGGTGGTGAGCAGATCCATCCGCCCCACCTGATGCTGCTGGCGTTCGGGGAGGCCCGGTTTCGCCGGGGTGCGCGTCATATGGACGAGGATCGGCTCGTCGGGCGAACGCGGGGTCTGATAGCGCCCGATATGCTGCGCCTGCATCAGGCCGAAATCGGTATGATAGCCGCCCGGGCAAGAGACATTGGCGACGCCCAATTTGGCAAAAGCCTGCCAGTTGCGCAGCGCGACGGTGGTATAGACCAGCGGCGTCTTGATCAGATAATGCAGCGCCGCCTTCTGCGCCTCGGGCAGCTCGGGGCAGATATAGGGGATCATCATGTTCCACGACGCCAGCACGACATGCTTGGCGCGCACGCGATAGGTCTTGCCGAACCGCCGATAGATGACCGCCGCCCCGGTCCGGCCATTGGGGCTGGTGTTGGCCGCATTGACGACGATGCTGGAAAGCCGGATCCGCACCGCATTGCCCGGCCGATCGAGCTGGCCATAATCCGCGCGCGCGGTAACGATGCCTTCCGCGCTATCCGCCGGGATCGCCGCCGGGATCAGATGACGCACCAGGAGCCGCGCGATCGAGGCGTTGCCGTCGGGGAAATGGAATTCGTAGGAACCGCCGGTCGCCGCATAGCCGCCCGGCGTATAGCCCATCCGCGGGGTGGCGCCCGGCGCGAGCTTCAGCCCCTGGAACCCCGAAAGGCCGCTGCCCCAGCAATCGAGCGCCGAAACCGCGTCGATCCCGCACCCCCAAAGCCCGTCAGTCTGGTGCTGGTAGAAAGCGATGACGCCCGGATCGGCCTTCGCATGCTGCAACAGGAAATCGCGATAGCTGATACGCGACAGACGATCCTTCTTCTCGTCCGACGACAGCCCCGGCAGATAATCGGTATCGCCCGTCTCGATATCGAGGATGTCGCGGCGGACCGCTGCCGACAGCGGCGCCTCGGCGAGAAACGCGGCATAACCCTCGCGCGATTTCGGCCCGCGACGACCGCCGGGGCTGCGCACGAGCTTGTCCTCGCCGAAGGTCTCCTTGTCGAAGAATACCCCATCGCCGAGCCCGAGCCCGCTATACAGATCATGATCGTCGGACGCCTTGGCCAGCTCCTCCGGGCGTATCCCGAGCGTCTTCATGACCCCGTCCGCCACCGCGCTATAGGGC
>NZ_MKRR01000137.1:83874-90768 GCF_001897045.1 Sphingomonas sp. 66-10
GGCGGCCGCCGACGGTGAATTCGTTGCGCTTGGCGTGCCCGCCGAAATCGTCGTGATTGTCGAGGATCAGGATGCGCGCGCCCTTGCCCGCGGCTTCGCGGTAGAAATGCGCGGCGCTGAGGCCGCTGATCCCCGCCCCGACCACGACGAGATCATAGACCTCGCCGGTATCGACCGGCTTGCTCCCCACCGCGTCCCCGTCGCGCAGCGCATGCGCATCCTCGAACGAGCCGGGGTGGCTGCCGCGCATCCCGGTGAGCGCGGGCGGATAATAGCCGGGACGATCCTGCGCCGCGCGCTCCACCGCCGCGGCCTCGGCAAGTTGCGGCGCGAGCCCCACGGCAAGCGCGGCGATCGGCATGCCTTGCAGGAAATCGCGTCGCTCGATCCTGCGCCCCATGCCGAGATCGCGATCCTCGCCGTGATCCTTTGCGCGCTCGTCGCTCATACGGCTCTCCAAAAAATCTGTGATCACATTGGCCGGACATCCTTTGGCAAAGGGTCCGCTATTGTCAAGCAAGGCGCGTCCGCACCGGCCTATGCCGCCAGCGCGTCCGGCCGCTTCCAAGGCAGGTTGAGGCTGGCGCCGACCGCCTGGTTGAAGACGGTCCCGCGATGCAGGTTGAGCCCGGCGGCGAGCCCCGGATTGCGCCGGATTGCCTCCACCCCGCCGTCGGCGAGCGCGAGCCCGTAAGGCAGCGTCGCGTTGTTGAGCGCGAAGCTCGACGTCAGCGGCACCGCGCCGGGCATGTTGGCGACGCAATAATGCACGATATTATCGACGACATAGGTGGGATCGGCGTGCGTCGTCGCGTGCGAGGTCTCGAAACAGCCACCCTGATCGATCGCGACGTCGACCACCACCGCCCCCGGCTTCATCAGCGACAGCATCGCGCGGGTGACGAGCCGCGGCGCGCTGGCGCCCGCGATCAGCACCGCGCCGATCACTGCATCGGCGTCTGCGATCTCCGATTCCACCGCGTCGATCGTCGAGACGCGGGTGCGCACCCGCCCGCCGAACAATTCGTCGAGTTCGCGCAGCCGGGGAATGAACCGGTCGATCACCGTCACCTCGGCGCCGAGCCCGACCGCCATCCGCGCGGCATGCGTGCCGACGACGCCGCCGCCCAGCACCACGACGCGCGCCGGCCGCACCCCCGGCACCCCGCCGAGCAACAGCCCGCGCCCGCCCGAATGCCGCTTGAGCGCATCGCCCGCCGCCTCGATCGACAGCCGCCCGGCGACCTCGCTCATCGGCGCCAGCAGCGGCAGCGCGCCGCGATCGTCGGTGACCGTCTCATAAGCGACCGCGGTAACCCCCGATTCGAGAAGACCGTTGGCCTGATCGGGATCGGGCGCGAGGTGGAGATAGGTGAACAATATCTGCCCTTCGCGCAGCTGCGCCCATTCGGCCGCTTGTGGCTCCTTCACCTTGACGATCATCTCGGCGGTGGCGAAGATCTCCACCGCGGTCTCGACGATCCGCGCGCCGGCGCGCTGGTATTCGGCGTCGGCCGCGCCGATCCCGGTTCCCGCGCCGCGCTCGATCATCACCTCATGGCCGTGCGCGACATATTCGCGCACCGCGAACGGGGTCAGGCCGACGCGATATTCGTGGGTCTTGATTTCCTTGGGCACACCGATGCGCATTGAACCCTCTCCTTGAACGTTTTGATGCCGCGACGCGATCAGGCCGGTGCGATCTCCTGGCAGAGCAATTTGATATCGAGGAATTCGGCGGTCCCGTAATGCGAGCCTTCGCGGCCGAGGCCCGATTCCTTCATCCCGCCGAACGGCGCGACCTCGGTCGAGATCAGCCCGGTGTTGATGCCGACCATGCCGTAATCGAGCGCCTCGCCCATCCGCCAGATCCGGCTGGCATCGCGGGTGTAGAAATAGGCGGCGAGGCCGGCGGAGCCGCTGTTGGCATAATCGATCACCTGCGCCTCGCTGTCGAACGGGACGAGCGCGGCGAGCGGGCCGAACGTCTCCTCGCGGCACAGCAGCGCGTCAGGCGAAACGTCGGCCAACACCGTCGGCGCGTAGAAGTTCCCGCGATCGCCGATGCGCGCACCGCCGGTCAGCACCCGCCCGCCGCCGGCACGCGCATCCGCGACATGCCGCTCGACCTTTTCGACCGCCGCCCGGTTGATCAACGGCCCCGCATCGGTCGCGCCGCCCAGCCCCGCGCCGGTGCGCAGCAACGCGACCCGCTCGGCCAGCGCATGCGCGACATCGTCATAGATATCGCGGTGGACGTAGATCCGATTGGCGCAGACGCAGGTCTGCCCGGTGTTACGGAACTTGGCCGCCATCGCGCCTTCGATCGCATTGTCGAGATCGGCGTCGGGAAAGACGATCAGCGGCGCGTTGCCGCCGAGTTCGAGCGAGACGCGCTTGACCGTTCCCGCGCATCGCGCCGCGAGCATCTTGCCCACCGGGGTCGATCCGGTGAAGGTGAATTTGCGCACGCGCGGATCGCCGGTCAGCACCTCGCCGATCGCCGGCGCGTCGCCCGCGACGATGTTGAACACCCCGGCCGGGATGCCCGCTTCGTCCGCCAGTACGGCGAGCGCAAAGGCGGTGAGCGGGGTGAGTTCGGACGGCTTGAGCACGACGGTGCATCCCACCGCCAGCGCTGGTGCGACCTTGCGCGTGATCATCGCCGCGGGGAAATTCCACGGGGTGATCGCGCCAACGATGCCGACCGGCTGCTTGACGACCACCAGCCGCCGCGTCGCGGTCGGCCCGGGGATGACATCGCCGTTGGCGCGCTTGGCCTCCTCGGCGAACCATTCGACGAACGACGCGGCATAAGCGATCTCGCCCTTCGCCTCCGCCAGCGGCTTGCCCTGTTCGGCGGTCAGCAGCCGCGCGAGATCGTCGCCATGCGCGAGGATCAGATCGTGCCAGCGCCTGAGGATCACCGACCGCGCCTTGGCCGGCAGGGCGCGCCACGCCGGGAGCGCCCTTTCCGCGGCATCGACCGCGCGGACCGCCTCGGCGCGGCCGAGCCGGGCGACCGATGCGATGACGCTGTCGTCGGCGGGGTTGGTCACGTCGAACCGGTCGTCGCGATCGATCCATTGGCCGTCGATATAGCCGGCGCCGCGCAGCAGATCGCGGCGGCCGAGCAGATCGGCGATCATCCCCTGGTCTCCGCCAGCGCGTCACCCAGGATCGCCAGCCCTTCGTCGAGCACGGCGTCGCTCACCGTCAGCGGCACGAGGATGCGGATCGTGCGCCCCTCGACGCCGCAGCTCAGCAGGATCAGCCCGCGCGACAGCGCCGCACCGCACAGCGCCTTGGTCGTCGCGGCGTCGGGAAGATCGAACGCGATCATCGCGCCGAGGCGGCGGATGCCGGTGATCGACGGCGTATCGTTGCGTGCCGCCAGTTGCTCGAGACGACGTTGGGCGATCGCGCCGATCGCCTCGGCACGATCGAGCAGCCGCTCCTCCGCGATCACGTCGAGCACCGCATGCCCCGCCGCGCAGGCGATCGGCGAGCCGGCATAGGTGCCGCCGAGCCCGCCGGGCTCGACGCTGTCCATGATAGCGGCGCGCCCGATCACCCCGGAGAGCGGGAAGCCGCCGCCCATCGATTTGGCCACCGCCATCAGATCGGGCTCGACCCCATAATGTTCGATCGCGAACATCCGCGCGGTGCGCGCGAACCCGGTCTGCACCTCGTCGGCGATCAGCAGGATGCCGTGCCGGTCGCAGATCGCGCGCAATTGCCGGACGAAGTCGACCGGCGCGATGCGGAACCCGCCCTCGCCCTGCACCGGCTCGATGATGATCGCGGCGACATCGTGCGGCGCGATATCCGCCGCGAACAGATCATCGAGCGCGGCAAGGCTCGCCTCGCTCGAAATCCCGGCCTCGGCATCGGGGAACGGCGCGTGGAACACCCCCGGCGGCATCACGCCGAATTGCTGCTTGTATGGCGCGACCTTGCCGGTCAGCGCGGAGGCGAAGAGCGTGCGGCCGTGGAACCCGCCGCGAAACGCGATCACCCCGCTGCGCCGGGTCGCGGCGCGCGCGATCTTGACCGCATTCTCGGTCGCCTCGGCCCCGGTCGAGAAGAAGATCGTCTTGGCCGCGCCCGCCATCGGCGCGAGCGCGTTGAGCCGCTCAGCGAGCGCGACATAAGGCTCATAGGCGACGACCTGGAACGCGGTGTGCGAATAGAGATCGAGCTGATCGGCCACCGCCGCGACGATCTTCGGGTGGCGATGCCCGACGTTGAGCACCGCGATGCCGCCGACGAAATCGATGAAGCGGCGCCCCTCGACATCCCACAATTCGGCATTGGCGGCTTTACCCGCGAAAACCGGGGTCGCGGTCGCGACCCCGCGCGGCACGGCCGCTTCGCGGCGCTTGAGAAGATCGGCGTTGGTCACTGGCCCTCCGGTCGGATGCTCGCGATGTCACGTGACGCGGCCGGTGATCCGGCTGGGTTTGGCATCGGTTGCCAGCGCATACTGTGATCACATAATGCAAATCAAGCGCGAAGTGAGCGAGCTTTTCGGGCACCGACGCCTCGTCGGACCCTCGCGCTACCACTCGCCACCCCCGGTGACGTCGCCCATATCTGCCCGCGAAATCGCAGAAAAGCACGGGTTTCGATCGAGTCCGGCCGGCTCGCCGAGACGCCCCTTTTCGAACTGCTTGTGATCACAATTGACTTGTGATCACAATTATGTGTCATTATCGTTCGTGCGACCGCCGATTCTTGATGGGGAAGTTGCGTACGCCGGTCGAACAATCGCCGAGCTCAACGAAAAACAGCGATCCGAAGGGGGACTAACATGCGCCTGGACAAGTGGATTCTTCTGGCAACCGCGGCCTTGCCGCTGCCGAGCGTCGCACAGACCGTCGCATCGCCCGACACGACCGATGACAGCGCGCAAAGCGCCCCGCCCGCGCAAACCGCCGCCAGCGACAGAAATCCGGGCGAGATCGTCGTCACAGCGACGCGCCAGGCGCAGTTCATCTCCAAGGTGCCGATCAGCATCAGCGCTTTCTCCCAGCAGAGCATGGATTCGAAGGGGATGAAGAGCTTCAACGAAGTCGCGCGCTTCACGCCCGGCGTCCGCTTCAATTCCGACGGCAACCAGATCAGTATTCGTGGCATTTCGTCTGGCGCGGGATCGGGGACCACCGGTATCTATATCGACGATACGCCGATCCAGATGCGCAATCTCGGCTTCAGCGCAGACAATTCCGCGCCGGCGATCTTCGATCTCGATCGCGTCGAAGTATTGCGCGGGCCGCAGGGCACGTTGTTCGGGGCGGGGTCGGAGGGCGGCACCGTACGCTATATCACCCCGCAACCGAGCCTCACCACCTTCGGCACCTATGACCGCGCCGAGATTTCGGCGACGCAGGGCGGCGGCGTGAGCTATGAGATCGGCTCCGCAATCGGTACGCCGATCATCACCGACAAGCTCGGCGTGCGGCTGAGCGCGTGGCATCGCCGCGACGGCGGCTATATCGATCATGTCGATTACAAGACCAACCAGATCGACAATAAGAACATCAATTACGGCGATGTCACGGTGCTGCGCGGCGCGCTGGCCTGGCAGCCGACCGAGGGCTTGCTGATCACCCCGTCGATCCTGTGGCAGCAACGCACGACGCACATGACCGACAGTTTCTTTCCGGCGATCTCCAATATCGCCAACGGCGATTTCAGGAACGGCTCGCCGGAATATCGCGGATCGAAGGACAGATATATTCTTCCGACGCTCAATATCCGGTACGATACCGACAGTATATCGTTCATCTTGAACACGTCTTATTTCAGCCGAACCAACTATACCGGATATGACGGAACGCTCTACAACCTGTCTTATTATCAGGATTGCTACGAAAGCGGCTGCGGCTTTCAGGACGGCGGCGTTCCCGGACAGGCCTTTTTCCCGTTCCTGACCCCGACCGGAGTCAATCCGGCGCTGCCGCGCTATCTCAGCCCGTCGAAGGTGACCAACACCCAGAAGATCTGGACCCAGGAAATCCGTCTGCAGTCGGCCAACCCCGACGCACGCTTCAAATGGGTCATCGGCGCTTTCTACCAGCATTCGGTGCAGCGGAGCATCGAGGAACTCGTCGATCCGCAGGGCAACGATTTCTTCAACGCAGTGTTCGGGCAGAGCCTCGAGGATTTCTTCGGCTATCCGCTCTACGGACAAGACAGCTATATCACCAGCACCAAAGGCACCGACAGCCAGATCGCCGGTTTCCTCGACATGACCTATGAGTTGCTTGCGGGAGTGAAGATCAGCGGCGGCGTTCGCGTCGCGCATACCAAATTCTCGTTCGTGAATTTCTCGGACGGCTCGCAGAACGGCGCGCGCACCACCGGCGCCGGCGAGGCATCGGAAACCCCGGTCACCCCGAAGGTCGGGGTCAACTGGCAGGTCGACAACAACAACCTGCTCTACGCGACCTGGGCCAAGGGCTTCCGCCCGGGGGGCGCCAATGCGCCGGTTCCGTTCAACGCCTGCGCCCCCGATCTCAAGCAGCTTGGGCTGACCTCCTCGCCCGACAGCTATAAGTCGGATACCGTCAGCAGCTTCGAAATCGGCAGCAAGAACAAGCTGTTCGACAACAAGCTCCAGATCGCCGTGTCCGCCTATACGATCAAGTGGAAGGGCATCCAGCAGAGCGTCAATCTCAATTCGTGCGGCATCCAGTTCACCGGTAACCTTGGCCAGGCGCGCAGCCGCGGCTTCGATCTGCAATTGACCGTCATGCCGATACACGGCCTCTCGATCGATGCGTCGGTGGGTTATACCGATGCCGTCTACACCCAGACGCTGGCGTTCGGATCGAGCAGCCCGGTGGTCTCGGCCGGCGATGCGATCGGCGGCCCGCCGTGGACCTTCTC
>NZ_MKRR01000137.1:90835-103173 GCF_001897045.1 Sphingomonas sp. 66-10
GTCCTACGATCCGCTGGCGCTGGCCGATAGCGCGCGGACCCAGGTCACGATGCGGATGGGCGCGATCATCGGCGGCCTCAACGTCTCGATCTTCGCGGACAATCTGCTGAATGCGACCCCGCGGATCGGCTACAGCCACCAGAACAGGGATTCGCTGCTCTTCACGCAGGAGACGCTGCGCCCGCGGACGATCGGACTGACGATCGCCTATCGCCAATGATCATCGCTCCATTCCCGAAGGAAATCGCCGTCATGCGCATCGCACTATCACTGATTTCGGCCGCCGCCGCCGTCGGCTTCGGCACCGCTTCGGCCGAGGTCATTCACCCGCACAAGATTTCCAAGGGAGATGCCGCCGGGCCGATCTTCAGCCAGCCGAAAGTCGTCAGGGAATCGCACGGCGCGAATACCACGCTCGACAATATCGTCATGAAGTCGAGCGACCAGAAATTCGAAAGCGGCATGTATAAATCCGGGCCGAGCCATTTCGACGCCACCAAACGCGATTACGGCGTCGACGAATTCATGCTCTTCACCAGCGGCAGCGTGACGCTGACCTCGCTCGACGGCGAGGTGACCAGGCTCGAAGCGGGTGATGCGGTGATCCTTCCCGCGGAATGGCGCGGCAAATGGGATACCGAGGGCTATACCAAATATTATGTGATCTATTCGCGCACCGGCAAAGGAATGTAGCGCACTGGGCATGAGACCGCCGGCCCATTCCCTCCCAACCACCGCCGGCGGTTTCATGCCCTTTTTTTGCTCGGCATCCGGCGCGGATGATGCGAGATGGGGACGATGCTCAAGCCGATCTTTCTTGCCGCCGCCGCCTGGAGTATCGCGATCGCGGCGCAGCCGCCGGGATCGCCCGCGATCCGCATCGCCGACCGCGGGGTCTTCCCCGAAAGCCTGACCGCCAGCCGCAACGGCACGATCTTCGCGGGCAATGTCCACAAGGCGGTGATCTATCGCGCCGCGCCGCGCGCGGCCGTCGCGACGCCGTGGATCACGCTCCGCCCCGAGGAGGCAAGCCGGGTGATGGGGCTTTTCGCCGATGATCGCCGCAATATGCTCTGGGCCTGCACCTATGCCCCCGGCCCGCAGGGCGCCAAGGGGCCGGCCTCGATCCGCGCCTTCGATCTCGCGACGGGCACGGAGCGCCGGCGCTATCCGTTCGACGGCGGCTGCAACGACATGACGGTCGCCCCCGACGGCACGGTCTATGCGACCGATTTCGCGGGCGGGCGCGTCCTGCGGTTGCGCCCCGGCGCGGAGGCGTTCACCGTGATCGCGGCCGCGCCGGAACTCGCCTCGGCCGACGGCCTCGCGCTGCTCGATGACGGCGCCTTGCTGGTCAACACCTTCCGCGGCGGCAAGCTTTTCCGCATCGCGACCGATAGTGGCAACGGTCCGGCAACGATCCAGCCAATCACCCTCTCGCAACCGCTCGAACGCCCCGACGGGATGCGCGCGATCGGCCGCAACCGCTTCGCGCTCGCCGAGGGCGGCGGCCGGATCGACGAGCTCATCGTCGCGGGCGATCAGGCCGCAGTCCGCACGATCGCCGAGGGGCTGCCGAAGAACCCCACCTCGGTCGCGGTGGTCGGCAAGCGCGCGATCGTCTCGACCGCCGATTTCTCCCTATTGGGACAAGCGGGCGCAGATGCGATAGAGACCTCGCTGCAGCAAATTCCCTTCCCGTAAAAGAGACATAGGCGAGCTCGCATGAACCATTTTCCGATCGACCGGTCGATGCCCGCCATCGCCGCTGCCCTGATGGCACTGACCGCCACCCCGCTCGCGGCGCAGATCAACGCCGGCGCGATCAAGCCGGAGTCCACCCTCCCCTTCACGGTCACCCCGGTCGCCACCTTCAACACGCCGTGGCGCATCGCCTTTCTGCCCGACGGCCGGATGCTCGTCACCGAAAAGCCGGGCGGGCTGTGGCTCGTCACGCAAAAGGGCGCAAAAGTGCCGGTCGCGGGCGCCCCCGCGGTGCTCTTCAAGGGACAGGGCGGGATGCTCGGCGTCTATACCGCGCCGACCTTTGCCGCCGATCACGGCATCTACCTGACCTATGCCGAGCCCGGCGAGGGCGGCTCGGGCCTTGCGCTCGCGCATGCGAAACTGGTGATCGAAGGGGGCAAGGCGCGGCTCGATCATCTCAACGTGATCTGGCGCGACATGCCCAGGGGCAAAGGCGGGCAGTTCGGCGCGGCGGTCGCTTTCTCGCCCGATCACAAATATCTGTTCCTCACGGTCGGCGATCGCCAGCGCATGACCCCGGCGCAGAACCCCGATAGCCCGCTCGGCAAGATCCTGCGGCTGACGCTCGACGGCAAGCCCGCGCCGGGCAATCCGGGAGCTGGCCGCACGGGGGCCGCGACGCTGACGCTGATCGATCCGCCCAAGGATACCGAAGCGGCGAAGACCGCCCCGGTCATCCAGACCTATAAGGTGCCCGGCATCAACCAGGCGCCCGCGGAAATCTGGACGAGCGGGCATCGCACCCCTTACGGCCTGGCCTTCGCGCCCGACGGGCGGTTGTGGGAAGTGGAGCACGGCCCCAAGGGCGGCGATGAGCTCAACCTGATCGAGCCGGGGAAGAATTACGGCTGGCCGCTCGTATCCTATGCGGTCAATTACGACGACGTGCCGATCCCGAGCCCCGATACGCGCCCCGATCTGCAAAAGCCGGTGATCTATTGGACCCCGGTGATCGCGCCGGGCAATCTGATGTTCTATCACGGCGCGCTGTTCCGCGGGTGGCGCGGCTCGGCACTGATCAGCGGGTTGGGGAGCATGTCGCTCAACCGCGTCACCTTCGACGCGGCGGGCAAGGCGAAACCGGCCGAGCGCTGGGCGCTGGGCTTTCGCGTGCGCGACATCGCCGAAGCGCCCGACGGCGCCTTGTGGGCCGTCGAGGATGCCAATCCCGGCAAGCTCGTGCGCCTGACCCCGAAAGTCACCGCCCGCGCAGCGCGGCGATAACGAGCAGGAGGGAATTGTGCAGCGGAAGATGATCGCCGGGCTCGGCGGGATGGTGCTTCTCGCCGGCGCCTCGTCGGCGCAGACCGGGTCGCCAAGCGGCGAGCAACAAGCCGCCGCGGGTGCGCAGACCTATGCCGGCCGCTGCGCCGCGTGCCACGGCGCGAAGCTCACCGGCGGCGGCGGCCCGGCGCTGGCGGGCGAGGCTTATTGGTCGCACTGGAACGGCCGCCCCGCGCGCGCTTTGTACGACGAGATCGTCTCGACGATGCCGATGGACGATCCGGGGTCGCTCAAGCCGGCCGAGGCGATCGCGCTCGTCGTCTTCTTCCAGAAGGTGAACGGCGGCGATGTCCCGGCCACCGCGATCGCCGATCCGGCGGCCCTCGATGCGATCAAGATCGCGAAGCCGAGCGCCGGGCGGGCGAAGTAGCAGCGCTCGCGCCGCGGGCTTTCCGGCGGCGGCGGACCAGCGAGAGGGCGAGACCGATCATGAGGATCGGCGCGAGGCTGGCGTAGAATTGCGCTGAGAGGTCCGGGGTCAGCGCCATTGTCACGAGGACCGCCGCCATCGCCGCGATCGCGGCGAGCGATCCCCAGGGATGAAACCACATGCGGATCGAGAGCCGCTCGGGGGTCTCGCGCTCCAGCCGCGCGCGCAACCGCAATTGCGAGGCCGCGATCAACAGGTAGATCACCAGCATGATCGCGCCCGAGGCGTTGACCAGAAAGGTGAAGACCAGGGTCGGCGACAGGACCGACGCCGCGAGCGCGCCATAGCTGAAGATGCTCGCGATGAGGATCGCCCGCGTCGGCACCTTGCGCCGGCCGACCCGCACCAGCGCCTGCGGCGCATCGCCGCTCGCCGCCAATGCGAACAGCACGCGCGAGGTGACGTAGAGCCCCGAGTTGAGACACGACAGCACCGCCACCAGCACGATCGCGCTCATGATCCACGCCCCGCCGGGGATGCCGATCGTCGCCAGCGCGGTGGTGAAGGGCGAAATCCCCGGCACGATCGCCGTCCACGGCACCGCGGCGACGATCAGCCCGATCGACAGCACGTAGAAGATCAGGATGCGAAGCGCGACGGTGCTGGTCATCCGCGCGATCATTCCCGAGGATTCGGTCGATTCGGCCGCCGCGATCGTCGCGATCTCCGCCCCGGTCAGCGCGAAGATGACGCTGGTGACGCCCGCCAGCACCGCCGGCCACCCGTGCGGCGCGAAGCCGCCGCGCGCGACGAGGTTCGCGAAGGTCGGCCCCGCCGGATTGGTCAGCCCGGTCACATAGCCCAGCGCGATAAGGATGAAGGCGAGGATCGCGGCGACCTTGATCGACGAGAGCCAGAATTCGAACTCGCCGTAAGAGCGGGTCGACAGCAGATTGACCGCGGTCAGCACCGCCATCAGCGCGACGCCGATCTGCCAGACGGCGAACATCGGCAGCCAGGCGTGGATGATATTGGCGCCGGCGATTGCCTCGATCGCGACCACCACGACCCAGAAATACCAGTAGAGCCAGCCGCTCATGAAGCCCGCCCAATGGCCGAGCCCCAGCCGCGCGAATTCCGGAAAGGCCTGTTCCCCCGGCACCGCCACCGCCATTTCGGTCAGCATCCGCATGACGAAAAGCACGATCAGCCCGGCGACCGCATAACTGACGATCACCGCCGGGCCGACCATCGCGATCGCGCTGCTGCTGCCGACGAACAGCCCGGCGCCGATGATCCCGCCGATCGCGATCATCTCGACATGCCGCCGGCGCAGGCTGTGCCCCAGTTGCGCCGGCGCCGCGCCGTCCCGAAAATGGGTCACCCGGCTCACGCCTGATAGACGGTGCGACCGCCGACGACGGTGCGGACGATCTGGATATCCTTGATCCGCGACGGATCGATCGCGTGCGGATCGTCCGCCAGCATGACGAAATCGGCGAGCTTGCCCGGCGTGATCGAGCCCTTGATATGCTCTTCGTGCGTATCATAGGCGCCGTTGAGCGAACTCACGCGGATGGCTTCGGCAACGCTGATCCGCTGGTTGGCGCCCCAGGTCTCGCCGTTCCAGCCGGTGCGCGTCACCATCCCCTGTATCCCCATCAGCGGCGAGAACGGCCCCGGCGGGAAATCGGAGCCGATGCACGCGGGGATGCCCATGTCCAACATGCTGCGATAGGGCATCATGTGGCTCATCAGCTCTTTGCCGTAGAAGTGGAATTTGTCGGCATTGTAATAAGCATAGGTGTTGAACAGCGCGGGCGAGACGCCGAGCGCCTTCATCCGCCGCAGCAGATCGTCGTTGACGAGGCTGCAATGGGTGATCTTCCACCGCGTGTCGCGGTTGGGCAGCAATCGTTGCGCGCGCTCATAGGCGGTGAGCACATGATCGATCGCGACATCGCCATTGGCGTGGCAATTCACCTGGATCCCGGCGCGGTGCATGCGTTCGCACCAGGCGTTCAGATCGTCCTGCGTTTCGGTGACATTGCCGCGATAGCCGGTCGTCGATCCCGGATAGGGCGCGCTGAGCGCCATCGTCCGCTCGGAGAAGGAGCCGTCGGCGGTATGCTCGATCGTCGCGCCCAGCCGGATCCATTCGTCGCCGAAGCCGGTCATCTGCCCGGCCGCGATCATCGTCTCGACGACATCCGCCGCCGGTTCGTAACTCACCCGGTGGAGCAGCCGGTCCTGCGCGCGGATCTGCTGGATCGCGCGCAGATTGCCGCCCTGATGGCACACGCCGGTCAACCCATATCTGGCGAACATCTGCGAGATATGCGCCGCGCCTTCGCGATCGCGGCGATCGCGCTCGTCGGGGGAACAATCGATCGTCCGCCCGACCTTTTCGAATACTGCATTGGCGCGATCGGTGACCCGGCCGTTCAATGTACCGTCGGGGAATTTGTCATAGGTGCCGCTCGGCATATCGGGCGTGTCCTTGGTCACGCCGGCGAGCTCGAACGCCTTGGAATTGTACACCATCGTGTGCCCGCCGCGGTGGCGCACAGAAACCGGCCGGGTGGTCGACACCTTGTCGAGATCGCGGATATCGAGCGGGCGCTTATCCTTGATCTTGGTATCGTCGTAGAATTCGCCGCGGATCCAGCTATCGCCCGGCGTTTCCGCGGCCCGCGCGCGCAGCTTCTGGATGATGCTGTCGATCGTGACGAATTCGACTTCGAATGGATTGCCGACCAGCACGTCATACAGCAGCGAATTGCCCGATGCGTGGTTGTGGCAATCGATGAAGCCGGGGGTGATGGTCATCCCCTTGGCATCGATGACGGTGGTTCGCCGCCCCGCCAGCCCGGCGATCTCCTCGCTCGATCCGACCGCGATGAAGCGCCCGTCCTTCACCGCAAATGCCTGCGCGGTTGGCCGGCTGTCGTCGACGGTATAGACCTTGGCGTTGCGGACGATCAGATCGGCGTCGGCCCCGGTCAACGCCGCGGCGACATTACTCCACCCGCCGCCGATCAGCCCGGCCGCGCCGCTTGCGGCGAGCCCGATGAAGCCCCGGCGGTTCTGCTGCAACCTGCTGTCCATGTCTCTCTTCCCCCTCGTCCGGACCGCGCGCGACACCGCGCGCCCAATCAACCCGCCTTCGTGGCGGCAGCACCGCGCCGCATCGCCGCGATCTCGCCGATCGCGCGATGCGCCTCGTCGATCGCGACATTGGTGTAGGCATCCCATCCCGCGTCCGAATTGGCGATCGTGACCCCGCCGACGGGCAGGCGCGCGACACGGACGCGTTCGGCCTGCACCGCCGGATCGTCCCACAGCGGGTCCGCGGTATAGGCATAGCCGTGCGGCCAGCGGTTGACCGTGATACCGGCGACGTCGCGGTCGAAATCGAAGCCCCCGGGGCCGAGGATGCGGGTCATCTCATCCCGGATGCCGCGTTCGAAATCACCGAAGCTCATCGCATAGATCCGCGCGTGGCCGGCGCGGAATTGCGCGCGCATGTCGAGCCCCTTGCCCGGCGAGATCGGCACGAACATGAGATGCGCGACGATCGGATCGTCGGGGGTGCGCGCGAAATGGTAATTGCCGAGCGACACCGGGAAATCGAGCATCATCGACGAGAACATCCCCGCCGGATTGCGGATAGTGTCGATGCCCAGCTTCGCCCAGGCGCGCCAGTTGCGCTGCGCGACGTTGACATAGACCAATGGCGCCTTGACGTTCATGCGCAGCGCCGCCGCCTGCGCCGCCGGCACCCCGTCGAGGATATAGGGGATCATCATGTTATAGCAGGCGAGCACCGTATTGCGCGCCCTGGCGCGCACCAGCTTCCCGTCGCGCACATAGCCCACTTCGGTATGCGCCCCCGCATTGCGGACCTTGACCGCGGTCGATTGCAGCCGCAGCCGCACCGGCGCGCCCGCGCGATCGAGCGCGGCATAATCGAACCGGGCGAACAGGATGTCCTCCATCGTGCTCCCCGGCGCCGAGCCCGGCACCAGCCGCCGCACCAGCATCCGCGCGATCGACGCATTGCCGTCGGGAAAGTGATAGATATAGGGTTCTTCGTCATGCTCGCGGCCGAGTTTCAGCCCGCGCGAGCCTGGCACCGATCCGAACGACTGCGACGCCGACAAGGCATCGATGCCCACCGCCCACAGGCCCTCCAGTCGTTGCTGGTAATAAGCAACGACTTCGTCGGTCGCGCCCCAATATTGGCGGATATAGTGCTCGTAACTGATGTGATCGAGGATCGCGCGCTTCTCTTTCACCGTCTTTCCCGCCAACGGATCGCGCGTCGATGTCTCCAGCTCGGCGATCAGCGACTTCGCCCGATCGGACATCGGAAACTGATCGATCATCGCGCGCGTCGCCGCATCGGATTGTGCGTCGGGCGGCGCCTGCGCATCGGGATCGCCGACCGTTCCGCCGCGCCGGCGGATTCCCGGCACCAGCCGGTCGACGCCATAGACCTCCTTCTTGAAGAAGGTCGCCGAACCCAGTCCATAGCGATCGTAGAAGCCCTGATCATAAGCGGTGGCGAATTTGTCGATTTCGATCCCGAGATCGCGGAGCAGGTTCGAGGCGACCGCGCTGTAGCGCGTGCGCGGGGAATCGATCGACTGGGTGCCGCCGTAACCGAGGATCGTCTTGCCATCGACATCGAATTCGTTGCGCCGCGCATGCCCGCCGAAATCGTCATGATTGTCGAGGATCAGGATAGTATCCTGGGGGAAAAGCTGCCGATGAAAATAGGCGGCCGACAAGCCGCTGATCCCGCCGCCGACGATGATCAGGTCATAGGCCTCGGCAACCGGCACGCTATCCAGATCATAGACCTTGCCGTCGCGGACGCCGTGCGCGACGGTGAAGGAGCCGGGCGCGCTGCCGCGCAGCCCCTCCAGCGCGGGCGGATTGGCCGGCGCGCCGTCGGCACCCGGCGTCGCCGCGCGCGCCGCGACGCTTATGCCCGTGATCGCTATCGCCGCTCCGTTCAGGAAGTCCCGCCGCTCAATGGCCATTGCCGTCTCCTGTCGACTCAATCGGTCGTTTCGAGCCTTGTCTGTGATCTCAACCTATTGAGTCAAATTATCCCGTCCCGATAGTTGACGCTCATCGCCTTAAGCCCTAGCTGCGATCACAAATCAGAGGCAGGAAAGGCTCGCTCGCGTGACGATGGAGAAATGGATCGGCGCCGCGCTGCTGGTCGCGGCAACCCCGCTGCAGGCGCAGGCCGCGAACGACGCGCCGTTCAAGCAGCGCTGCGCGGTTTGTCATGACGCGACGGCAGGAGGCGGCGTGCGCGTCGGCCCCAATCTTTACGGCATCGTCGGGCGAAAGGCGGGTGCCGCGGCTTACCCTTATTCTCCGGCGATGAAATCCTCGGCGATCGTCTGGACCCCGGAGAAGCTCGATCGCTTTCTCGCCGCACCGGGCAAGCTGGTTCCCGGCACCAAGATGCCGATCGCGGTGCCCGGTGCCGCCGACCGCCAAGCGATCATCGCCTATCTGAAGACTTTGCGGAAATAGCGCCGGAATCCGTCGCCGGCCGTCGCCCGCCCGGCGCCGCGCTATCGTGATCCACGCCTCACGCAAGGCGGGAAAGCGCATCGCGGAGCTGCGCGACGATCGTGTCGATATGGCTGCGCTCGACGATCAACGGCGGCGACAGCGCAATGATGTCGCCGGTCACACGGATCAGCAGCCCGCGGTTGAAACAATCGACGAACGCCTCATAGGCGCGTGCACCCGCCGCATCGGGGCGCGGCCGAAGCTCGATCCCCGCCACCAGCCCGAGCGTGCGGATATCGATGACGTGCGGCGCGTCGCGCAACGTGTGCATCGCATCGCGCCAGTAATCGCCGAGCGTCGCGCCGCGCGTCAGCAGCCCTTCCTCGGCATAGATATCGAGCGTCGCGAGCCCTGCGGCGCAGCCTGCGGGGTGCCCGGAATAGGTGTAGCCGTGAAACAGCTCGATCGCGTTTTCCGGCCCGGTCATCAGCGCATCGTGGATTGCGCGCCGCGCGAAGACCGCCCCCATCGGGAAGACGCCGTTGGTCAGCCCCTTCGCGGTCGTCATGAGATCGGGCGTCACCCCGAAATAATCGGTCGCGAACGGGGCGCCGAGCCGGCCGAACCCGGTGATCACCTCGTCGAAGATCACCAGGATGCCGTGGCGATCGGCGATCTCGCGGAGCCGCTGGAGATAGCCCTTGGGCGGCAACAGCACCCCGGTCGACCCGGCGACCGGCTCGACGATCACCGCGGCGATCGTCTCGGCGCCGTGTAGCGCGACGATCCGCTCGAGATCGTCGGCCAGTTCGGCGCCATGTTCGGGCAGCCCCGGCGAGAAAGCGTTGCGATCGGGATCATGAGTGTGCTGCAGATGATCGGCGCCGGTAAGCGTCGGAAAACCCCGCCGGTTGTTGACGATCCCGCCGACGGTGATCCCGCCGAAGCCGACGCCGTGATAGCCGCGCTCGCGCCCGATCAGCCGGGTGCGCGTCCCCTGCCCGATCGCGCGCTGATAGGCGATCGCGATCTTGAGCGCGGTATCGACGCTTTCCGACCCCGATCCGGTGAAGAAGATGCGATCGAGCCCCGCCGGCGCGATCCTGCTCAGGCGATCGGCGAATTCGAACGCCTTGTCATGCCCCATCTGGAACGACGGCGCGTAATCGAGGCGATCGAGCTGCTCGGCCACCGCTTCGCTGATCCGCCGGCGGCCATGCCCGGCGTTGACGCACCACAGGCCGGCGGTGCCGTCCAGCACCCCGCGCCCGTCGTCGCTCTGATAATATATGCCCTGCGCCCGCGCGAGAAGCCGTGGCGCGGCCTTGAACTGGCGGTTCGCGGTGAACGGCATCCAATAAGCCTGCATGCCCGAATTGTTCGAGATATCGTTCATGTCCCGGCGGCTCCTCTCCCGGTTAGAGACCGCGAAACGACGCGCCGGACAAGCCGTTTTCTTGCGCCCGCGGAAATGCCGCGATCGCCGCCTTTCGCGCGATAATGTTGCGGTATATCGAACACCCTCAACAGTTCGGAGTCAGGGGCGATGGACGATCTCGATATCGGCGGCCGGTTGAAGCAGGTGCGCGAGCGCGCCGGGCTGTCGCAGCGCGCGCTCGCCAAGCGCGCGGGGATCACCAATTCGACCGTCTCGCTGATCGAGGCCAACAGCACCAATCCGTCGGTCGGCGCGCTCAAGCGCATCCTCGAAGCGATCCCGATCGGCCTCGCCGAATTCTTCGCGCTCGAACTGCCGGAAAAACCCACCTTCTTCTATCGCGCGTGCGATCTCGTCGAGATCGGCAAGGGGCCGATCTCCTATCGCCAGGTCGGGCACACGATGGCGGGGAAGCGATTGCAGATGCTGTGGGAATGTTATCAGCCCGGATCGGATACCGGGCGCATCCCGCTGACCCATGAGGGGGAGGAATGCGGATTGGTGATCGCCGGGCAGCTCGAAGTGACCGTCGACGGCGTGCGCCAGATCCTGTTGGCGGGCGATGCCTATGCCTTCGAAAGCTTTCGCCCGCATCGGTTCCGGTGCATCGGCGACGTGCCCGCGCGCGTGGTGAGCGCGTGCACGCC
This sequence comes from Sphingomonas sp. 66-10, assembly GCF_001897045.1. Classification (NCBI taxonomy): domain Bacteria; kingdom Pseudomonadati; phylum Pseudomonadota; class Alphaproteobacteria; order Sphingomonadales; family Sphingomonadaceae; genus Sphingomonas; species Sphingomonas sp. 66-10. The sequence continues at coordinate 101,880 of NZ_MKRR01000137.1, forward strand.
CGCGAGCTTCTAGGCGCACCGGCGAATTACGGGGAGGAGCGCGGCCGTCCCACCCCGAGCCCTTCGTCCGAATGCCAGGACGCGGGCGGCGCGGCGGGCGCCGGCGCAAGCAACCCCGCGCGCTTGGCGACGATGGTCGGGACCAGCATCTGCCCCGCGACATTCACCGCGGTCCGCCCCATATCGAGGATCGGATCGATCGCCAGCAACAGCCCCGCCCCCTCCAGCGGCAGCCCGAGGGTGGAAAGCGTCAGCGTCAGCATCACCGTCGCGCCGGTCAGCCCCGCGGTCGCCGCCGATCCGAGCACCGAGACGAATGCGATCAGCACATAGTCCGACAGGTGCAGCGGCAGGCCGAAGAATTGCGCGACGAAGATCGCCGATATCGCCGGGTAGATCGCCGCGCAGCCGTCCATCTTGGTCGTCGCGCCGAGCGGAACGGCGAAGGCGGCATAAGCGCGCGGTATGCCGAGGCCATGTTCGGCGCATTCCTCGGTCACCGGCAAGGTTCCGACCGACGAGCGCGAGACGAAGCTGAGCTGGATCGCCGGCCACGCGCCGCGGAAGAACCACCCGGGGCTCAGCCCGTGCACGAGCAGCAGCACCGGATAGACGACGAGCAAGACCAGCGCGAGCCCGAGATAGACCGTCGCGGCGAACGCACCGAGCGACGACAGCGTCCCCCAGCCATAGCGCACCACCGCATCGCCGATCAGCGCCGCCGAACCGATCGGGGTGAGCGCGATCACCCAGCGGAGCAGGCGCCTGAATACCGCCAGCACCGACGCGTTGAACGCGAGGAACGGCGCCCCCGCCTCCCCGACACGCAGCGCCGCGGTGCCGATCGCGATCGCCGCGACGATGATCTGCAGCACATTGAAGCCCAGCGTGGTCGTCGCCGCGCCATCCTTGAGCGTCGTCGCCGCGTTGAGACCGAGCAGGTTGGCCGGCACCAGGCCCTTCAGAAAATCGAGCCACGACCCGGTCGTCGCGGGCGCCGCCGCACCCGAGACCGCTCCCGCCAGATGCAGCCCCGGCTGGAGCGTCACCCCCAACGCGATCCCGATCAGCACCGCGATCAGCGCGGTCGCGGCGAACCACAACAATGTCTGCACCACCAGCCGCGCCGCATTCTGGAGATCGCGCAACGCCGCGATCGAGCCGACGATCGCGGTGAAGACGAGCGCCGGCACCAGCACTTTCAGCAATTGCACGAAAATCTGGCCGATCGTGTGCAGGCTTGCGCCCAGCGCGCCGTCCGCCCCGCCGAGATCGCGCGCGAGCAGGCCGAGCG
>NZ_MKRR01000137.1:103184-115952 GCF_001897045.1 Sphingomonas sp. 66-10
GATAACCTATCTCCAAGATAGGATTTCTGCGCGCCCCTTAAGCTGGAATCGGCCGCCGCGACCCCGAGACCCCAATTGCGAATATGAGTTCACGTATTAGAAATAATCGCATATACGAGCGCTACCCGGTTCGCCAACGACATTGAAGACCTGACCCGCGGCCCGGCTCCGGGGGCAAAAATTTAAGTCAATTGTATCATAAGCATACAAAAAGAGGGGATGTCGGAACATGAGAATCAAAGCGGATTTCCGTGGCGCCAGCCTGATCGCGCTGGCCTATCTTTCATTCGCCCCGGCGGCTCGTGCGCAGCAGGCGCCGGCGCCGGCGGGCCAGCCCGCGGCTGAAACGCCGGCTGCGACGGGCGACATCGTCGTCACCGCGCAATTCCGTTCGCAGCGGCTGCAGGATACGCCGCTCGCGATCACCGCGCTGAGCGGCGACGCGATGGAGGCCAAAGGGCAGACCAATATTTCCGAAGTCGCCGCGCAGACCCCCAATGTCACGCTCGCGCCGCAAAACGGCTATCTCGGCCCGGGCATCATCGCCTTCATCCGCGGCGTCGGGCAGTCCGATCCCAATTTCGCGCTCGAGTCCGGCGTCGGCATGTATATCGACGACGTCTATCTGCCGACGCTGACCGGTTCGCTGCTCGATCTGATGGATCTCGACCGCGTCGAGATCCTGCGCGGTCCGCAAGGCACATTGGCCGGGCGCAACTCGCTGGGCGGCTCGATCAAACTCTATTCGGTCAAGCCGCAGGGCGACGGCAGCGGCGCACTGGAAGCGACCTACGGCAGCTACAACCGCATCGACGCCCGCGGCCATATCGACCTGAAACTGGCCGACAACCTTTTCCTGCGCGTGTCCGCCGCGACCAAGAATCGCGACGGTTACGTCAAGCGGCTCGATTATGCCCAGACCCACCCCGGCTCCAACGTGCCGACCCAGGCGAGCGACGCCAAGCCCGAGCTCGGCACGCTCGGCGGGCAGAGCTTCGTCGCGACCAAGGCCGCGCTGCGCTGGTTGCCGACCAGCAATGTCGAGATCAACGTCTCGGGCGATTATACCCGCCAGCGCGACGAGGCCGGGGCGAGCGTGCTGCTGTTCGCCAACAAGGCGGGGGTGTTCACCGGCCCGAGCGCGACCGGCGGCCCGCGCCCGTGGCTGGCCGGGGTCAACGGCAGCCCGGTGGCGCTCAACTGCGCCTTCGTCGCGTTCGGCGCCAATAGCTGCGACACCCCGCCGGCCGGCTACGACCGGCGCTTCATCAATTATGGGACCTATGCCGACAATGCGACGCGCGACGGCCAGATGGCGTATAAGCCCCTGTCGCTGACCCCGCATTCCAATCTCGACAATTACGGCTTCGCGGGCACGATCGACTGGACGATCAGCGACGGGCTCGCGCTCAAGTCGATCACCGCCTATCGCCACTATGAAGCCGACTGGTCCTTCGCCGAAGGCGCGCCGCTGCAATCGTCGATGTACGAGCAGCAGCAGAGCAATACCCAGTGGAGCCAGGAACTGCGCCTCACCGGCAAGGCGCTCGGCAACCGCCTCGATTATACGGTGGGCGGCTTCTATTTCGATACCAAGGGCAAGTTCACCGGGCGGATCGATCTCAATTACGCCGGGATCGATTTCCTCCACGGCCCCGATCCGACCCCGGCGACCAACAAGGCGCTGTTCGCCAATGCCAGCTTCAAGCCGGTCGATGCGCTGACGCTGACCGGCGGCATCCGATCGTCGTGGGACACCAAGGATTACGGCTATGTCCGCCACAATCCGGACGGCACCGCGATTCAAGGGCCGTGCCAGTTCTTCCTCGGCGCAGCCACGGCGGGGCCGACCGGGGTGGGCAATTCACCCAACTGCCTGTTGTTCGGGCTCAACGGCCTCCAGGCGCATTTCAAGTCGCAGCGCACCGACTGGCGCGTCGCGGCGGATTATCGCGTCTCGCCCGAATTGATGCTCTACGCCCAGGTATCGACCGGGTATCGCGCCGGGGGCATCAACCCCCGCCCCTTCTATCCCAGCCAGGTTCGGCCCTTCTCGCCGGAAACCATCACCGCGTATGAAGCCGGGTTCAAATCCGATCTGTTCGGCCGGATGCTGCGTTTCAACGCCTCGGCTTTCTACAACGATTATAAGAATATCATCCTGACCGTCTTCAACTGCCCGACCGCGGCGGGCACCGAGGGGACGCCGTGCCTGCAACCGACCAACGTCGGGTCGGCGCACGTCAAGGGCGTCGAGGTCGAAACCCTGCTGCGGCCGACGAGCAACCTCAGCTTCGACGGATCGGTCAGCTATCTCGATTTCAAATATACCTCGCTCGGCAGCGCCAATACCGGCGTCCGGCTCGACATGGTCCCGCCCTTCACCCCAAAGTGGAAATGGAATGCCGGGGCGCAATATGAGGTGCCGGACGTGCTCGGCGGCGCGCTGAGCTTCCGGGTCGACGGCAGCTATCAGTCCCATATCTATGTCGACGCGGTCAACACCGATGCCGCGATCGTCTCGACCACCACCGCCGGTGCCGGCGGCGGCCCGCTGCCGACGCTGATCGCGACGAGCCGGATCGACGGCTATTTCCTCGCCAATGCGCGGGTCACCTGGCGCAGCGCGTCGGACGGGTGGAGCGCGGCGTTCGAGGTGCGCAACCTGACCGACAAATATTACTTCACCTCGATGAACACCAATTTCAGCTCGGTCGGCGTGATCTCCGGCGCGCCCGGGCTGCCGCGAACCTGGGCCATCACGATCAAGAAGGAATTCTGACCGGGCGACGCGCCGCGCGCGCGTCGCTTTCTCCCCGCCAGATCATGTCCATGAGGATCCGATGATCGCAGCTCGTTCGATGCGCTTTCTCGCCCCGTTCCTCCTCGCCGGCGCGGTCGCGCCGGCGACGGCCTTCGCGCAGGCCGATGTGCCGCCCGACCCGGTCATCCAGATGCGCGAGCACTGGCTCGATGCCGACATCAGCGCCTTCAATTTCCGCCATTCGGCGGACATGTTCGAAACCCGCGCCGTCCCCCACGGCGATGCCGTCCGGCCGCTCGCCGAGGGCGCGAAGCTCACCCCGCCCCCCCTCAGCTCGGGCGGCGTCACCCGCAGCTATGACGATTGGGCGCGGCGCACCTATACCAATGCGCTGATCGTGTTGCGCGACGGCAAGATCGTCTTCGAGGATTATCGCAACCGTTCGCGGCCGTCGGACCGTTTCATTTCCTTCTCGATGGCCAAATCGATCACCTCGCTGCTGATCGGCATCGCGCTCGACAAGGGGATGATCAAATCGCTCGACGATCCGGCGGGCAAATATGTCCCCGAATTGCGCGCCGGCGCTTATGGCGACGTATCGATCCGCCATATCCTTCAGATGCGATCGGGGGTCGATTACGAGGAGCGTTACGATTTCGGCGACAAGCCCAGCCTCGCCGCGCTCATCCACCGCCACGCCATCGTGCTCAATGAGGAGCGCTTCGCCGATCGCGCGACGACCATCACGCGGGCGGCGAAGCCGGGCAGCCGGTTCAACTATGCGACGCTCGACACCGCCGTCCTCGGCTGGGTGCTGGAGCGCGCGACCGGCCAGTCGCTCGCCGCATTCACCGCCGCCAATCTGTGGCAGCCGGCGGGGATGGAAGGAGACGCCTTCTGGATCGCCGACGGCGCGAAAGGGGTCGGCCGCGAACTATCCGGGATGGGCTTCAACGCCACGTTGCGCGATTATGCCCGGCTCGGCCAGCTGATGCTCGACAACGGCGTGCGCGACGGCAAATCGGTGCTTCCGCGCGGCTGGATCAGGCAGGCGACCAGCATGATCCCGTTCGACCAGCCGACCCCGTTCGGCGGCCGCGGCTATGGCTTCCAATTCTGGCAACTCGACGACCAGCCCGGCGCCTATAGCGCGCTCGGCCTTGCCGGGCAGTTCATCTACGTCCACCCGCAAAGCCGCACGGTGATCGTCAAGCTCAGCCATTTCCCCTTGCCCGAGCCGCCGCATGTCATGGCCGAGACGCTGGCCTATTTCCGCCAGCTTACGGGGCGATAAGTCAGCGGAGCTTTACCTATCCACCTGATATAAATATCAAATATCGAGCGCCTGTCGAACGAACGGACTCGGATGAGCATCCTGTCAGCCATTTTGTTCTTCCTGACCCAGCATCCTTTCTGGTCATGGCCACTGCTCACGCTCTTCGGGGTCGCGCTGTCGCATGTGCTGGCCCGGTGGCGCGGCAGCCCCGGCTGGTACGGGCTGATCCTCGTCTTCTTCATCTACGGCCAGCTCAACATCTTCCTGGCGCACATCTTCAACGCGCTGTTCCTCAGCGCCTTTGGAGTCCCCGGAACGGGCGTCGTCACCCATTCGGAGATGACCAGTTCCACGCTCAACGACGCGAATGTCTGGGCCTATAGCGCCGCGCTCAAGACGGCGGATGGCAAGGACGTGGTGACGACGTTCGATAGCATGTCCGCGAGCATCTATCCGATCACCAACGCGATCCTGATCCCGCCGGAGGGCGAGCGGTTCGTCACCAGATATATCCCCGGCTTCCCGCGCAACTTCGTCATCATGCGCAACCAGTCGTCTTATGGGATCAGGCAGATGGTCGCGGAGGATCGCGCGCCGGTGGATAAGGCCGCCAACCAGCTTGCGGCGAGCCCCGGCAACCGCGCCTTCATCGACGAATATCGCGATGCCTTGACGCGGTTTCTCGGCAAGCACCGGGAGGATGCCGATCCCGCGCTGATCGAGCGTTACCAGGCGGCGCTCGACGCTTTGCCGCGCCGATGACCGCGGGCGGCGCGCGAACCGGCAAGCCCGCCTCGGCGACGAGGAATAAAATCTAGCGTGACGGCCTTGAACGCGCCGCCTAGCCCGTGCCCAACGACAGGGGCCTCGGGGGAATGAATGCAATTGACGCGCGCGCTGTGGCTGATCGCGTTGGTGCCGGTGGCGACCCCGGCGCTCGCGCAGGACGCGGACGGTCTCGACATCTCGGGGACGATGCGGATCCGTTACGAAACGATCACCAATCAACCGCGCGTCGGCTACAACCGTAACGACGAGCTGCTCAATCTGCGCACGACATTGCTCGTCAAATATCAGTCCGGGCCGTTCACCGTCGCCGGCGAGCTGTGGGACAGCCGGGTCTATGGCGAGGACAAGGGAAGTCCGGTCACCACCGGCGAGGTCAACGCGCTCGAGCCGGTGCAGGCCTATATCGGCGCGCGCGGCGCGATCGGCGCCGTGAAGATCTCCGGGCAGCTCGGCCGGTTCACGCTCAATCTCGGCTCCCGCCGGCTCGTCGGCGCCGAGGAATATCGCAACACGACCAACGGCTATACCGGCCTGAGGCTCGATCTCGCGACCCCCGGCGGCATCACCGCCACCGGCATCTATGTCCTGCCGCAACAGCGCCGGCCCGACGCGCCGGCGTCGCTGCGCGACAATGCGGTCGGTTTCGACCATGAGGGGTTCGATCAGGTCCTGTGGGGGGGGACCGTCGCCAAGGCCAAGGCGATCGGCGCGGTGACGGCCGAAGCGTCATTCTTCCATCTCGGCGAACACGACACCCCCGGGCGCCCGACGCGCGATCGATCGCTCAACACCGTGGGTGGGCGGCTGTGGCGCGATCCCGCCACCGGCGCGGCGGACGGCGAGGTCGAGGCGTTCCACCAGTCGGGGACGATCAGCGCATCGACCGCCCCTGCCGCGGCGACGCTCCCGGTGTCGGCCTGGTTCATCCACGCCAGCGGCGGCTATTCCTTCGCCGGCGCGCTCAAGCTGCGGCTGTCGCTGCATTATGACAGGGCGAGCGGCGACAAGGCGGGCGGCAGCTACGGCCGGTTCGATACTTTGTTCGGCATGCGCCGCGCCGAACTCGCCCCGGCCGGGCTCTATAATGCGGTCGGCCGCGCCAACATCTCGACGCCCGGCGCGCGGTTCGAGATCGCACCGTCGAAGCGCTGGGACGCCTTCCTCACCTATCGCGCGCTGTGGCTGGCGGAACCGACCGACAGCTTCTCGACCACCGGGGTGCGCGACGCGAGCGGCCGGTCGGGGTCGTTTGCCGGGCATCAGCTCGATACGCGGCTGCGCTGGTGGGTACGGCCCGACAGGCTGCGCTTCGAATTCGACGGCACCTTGCTGATGAAGGGGCGCTTCCTCAAGGAGGCGCCCAACGCGCCGCCCGGCAAGGTGAGCGCCTATAGCTCGTTCAATCTGACCGCCTCTTTCTAGACCTTGCGCGCGCTAAGCCAGCGCCAGCCGCGCGACGAGCGCGCCGATCGCGATCGCGATGCCGTAAGGCAATTTGTCGCCGGGGTTGTCGCCGTTGCGGCTGATCGGCTTGCCGGCCGCGCGGCGATAGACGAACCAGACGACAAGCAACGCCAGCCCCGACAGCGCGACCGAGATCAGCAGCCGCGGCGCCGCCGCGAGCGGAAACCAGGCCGCGACCGCGGCGTAGAATTTGGCGTCGCCGCCGCCGAACAGCCCGATCCTGAACAGCAGCATCCCGGCGACCAGCGCGATCGCGGCATGCGCGGCATGCCAGCCCAGCATCGCCGCCCCGCCGGTGGCGAAGCCGAGCGCGAGCCCGGCGATCGCTGTCGCCGCGCACAGCCAGTTGGGGATCGTCCGGCGGAACAGATCGCCCCAGCTCGCCGCCACGCCGGCCGCGATCAGCAGCGCCCCCGAGACGGCGGGCAGCAGCGTCATTCGGCCTTGGCCGGACGCACGACCACCGGGCGGGCGACCGCGAGCTGCTTCGCGACGAGCGGCGCGGGATAGCTCGTCGTGCCGGTCACGATGCGCACCTCGTAGCGCGACACGCGTTGGAGCCCCCCGGCCGGCGGCGCCGCTGCGGCAGTTTCCGGCGCCGGGGCGGCGACGGGTGCGGCGAGTATCTCGGCACGGCGCTGCGCCAGCGCGGGCGCGTTGATCAGCACCGCGAGGTTGGTCTGGTATCGCGATTCGACCGGATCGACCGAGATCGCCTCGCGGAAGAAACGCTCGGCGAGATCGAACCGCTCAATCCGCGCATAGGCCACCGCCATCCCGTTGAGCGCGGGCGCGAGCGGCTCGCCGGTGGCGAGCGCCTTCTGGAATTTCTCGATCGCCTCGCCCGGCCTTCCGCCGTCGAGCGCGGCACGTCCGGCGTCGGTTGAAGGGGTCCCGACGACCTGTTTGTCGGCCAGCATCACCGGTCGCGCGGATCGGTGCGCGTGGTGCGCGAACAGATGCGCGCCGGGGAACGACCCGCATCCCGCGAGCGGCAGCGACAGGGCGACGGCACAGGCGATCTTGCGCATCTCAACCTCCGTGGTGGAATGCCGGGGTAACGGTTCGCACGACCCGCACCGCGGCGGGCAGCATCAGCACGCCGATCATCACCGGCAGCATGCAGGCGACGAGCGGCACCGAGATCAGCACGGGGATGCGATGCGCCTTCTCCTCGGCGCGCATCCGGCGTTTCTCGCGCATTTCCGACGCATAGACGCGTAGCGTGGCGGCGATGCTCGATCCCAGCTTGTCGGACTGGATGAGCAAGGTGGTGAACGATCCCACCTCCTCCACCCCGGCGGCCTGCGCCATGCTGCGCAGCGCCTTTTCGCGCGAGGCGCCGGCGCGCAATTGCAGCGTCGCGCCGGTCAGCAACTGCGCGACGAGCGGGTGCGACACGACCAGCTCGCGCCCGACCCGGTCGAGCGCGGCTTCGAGCCCCAGCCCCGCCTCGACGCACACCAGCATCAGATCGAGGCTGTCCGGGAAACCGTTGGTGATCGCCTGCCGCCGCCGGTCCGCCTTCGCCCGCACGACGAGCGCGGGGATATACAGCCCCGCCAGCGCCAGGATCGACCCGACGATATAGAGCCGGCCGAACGAAAGCTGATAGCCGCCCGCGGTGCTGAGCAGCACGAGCAGCAGCGGCAGCCCGACGACCAGCAGCAGCCGGATCAGATTATAGACCCGCGGCGCCGAGGGCGAATCGAACCCGGCGGCGAGCAGTTTCTCGCGCAGCTCGCTCGACTTGGTATCGCCGAGGCTGAGCCCGGTGCGCTCGATCCGGTCGACCAGCCGGGTCCAATTGTCGTCGCGGCGCCGCTGGAGCGATTCGACCAGCCCCACCCCCGTCCCGCGCTGCGAGATGGTGCGAAGCTGGCCGCGCACCGCGGTGCGCCGCGACACGACGCTCAGCACCGCGAGCGCCCCCCCGACCACGAGCGCGAAAAGCGCGATCAGCAGCGCGGTGCGGGCAAACGGATTTGTCGATATGATGTCAGCCATATCAAACCTTTATGTCCACCAGCCGGCGGATCGAGATGAAGCCGATCGTGTAAAGCAGCAGCAATGCGGGAAAGCCGATGACGAAGATCGGATCGCGCGCGACATCGAGGTAGAAGGCGGGGTTGATCGCCATCAGCCCGCAAAAGGCGAGCACCGGCAGGCCGGTGAGCAGCCAGCCGGTCATCCGCCCTTCCGAGCTCAAGGCGCGGACCATCATGAACATGCTCGCGCGATCGCGGATGACGCGCGAGAGATTCTCCAGGATTTCCGCAAGATTGCCGCCCGTCTCATTCTGCACCGAGATCGACACGACGAACATCCGCATATCGTCCAGCCCCCATCGCTCGGCCATTGCCGACAAGGCGTCCGGCAGGTTGGCGCCATAAGCGATCTCGTCCGACACCAGCCCGAATTCGCTGCCGATCGGATCGGGCATCTCCTCCGTGACGAGCTGGATCGCCGCCGCGACCGGATGCCCGGCGCGTAGCGAGCGGGTGAAGACATCGAGCGCGACCGGGAATTGCTGTTCCATCCGCGCCCGCCGCCGCTCGGCGATCCGCCCGAGCACGATCAGCGGCAGCCCGATCGCAAAGCCCGCCGCGGCGGTGACGATCAGCAGCAGCACCCCGATGCCGAAGGAGAATTTCGCGATCCACACCAGCGCGGAAATCAGCGCCAGCGCGGCGAGGAAACCAAGCCCGACGATCAGCATCAGCGCGCGCGATTCGATCGGCACCGCAGACATCATCACCATCCGGGCGAAACGCGCGTAAAGCCGTTCGAGCGGCCCGGCATCGGGGCTGAGCGGGGGCGGGACATTCTTGAGCAAGGCGAGCGACACCGCCTCGCGGTCCAGCCCGGCGCGCAGCATCTTCAGCCGCTTGTTCACCGCGTCGCGCTCGCGCCGGCGGTTCCAGGTCAGCCCGAACACGAGCTGCGACAGCACGAACACCGACCCGAAGATCGCGGCGAGCAGCAAGGCGCGGATGAGCAGCGCGCTCATGGCTGGCCGACCCGCAACACCGGGCGGAAGATCTCGGCATCGAGCCGGATCCCGCGCGCCTCCAGCTCGGCCATGAATTTCGGGCGGATCCCGGTCGCCTCGAAATAGCCGAGGACATTGCCCTGCTCGTCGCGCCCGGTGCTGCGGAAGCGGAAGATCTCCTGCATCGTGATCACCTCCCCCTCCATCCCGGTGAGCTCGGAGAGCGAGACAATCTTGCGCTTGCCGTCGCTCAGCCGCGCGACCTGGACGACGACGTTGATCGCCGAGGCGATTTGCGCGCGCGCCGAGGAGACCGGCATGTCGATCCCGCTCATCCCGATCATCTGCTCGATCCGCGACAAGGCGTCGCGCGGGGTATTGGCGTGGACGGTGGTCATCGAGCCTTCGTGCCCGGTGTTCATCGCCTGGAGCATGTCGAACGTCTCGCCCGCGCGGCATTCGCCCAGGATGATGCGGTCGGGGCGCATGCGCAGCGCATTCTTGACCAGATCGCGCTGGGTAACCTCGCCCTTGCCCTCGATATTGGGCGGGCGCGTCTCGAGCCGCGCGACATGCTCCTGCTGGAGCTGGAGCTCGGCCGAATCCTCGATCGTCACGATTCGCTCGCGCCCGTCGATATAAGAGGACAAGGCGTTGAGCAGCGTCGTCTTGCCCGATCCGGTGCCGCCCGAAATGACGATGTTGCGGCTCGCGCCGACGATCGCCTGGAGCAGCGGCGCCATCGCCTCGGGCATCGTGCCGAGCTCGATCATCCGCGCCATGCTGATCGGTTTCTTGGAAAATTTGCGGATCGACAGCAACGCGCCGTCGATCGCCAGCGGCGGGACGATCGCGTTGACGCGCGATCCGTCCGCCAGCCGCGCATCGACGAACGGCGAGGATTCGTCGACCCGCCGCCCGACCGCGCTGACGATCTTCTGGATGATGCGCAGCAGATGGCGCTCGTCCTGAAAGCGCGTCGCGGTCTTTTCGAGCAGCCCGAACCGCTCGACGAACACCGAATTGCAGCCGTTGACGAGGATGTCGGTGATGCTCTCGTCCTTGAGCAGCGGCTCGAGCGGCCCGAGCCCGAGCAATTCGTCGAGCACGTCGTTGGTCAGCGTGGTGCGCTCGACGCGGTTGAGCGCCTCGCTGTTCGCCGCGAGAATATCCGAGATGATCCCGGTGACCTCGCCGGCGATCTGCTCGCGGGTCATCTTGTCGAGCAGCGACAAGTTGATCTTGTCGAGCAATTGCTGGTGGATTTTCACCTTAAGCGAGAGGATCCGGCTCGCCGCCTCGGCCGCGAGCGCCTGTTCCGCGCTGTCGCCGGCGCTGCTCGGCGCGGCGGTGTCGGCGGGGGCGGTCGCGGGGCGGGAACGCTGGAGCTGCCACATGATCAATCTCCCCGCGTCCGCAGCCGCTCGCGCAGCAGCGCGCCGATCTGCGCGATGTCCCGGCAGAATCTGCTCTTGTCGCGCACGTCGCTGACCAATTGCCCCTGGTCCTGCGCCGCGCTGACCAACGGCGCGTCGAGCGAGACGCTGCCGAGGATCGAATGGCCGAGCGTATCGGATACATCCTTGAGGTCGATCGTCTTGAACAGCCGCTTCTCGACCCGGTTGACGACGATCTCGATCGCCTGCCGCTCGACCCCGACCGAGCGGAACAGATCGAGCCGCCGCCGCGCCTGCCGCAGGCTCGCGACCGACAGATCGACGACGAGCAGGATCGTATCGGAGGCGAGCGCGGCGGACAGCGCCCAGCTCGTCCAGTCGGGCGGGAAATCGAGCACGACATGGCCGAATTCCTGCCGCAGCAGCTGGATCATCCGCAGCAGCTGCGCCGAATCGACCGATTCGAGCGGCATGATCTCCGCCGGCGCGCTGACCACCGAAATCCCGCCGCTGGCGCGGGTGATCACCGATCGGATCAGTTCCTCATCGAGCCGGTCCTCCGCGCGGAGCAGATCGGCGAGATCGCCGCGCGCCGCGCTGACCCCGAGGAAATCGGTGACGCTGCCATATTGCAGATCGAGATCGGCGATCGCGGTGCCGCGCCCGCTGGGATCGTGCGCCGCGAGATCGGCGGCGAGCTGCGTCGCCACCGTCGTCGCGCCGCACCCGCCGATCGAGCGCGCGACCGAGATCAGCGGCGCGAGGCGCTGCTTCTGCCCCGGCGCGCTCTGTCGCCGCGCCGCGGTATCGAGCACGACCTGCAGCATCTCCTGCACGTCGAACGGCAGCGAGACGACGTCGCTGACCCCTTCGCGCACCAGCGCGCGGACCAGCGAAACGCTGGCGCCATCGATCGCCGCGACCAGCGGCAGATCGGGCGATCGCGCGCGGATCTCGCCGACGCGCCGCATCGATGCGGCATTGTCGGGATCGACCTCGATCACCAGCAAGGCCGCGTCGCCGAGCAACGCCTCGGGCACCGACGCGTCGCAGGCGAGCGGCGCGAGCCGCAGGTCGGCGAGCGGGGTCGCCGCCGCCGCCGCCAGCGGCGCAATGTGCGCCGGCGTGGCGATCACCGTCACCCGGCAATCGCTGCGCACCGCGGAGTCCGCGAACCTGGTGGTGGGAAGCTGGAGATTACCCATGATGCTTCGTCCCGACACGTCGCTGCGATCATTGATTGGGGGTGGTGGCGCTCGTGCCCGACGACGACCCCGCCACGCTCGAAGTCGTCAGCCGCTCGGGCTTTTTCACCTTGTCGGTGCGGTAGCGGGTGATCGCCTGCGCGGCGTGGTCGCCGCTGGCCGGCGCGAGCGCGGTGTCGTAGACCGGATGCGGATCGATGACCTGCGCCGCGATCGCCTGCTTGTTCGCCTCGCCGAACGTGTCGGCCCAGCCGAGCACCGGATCGCCCTGCCCGTCGGTCGCGCAGCCCGCGAGCAGCGCCGCCGCCGCGCCGAGCATCAGCCCATTGCGCATCGTCTCAATAGACATAGCGATCGTCCTTCACAGGCGCCTTCTTGGCCGCGCCCGGTGCGGGCGCCGGCGTGGCGGGTTGCGGGTGATAGGCCTGGCCGAGCAGGATCGTCTCCGCTTGGCTCGGGTCCTTGATCTCGTCGGTCGGCAGCCGCATCGCGACGCCCGGCTTGACCGGCGCGACGAGGTGCGGGGTGACGATGATCAGCAGCTCGGTCTGATCCTTCTGGAAATTGGTCGAGCGGAACAGCGCGCCGATGATCGGGATCGATCCCAGCAACGGGATCTGGTTGATCGTCGTCTTGAAATCCTTCTGCAGCAGCCCGGCGATCGCGAAGCTTTCGCCGTCGCGCAGCTCCAGCGTGGTGCTGGCGCGCCGCGTGCGCAGCCCGGGAATGCTGATGCTGCCGATCGTCAGCGACGCGCTGGGATCGATCTGGCTCACCTCGGGCTGGACGATCATGCTGATCGTCTTGTCGCCGAGCACCGTGGGGGTGAAGGCGAGGCTGACGCCGAACGGCTTGAACTCCACCGTGATCGGCGGGGCGCC
>NZ_MKRR01000137.1:115965-121163 GCF_001897045.1 Sphingomonas sp. 66-10
GAAAGCGCGATCAGCGTCGGCTGCGCCAGCGTCTTGGCCAGCCCGCGCGTCTCCAGCGCGTTGAGCGTCGCGTCGATCGACAGCCCGCCGATGTTGAACATCTTCTGGAAGATGCCGAACGTCCCGGTGATCGACGCGAGCTGCAACACCGATGCCCCCGGCACCGACGTCGTCGACGTCCCGCCGCCGGGCAAGGGCGTGGTGACGGTGACCGGCTGGCCGGGGACGAGCTGCGCACCCTGCCCGGTCGCCGCGCGGAACGAGCCGCCGCGCGAATTGGCGAAGGCGCTGACGCCCAGATCCTTGCCCGCGTTGCGATCGACCTCGGCAAAGCGCACCTCGACCATCACCTGCTGGCTCGACCCGACCGAGATCAGGTTGATCACCTTGTCGCCGGCATAGGCCTTGGCGAGCTGCGCGGCGCGATCGGCCGCGGCGGGGCTGCCCACCATCCCGGTGAGGACGATCGAATCGTTCGAGATCGCCGCCTCGATCGGCTCGCCGGGGAGCAATTTGCGGATCTGATCAGTCAACGCGATGACATCGGGGCCGACCGCGATGTCGATCACCGAGATCACTCGCCCCGCCGCATCGTATAGCGTCAGGCTGGTCGTGCCCATATTCTTGCCGAGCACATAGATCGAGCGATTGGTGATCGGCACGATATCGGCGATCATCTTGTCGGGCTTGTCGTCGCCGCCGATCAATGCCTTGGCGATCGGGCGATCGGCGGTGACAACCTGGCTCTTGTTGAGCGGGACTTCGAGCGTCCCGCCGCGCAGTCCCGCCTCGCCCTGCGCCAGCGCAGGAGCCGGGGTCGCCAGCGGAAGCCCGGCGGCGAGCGCTGCGGAAAGCGCCAGCAGCGGGCGGCGCGCCACGCGCGCCTTGCGGTCAATTGCCATGTTGCACCCCATATTCGCTGACCGTCGTGCCGCGGATCACGGTCATCGCCGGACCCGGCCGAAGCACGGCCGATGGATGGGACAGGCCGGCCGTCAGGCGCGGCAGCGGCAGCCGGGGCAGCGAGGGCGCGGGATTGGCGCTGCGCTTTACCGGGATGACGTAATTGGTCGCGCTCAACTGGCGCGGCAGGACGGTGGCGCGCGTTCCCGCGACCTGATCGGCGACGTTGCGCAGCGCCAGGCTGATCACGCCGAGTTGCCCGGCCAGCGCCAGCTTCTGCGCGCTGATCGTATCGACCTCGAGCGTCGCGGTCTTGCTGATCACCGGCTTGGTGGCGTTCTCGTCCGACACCTGATCGACACCCAGCACCGGCACATTCTCCAGCACGACATCGGTCATTTTGTCATTGGCCGTCGCCCCCTCGCCCGGGATCGGGCGGGTCAGCAGCACGTCGACCACGTCGCCGGGCCGGACGAAACCGCCCACGCCGTTCACGTCGTTGATCGACACCGCATAAGCGAGCTTGCCCGCGGGGAGGTTGGCGGCGATCGTCGCGCGGCCATTGGCCCCGGACACCTTCGACGCCAGCACCGGTTCGCCGATCACGATCGGGCGCAACGCGACCCGCCCGTTCTTGGTCGCCTCGGCGATCGACATGAAGGCGCCGGCCGGAACCGACTTGGCCGGATAGGCGGCGAGCCGCAAATTGCTGGCGGTCAACGGCGTCGCGAAGGACATATCCTGTGCGGCGACGACAATATTGGTGAGTTGCTGATCTTTCGCAGCCTGTTCGGATCGCGTCGCGACCCCGGAGAAATAGGCATTGGCGATAATCACCGCGGCAATGCCGACCACCACCGCAATGGCGATCACGATGAGATTGCGTCCTTGCATAGTCCCCCCCATGCGTTTTGCAGTGCGAGGCAGGACGCGGCCGGATTCCGGAAAGTAATCCGGCCGCGCCTCTGAACTATTATGAGCAGGCTGCGGTGGTATGCGTGCTGATGCAGCTCGCTGCGCCGGTCATGGCATTGCTGATCGAGCCACCAAGCGTGATCGCAGCACCGGCAATCGCCGTCCCGACAATGGCAAGGATCAATGCATATTCGGCCGCCGAAGCGCCGGTTTCGTCGCTGATGAAATCGCGGAAGAACTTGATCATGTTCATAACCCCTTGTGAACACGACGGATCGGTCGAACATGACTGCCGTCATGTATTTCCACAGGGAAGCCGGTTACGCAGCCCCCTGATCTTCACCGGGATCTCCCGCGAACGGGAGCGATCCGTTGTTCTTCCGCGCAGTCCAGGCCCCCCTGCTCTGCAGCGATATGCTTACCCGGTGATGACGCTTGAAGGTTCCGCCCAATATCGGAAATGGTCAATCATTCCGACGGCATATTTTTTTTCGTATTGAAAAATAACGAATTATTCCGGCCAGGCATTAACGATTCAGGTTAACAGGCGGGATTCCGGTCGATTTTGACATGGCCAATGATCCGCCCGTGGGATAGCTTACGACTCGGTTCTTAACGGACCCATAACTTCCCTTTTCTATTGTTGCGGACATGCCAATCGCACCCGGCACCACCCCCCGATCGAGCACCGCCGCCGGCGGTCTGGCGGCGGCGTGGCGCGGCGCTGCGGCACGGCTGCGGGATCGAAGCAAGTCTTTGATAAGCTTCTTTGATCTGCGGATGGAGCGGCTGATCCTGGGGTGGATCGGGGTGACCGTCGCGATCGCATTTTTCAAGATCGCTGATGCCCCGAATCCACCCCGCGACATGCTTCATGCGGCGGCCCTCTCGCTGCCCTATCTGCTGGTCGCACTGGCACCGATCGCGGGCTACCGACTCGCCGCGGGGAGCTTCCCGCGCGGCACATTGACCGCGCAACCCGCGATCCGATTGTGCCGATACGGTACATGGCGGTCGTTGGACGAATTGTCGGCACGCGAAAACCCGTGGTTCGGGCCGGGCGGATTCATGGCCTCGCTGCTGCTCGGGCTGCTGCTCAACGTACCCGTGCGCAGCCTGGAATTCTTCGTCGCGGTGCCCGCGCTCGGCGGCGACGCGCCGGTCTGGGCGCAGACCATCCTGACGATGATGACGCTGGACGTCATCGCGATGAATTTTTTCTACATGGTCTGCTTCGTGCTGGCATTGCGCGCGGTGCCGCTGTTCCCGCGGATGCTGCTGTTCGCCTGGCTGTTCGACATCATGATGCAATGCGCGATGGCACGCGCGATCGGCGCGGCGCCCGATCTGCCCGGCAATGTCGCCGCCGCGATGTCGACGCTGCTCGCGGGCAATCTGCAAAAGGTGCTGATCAGCGTCGCGGTGTGGCTGCCCTATCTGATCGTGTCGGAGCGGGTGAACGTCACTTTCCGTCGCCGCGCACGCGCCTGATCGCGCGCCGCGTTCCGCACCTTGTACCGATATGGGAAACCGTCGATGGTTTCCGCTATATTGACAATTCACCGCTAAAGGCGAATTTTTACAGTTAGTCCGCCGGGGTCGCTCCCGCGGGCCAAGCCCGAACGAAAGCACGCCGCCTGCGCGACGCGACAGGAACGGCACACGGGCAAGGGCCGCTGTTCTGTTGGGGTAGGAACATGCTGCACCGGCTTGCATATCGTCTCGGCACGATCGGCTTTTCCCGTTTCCGCGATCAGCGCGGCGCGATCAGCCCGCTGATGGCGCTGATGATCATCCCAATAGCAGGCGCGACCGCGACGGTCACCGAGATCGGGCAATGGTATTATTTCCAGCGCGCGATGCAGAATGCGGCGGATTCCGCCGCGCTCGCCGCCGCCACCAACGCCAATGCCGGGAGCACCGGCAGCACCTATCTCGCCGAGGCGCGCGCCGCCGCGCAGAAGTTCGGCTTCGTCGACGGGCAGAACAATGTCACCGTCACCGCGGCGGCCAACGTCACCTGCCCATCAGGGGTGGCGACGGGATCGATATGCTATTCGGCGACGCTGACCTCACAGGTGCCGCTGGCGCTTTCCGCGCTGGTCGGCTTTCGCGGCGACAAGAACGGCGGCTTCGCGCGGTCGATCGTCGCCAGCGCGATCGCCACCACCGCGACCGGGGGCGCGGCGGGGGGCGGCTCGACCACCGGGTGCATCGGCACCTTGTCGACCGGCACCAATTCCTTCACGAGCAACGGTGGCCCCAAGCCCGATCTTGCCGGCTGCAGCATCATCTCGCACGGCGGCGCGACCTGCAACGGCCATGATCTTGGCGCCGATTACGGCATCGCCGCCGGCACCGACAGCGGCTGCGGCAAGCAGCAGATTTCGGGGGCCAACATCCCCGCCGACGCTTATGGCAATTACGCCAAGAACATTCCGGCCAATCCTTGCAACGGCGTCTACAATGCCACCACGATGTCCGGGACGGTCACCCTCCCCGCGACGCGATGCGGCCCGGTAACATTGTCGGGCAATGTCACGCTCAGCGGCTCGGGCACGCTGACGATTTACAACGGCACACTCGATCTCCACGGCAATACTGTGACCGCAACCAGCGGAACCTTGGTCTTTTCGGGCGACAATTCGGCGAGCACCGTGCGGGCGCCGACCGACAGCGTCAACGGCAACTCGTCGGGCACGCTGAATATCCAGGCGCCGAACAGCGGCAACTGGTCGGGCGTGGCGATCTATCAGGATCCCAGGATGAGCCCGCCGCAATCCGCGCTCGATCTCACTTATGCCGGCAACAAGCCGACCTGGGACATCACCGGGCTGGTCTACCTCCCAAAGGCAAACGTCACGTTCAGCGGCGCGGTCAACAAATCGGCCAATGGCGCGGCCTGCTTCGTGCTCGTCGCCTATACGGTCCTGGTCAACGGCACCGGCAGCATCTTCGCCAACAACACGCAATGCGCCACCGCCGGCCTCGTCCCGCCGAGCGGCGGCGGCGTGACCCGCGAAAAGCTGGTGCAATGAGCACGCGACGGCATCCCGGCTGGCTCGCGCGGTTCGGCATCGACACGCGCGCGTCGGCGGCGGCGGAAATGGCGATGATCTTTCCGATCGTCGGCTTCGTCACGATGAACGTCGTCGATCTTGCGACCTATATGTACAGCAAGATGCAGGTCGATCTCGCGGCGCAGCAGGCCGCGGGGATCGTCCGCTCGCTCTGCACCAATCCCGCCCCGGCGAATTGCGGGACGACCTATCTCAACCAGATGAAGAGCGCCGCGCAGCAGACCACGCTCGGCACCGCCGTCACCGTGGTCGGCAGCCCGACCGAAAGCTATTATTGCGCCAATACCGGCGGGACGCTGG
>NZ_MKRR01000137.1:121187-122380 GCF_001897045.1 Sphingomonas sp. 66-10
CGCCCGGGCAGCTATATCGGCGTGCCGACGACCTTTACCTATCATGCGACCTTCCCAGGCTTCTCGGTCGCCTCCTATCTCTCGTCGACGATCCAATCGACTGCCTGGATCCGGCTGCAATGACCGCGCTCCGCACCTTCGCCCGGCACCAGGCGGGGACCGCCGCGGCGGAATTCGCGCTGGTCGTGCCACTGTTCCTGCTGCTGACCTTCGGCACAATCAACATGGCGCTTGCGCTGTCGGCAGTCGTCCGGCTGCATTACGCCACCGAGCGCGCCGCGCGCTGCCTGTCGGTCGATACGACCGGGTCTTGCTATGCCGCCAATATCGATACCTATGCCAAGTCGCTCTATCCAGTCGGCGGGGTAACGGGGCTGACCTTCGTCGCCACGCAACCGAGCTGCGGCAACAAGGTCAGCGCGACGGGCAGTTATAACGTCTTCACCGGGATCGGTCAGATCCCGATCACGCTGACCGCATCGGCCTGTTACCCGGTCATCTGATCGCCGCTTGGGGGAGGGGCACCGGCATGGAACCCGCGAAACGGAAAAGGGCGATCGCATCGACCGCCGCCGGCCCGTGGCTGCTGCTCGCCGGGCCCGGTGTCGCACACGCGCAGGATGCGACCACCGCGGTCCATATCGGCCGCGCGGTCGATCTCGCGGGGACGCCGGTCGCGCTGTTCCGCCCCAAACCACCGCCCGCCGCCCTGTCGGGCAAATTCGCCGCGTCGGGGCCGGTCGCGATGCCCGCCGGGATGCCGGTCGCGGCGCGCGCGCTGACCAGCGGGTTCGGCGCGCGCTTCCATCCCCTGCTCAACGAGCGGCGCGCGCATCTCGGCATCGATCTCGCCGCGGCGACCGGCTCGCCGATCGTCGCCACCTCGCCCGGCGTGGTCAGCGCGCAGGGGTGGTATGGCGGTTATGGCGACCTTGTCGTAATCAACCACGGCGGCGGGGTCGAGACGCGCTACGGCCATATGTCGCGCAGCAACGTCGTCGCCGGGCAGCATGTCCAGCGCGGCGACGTGATCGGCTATGTCGGCTCGACCGGCCTATCGACCGGGCCGCATCTGCATTATGAAGTGCGGATCGGCGGCCAGCCGGTCGATCCGATCCGCACGCTCGCCCGCTAAGCGGACGCTCCACGCCCGATTGTTGAGTTTTTCTCAACGCCTTATGAAACAGGCCCCG
>NZ_MKRR01000137.1:122392-137005 GCF_001897045.1 Sphingomonas sp. 66-10
CGTTTCGCCGCGCGCGAAACGAGAGGAGAGCCTCGCCGATGACCAGCAACGAATTCACCCGACGGGATATGCTGACCGTCGCTGCCGCCGGAACGGGGGCGCTGGCCGGCGGTTCCTTTCCGATGACGCCGGCCGCCGCCGCACCGGCCAAGGAAGGACCGGAATCGATGCCGACATTGATGGATCTCTCGCTCAGCGTGAACGGCAAGAAGCATCGGCTGTCGCTCGATCCGCGCACCACCTTGCTCGACGCGTTGCGCGAGTATCTCCACCTCACCGGCACCAAGAAGGGCTGCGATCACGGCCAATGCGGGGCATGCACCGTCCATGTCGACGGGCGGCGCGTGAATTCATGTCTCAAGCTGGCGGTAATGGCCGAGGGCGCCGAAGTCACCACGATCGAAGGGCTGGGCGATCCCGATCGCCTTCATCCGATGCAACAGGCCTTTGTGGAGCATGACGGCTATCAATGCGGTTATTGCACCTCGGGCCAGATCATGTCCGCGGTCGCGATGATGAAGGAGCCCTGGGGGTCGGACGACGCCGACATCAGGGAGGCGATGAGCGGCAATATCTGCCGCTGCGGCGCTTATCAGAATATCCTGGCGGCGATCCGCCAGGTCCGGCACGGCTGAAGGGAGCGGCTCGTGGAACTCTTCACCTACGCCCGCGCCGCATCGCCCGCCGACGCGATCAAGGCCGCGGCGGCGGCCTCCACCGCGCAGCAGGGCGCGGAAGTGCGCTTCGTCGCCGGCGGCACCACATTGCTCGATCTGATGAAGCTCGATGTCGAGCGCCCGTCGCGCGTGATCGATATCAATCATCTGCCGCTGGCGCAGATCGAGCGCATGCCCGGCGGCGGGTTGGGGATCGGCGCGCTGGTCCGCAACGCCGATCTCGCCAACCATGCCGATGTGAAGCAAGGCTATCCGCTGCTGTCGCAAGCGCTGCTGTCGGGCGCGTCGGGCCAGTTGCGCAACATGGCGACGACCGGCGGCAACCTGCTCCAGCGCACCCGCTGCGTCTATTTCCGCGACACCGACACCCCGTGCAACAAGCGCCAGCCGGGCAGCGGCTGTTCGGCGATCGACGGCTTCAACCGCACGATGGCGGTGCTTGGCACGAGCGAGCAGTGCATCGCCAGCAACCCCTCGGACATGAATGTCGCGCTGACCGCGCTCGAGGCGGCGGTCGTGATCCGCGGCATCGGCGGCGAGCGCCAGGTTCCGATCGGCGACTTCTTCCTGCTGCCGGGCGATACGCCGGACCGCGAGACCGTGATGATGCCCGGCGATCTCATCACCCATGTGATCCTGCCGCCGCCGCAGGACGGCGCGCGCTCGCATTATCTGAAATTGCGCGACCGGGCGTCCTATGAGTTCGCGCTGGCCTCGGCGGCGGTCGTCCTCGCCACCGACAAGGGCGCGATCCGCCACGCGCGTGTCGCGCTCGGCGGGGTCGGGACGCGGCCGTGGCGTTCGCCGGAGGCCGAGCGGGTGCTGCTCGGCAAACCCGCGACGCCGGCGACCTTCGCGGCGGCAGCGGCGGCGGCGCTGCGGGATGCGAAACCGCAAAGCCAGAACGGCTTCAAGGTCGAACTGGCGAAACGCTGCCTGATCAATGCGCTCACCACCGTCGCGGCCTGAGGAGAAACCCGGATATGTCACCTGAGCCAGCCGCCGCCTCCCCCTCCCGCACCGCCGTCGGCCGCGAAACCGTTCGGGTGGACGGGCCGCTCAAGGTGAGCGGTGCCGCACGCTACACCGCCGACTTCCATTTCCCCGACATGCTCTACGCCGTGCCGGTCTGCGCCACGATCGCCAGCGGCACGATCGCAGCGATCGACACCAAGGCGGCGGAGGCGATGCCCGGGGTGCGCAAAATCTACACCCGCGACACGATCGGCAAATTCTACCGCGTCCCCGCGTCGGGCGGGGGGATCATCGACGAGCGGCGGCCGCCGTTCGAGGACGATACGATCCGCTATTACGGGCAATATGTCGCGCTGGTGGTAGCGGACACGTTCGAACAGGCAATCGCGGCCGCGCATCGCGTCAAGACCAGCTATCGCGCGGCGGCATTCGATGTCTCGACCGCGCTTTCGCCCGAGGAAACGCCCAAGGTGAAGAGCCGGCGCGGGGACCCCAACGCGGCGTTCGATGCCGCCGCGGTGAAGATCGATCACGTCTATAACACGCCGATCGAGACGCACAGCTCGATCGAGCTCCACGCCAGCGTCGCGACCTTCGACGGCTCGCATTTCACGCTCTACGAGACGACCCAGGCGGTCGGGAACTTCCGCGACGTGCTGGCGCAGATGCTGGGCGTACCGAAGGAGAATGTCCGCGTCGTCACCGAATATCTCGGTACCGGGTTCGGCGGCAAGCTGTGGCCGTGGCCGCAATCGCTTCTTGCGGTGGCGGCCGCGCGCGACCTGCGAAAGCCTGTCAAACTGGTGATGACGCGGCAGATGACGTTCGAATCCGCCGGGCATCGGCCGCATACCCGGCAACGCGTGCGGCTGGGCGCCACCGCCGAGGGCAAGCTCGTCTCGCTGCGCCACGATTACGCTTATTCGCGCGCGCCATTGTCGAGCTATGCGGAGAATTGCGGGGAATCGAGCGGCTTCATGTATTCGACGCCCAACCTCAGCGTTTCCGAAGCCTTTGCCACGCGCAATGTCGGGGTGCCGACGTCGATGCGCGGGCCGGGCGCGGTCCCCGGGCTGTACGCGCTCGAATCGGCGATCGACGAACTCGCCGTCGCGCTGAAGATGGATCCGGTCGCGCTGCGGCTGCACAACGAGCCCGCGATCGATGAGAGCAAGAACATCCCCTTTTCCTCGCGGCACCTCAAGGAATGCCTCGCCACCGGCGCGGAGACATTCGGCTGGTCGCGGCGCACCCCGGCGGTCGGCTCGATGCGCGAGAATGGCGCGGTCCTCGGCTGGGGCATGGCGGCGTGCACGTGGATGGCAGCGCGCTGGGAGGCGCAGGTCAGCGTGATGTTCAACGACGACGGCACGCTCAGGGTGGCCAGCGGTACGCAGGATATCGGCACCGGCACCTATACCGTGCTCGCCCAGATGGCGGCGGAGCTCGCCGGGGTGGATGTCGGCAAGATCAAGGTGCTGATTGGCGACAGCAGCCTCCCGCCCGGGCCGATCTCGGGCGGATCGATGGCGACCGCCTCGCTAGTGCCGGCGGTGGCCCAGGCAACGCGCGAAGCGATCCGCAACCTCATCGCGGCGGCGCGCGAGAGCGACAGCCATTTCGCCAACGTGCCGGTCGATCGGCTCGCCTTTCACGAGGGGCGCGTCCACCGCAAGGATCAGCCGCCCGGCGAAGGACGGCAGTTCGAGGAGGTGCTCGCATCGGCGCGGCTCGGCCATGTCGAGGGGCGGGGCAAATCCGAAGGCACGTTCCGGAACAAGAACCCGACCGTGTCGACGCACTCGTTCGGCGCGCATTTCGTCGAAGTCGCGTGGCAGCCGGAAATCGCGCGCTTGCGGATCAACCGGACGGTCAGCGTCATCGACGGCGGGCGCATCGTCAACCCGCTCACCGCGCGCAACCAGATCGAGGGGGCGGTGACGATGGGGATCGGCATGGCGCTGTTCGAGGAGACGCATTACGACCACCGCCACGGCATGCCGATCAACAGCAACCTCGCCGATTACATCATGGCGACGCATGCCGACACGCCGCCGATGGAAGTGATCTTCCTCGACTATCCCGACACCCACCTCAACGAGATGGGGGTGCGCGGGATCGGCGAGATCGGTCTCGCCGGCGTGGCGGCGGCGATCACCAACGCCGTCTATCACGCCACCGGAGTCCGCGTCCGCGATCTGCCGGTGAAGATCGAGGACCTGCTGGCGTCGAGCGTGGCATGACGGAGCGCCGCGTTGCGCCGCGTCCGCTTTCCCCGCGACGCGGCCGGGCGCCGGAGAATGCGCGCAGGCCGGCAATCGGCGCGAGCGCCGCTCCCCGCTTCGCGGATCTGCCCGACGATCCAACGAAGCGCGTTCCGGTCAGCAGGCCCGCGGCAACGGTGTCCGAGATCTTCCACCTGCTCCACGACGCCGGGCACGCGGGGCACAGGGGCGTATTGGCGACGATCACTGCGCTGACCAAACCCGGCGCCCGCGCGATCGGGGCGCATATGGCGGTGCTCGAGGGCGGCGAAAGCGCGGGCTCGTTCTCGAGCGGCTGCGTCGAGCAGGCGATCATTGCGGAAGCACTCGCGGCGCTCGACGAGGGCGCCTCGCGCAGCGTCCGGTTCGGCGAGGGATCGCGCTATATCGATATCCGCCTCCCGTGCGGCGGGGGCATGGACGTGTCGTTCCTCGTCGATCCGGCCGGGGATGTCCTGGCGCAGGCGATCGACCGCCTCGATACGCGCCAGCCGGTCGCGCTGCGGCTCGACCCGGCGGGGCATCTCGCGCTGCCGCATGACCCGGGCGCAACGGCGACCGGGTGGAACGACGGTGTGTTCACGGTCCGCCATGACCCGAGGCTTCGGCTCGTCCTGCTCGGGCACGGTCCGGAAATGCTGACCTCGCTGAAGCTGGCGCGCACGTTCGGCGCGGAGGTCGCGCTTTACTCGCCCGACGACGCGATCGTCGCGGCGGGCCTCGCCAAGGGGACGATGGCGGTACATCTGCTGTCCGCCGCCGATCCTCCGGCGCTGGAAGGCGATCCCTGGACCGCCTTCCTGTTCCTGTTCCACGATCACGATTGGGAGCCGGCGCTGATCCGGCAAGCGCTCGAAACCCCCGCTTTCTGGATCGGCGCGATGGGCAGCCGCGCCACGCACGCGGCCCGTCGCGCGGCGTTGGCGGCGCACGGCCTGGCCGAGACCGCTATCGCCCGCATCCATGGCCCGGTCGGCGTTATCGCGGGGGCGCGCGATCCGATGACGCTGGGGTTGTCGGCACTGACCGAGATCGTCGGCGCCTATCACGCCCTCGGATAGCTCAGCCGCAACCGATCAGCGCCGCCTGCGCGGCACGAAAGCTCTTCAGCCGCGCCCCTTCCTCGTGCCGCGCATGCCGCCCGACCAGATCGCAGCGAATATGCTCAGCCACCGCGCGCAATTCCTCCGTGCTCGGCGCGCGCGCATGCGCGATGCATTCGACAATCGCGCGCGGGATCGTCGGTCCCCACGTCATCAATTCCCTCTTTTTTTCCGTGAAACATCAAACTGTGCCCGGACAACGGCCCGCCCGACCAGAAGGTGCGGAGCGGGCCAGTCGCTCAGGCCGCGTGGCTCTCGCTCCCCAGCCGCTTGACGCCGTCGTTCGCCGCGCCATTTTCGGCACCGCCGCCGACCGCGATCTTCCGCGGTTTCATCGCCTCGGGAATCTCGCGCTTGAGCGAGATCGACAGCAAGCCATTGTCGAACCGCGCATCTTCGACGACGACAAAGTCGGCGAGCTGGAAGGTGCGCTCGAAAGCGCCCGCCGGAATCCCGCGGTGGAGATAGCGCTTGCCGGCGGCGTCGCCGCCCTTGTCATCGCCTTTGCGGCCGGAAACGGTCAGCAGGTTGTTCTGCGCGACGATCTCGATCTCGTCGCGCGCGAAGCCGGCGAGTGCGAGGGTAATGCGATAGCGATCCTCGCTTTCCCGCTCGATATCGAACGGCGGGTAAGCGGGCGTTTCGCCGCGAACGCTGCTCTCGAGCAGATCGAACAGCCGGTCGAAGCCGATCGTCGACCGGCGATAAGGGGTAAAGTCGAAATTCGTCCTCATATCCAAATCCTCCAACGAGCAATTTGAGCACGAGGCGCACCGGAGAAGAGAGCCGGTGCCCTCAGGTCCTGCCGGACCGAAAGTTTCGCATCCGGCGGCCCAAAGCTGGAATTTCACGCTTAACTTTCAAGAGGATCGCCGAAAAATTTTTGCGCGCTCGCGCGTCGTTGGCGCCTCTGCCCCACACCGGGTCGCGCCGTATGGCTTTCCGCAACGTTCCCCTTTTACGCCGCGCATTCTTCGATTACAGACTACACGTGTAATCGAAGAAAGGTGGGTTCGATGCGTTGGTTCCTTCTCGGCGTCGTCGCCTTTTTCGCGAGCGGCAGCGCGGTCGCAGCGCCCGACCTCGACGGCCAGTGGATCGTCACCACCGACCGATCGGGCAATCCCGAATATTCGACGCTCAACCTGAAGGTCGTCGACGCGCTGGTCTCCGGCGATTCGGACGGGGATCGAGTGGCCGGGACCTTCCGCAGGGGGGCGCTCGACTATGCGGTGACCGGCGCGAGCGGCTCGGTCTATCGGTTCGTCGCGCGGCTCGACGGCGATCGCCTCCACGGACGGGCCGACTATCCCGATCACAATTTTCCCGACCGGCGACTGAGCTACGCATTCACCGCGCGCCGCGTGCCCGATCGCCCGCCGGGCGCGCCGCGAGTCGTGGATTACGCGCCGACCAGCTTCTCCAACAGTTTTTCCGCTGAACGAGCGCCCGTGCTCACGATCTGGCCCGGCGACACCGTGCGAACGACGACGATCGATTCGGGCGGGATCGATGCGGCCGGCGTGACGCGCGCCTTGTTCGGCAACCCGCAGACCGGCCCGTTCTTCGTTGCCGGGGCACAGCCCGGCGATACGCTCGCGATCCATATCGTCCGTCTGACCCTCGACCGCGACTGGGCCGAAAGCCTGGATACGATCGTCAACCGCGCGGTCGGCCCGAGCCTCGCCGCCGGCGCGGGCAAGCTCGGCCGGACGATAAGATGGCGGCTCGATCGCGCCGCGGGCTATGCCACGCCCGATCGGCCGAGCGATGCGCTGAAGGATTATCGCGTACCGCTCCGGCCGATGCTCGGCGGCGTCGGCCTCGCGAGCGGCTTCGGGTCGCCGCCGCTTTCGACCGGGGATACCGGGCGCGCCGGGGGCAATATGGATTTTCCCGAGGTGGTCGCCGGCAATAGCGTCTACCTCCCCGTCCAGCAGCCCGGCGCGCTGCTGTATCTCGGCGATGCCCATGCGCTGCAGGGCGATGGGGAAACCTCCCAATATGCGCTGGAAACCTCGATGGAGGTCGAGTTCAGGGTCGAACTGATCAAGAAGCGATCGATCCCGATGCCGCGGGTCGAATCGCCGACCGAGATCATCGTTCTCGGCCAGGCCGGGTCGTTGGACGAAGCGCTCAAGGCGGCCAGCACCGGCCTCGTCCAATGGCTCCAGCAGGATTATGGGCTCAGCCTGTCCGATGCCGCGCAGGTGCTGGGCAGCGGCGTCAAATTCTCTGTCCCCAATCTCGCCGGGAGAAGCGTCGGCGTCGCGGCGCGGATCGACAAGGCGCTCCTGCAGCACTTGCCCCGGGGAACAAAGGAATGACGTGAGGATGCAGTTTACCGCCGGGTCGATCACCCGGCTCAGCCCGCTCCGCAATCGGCCGCAGCCTCCTGTCGCGCGCGAAGCGCCGGCGCCGTTCGGAAGAGCATGAAGCTCAGCCCGGCCAGGATCCAGGCGCCGATGCCGCCGTAGAGCATCACCGCGCCGAAACCGTCGGCAAGACTATGCCGGACCACGATGTCCGGCAGGCCTCCCATCCCCGCGACGCCTTCGCCGTTCGGCGCGGCGTGACCCGCGGCGAGGCCCTCCGCCAGCGCGCGCAACTGGCCGGCATCGATCGACTCCGTCGCTGCCTGCTGCAACGCCGCGGCGATCCGCGCGACAAGCAGCGCGCCCATGACCGCGATATTTATCGCCAGCGTGATCAGTCGCGCGCTCATGTCGATGCCCGACGCCATCCCCGCGCGGCTCGCGGAAACCGATGCGGTCGTCGTGTTGGTTACGGGGGTGTTGGTGAGACCGAGACCGATCCCCGCGAGAAGCAGCCCCGGGAGCATCGTCGGCCAGCCCGGCTGCGCCGCGGCGCTCCCCAGCTTCATCGCGACGAAGCCGAGCCCGATCGTCGACAGGCCGAAGGGGATGACGACCCCCGCGCCGTAGCGCAGCGACATCCGCTCGCCCAAGGGCGGAAAGATCAGCGCGGGCAACGTATAGGCGAGCAGGCACAGGCCGGTGCTCAGCGGATCGTAGCCGAGACCGATCTGCAGATAGATCGGCAGGTAGATCATGAACGGCCAATAGCTTACGTTCATCGCGATGCAGCCGAGGATCGCGCCCGAGAAAGCGCGATTGCGGAAGACGGTGAAGTCGAACATCGGGTGGGGCTGGCGCTGCTCGGCGAACAGGAAGGCGGCGAAGCAGGCGAGCGTCGCGACCGCCACCGCCGCGGCGCCGGGCAGCCCCAGCGCCGGCCCCTGGGTGATGACATAGACCAGCCCGAACACCGACAGCGACAATGTGGCGATTCCTGCGACGTCGAGATGCCGCGCCGCCGGGTCGCGCGACTCGGCCACCGTCCTGACCGCGATCGCCAGCGTCAGCACGGCAAGCGGGAGGTGGACGAGGAAGATCCATTTCCACCCTGCCAGCGCGATGATCGCGCTGCCGACCAGCGGGCCGAACCCCAGCCCGACCCCCGATACGATCCCCCAGACGGCAAAGGCGCGGCTGCGATCGCGCGCATCCTGGAACGCGTGCGAGAGCAATGCGATCGAACAGATCAGCATCGCCCCGCCGGCAAGACCCTGGAGGAACCGGCCGACGATGAGCACCTCCATGCTCGGCGCGAAGCCGCACAGCGCGGAGGTTGCGCCGAACGCGGTGACGCTGATGACGAAGACGCGCTTGCGCCCGAAGCGGTCGGCCAGCGTTCCCGTCGCCATCAACACGGTGGTGCAGGCGAGCGTATAGGCGTTCATCACCCATTGCATGTCCTGAAAGTTGCCGCCGAGCGCGCGTTCCAGTGTCGGCAGGATCACCGGGACGCTGGTGATCTCGAGGCCGAACATCAACGCGCCGAGACAGACGGCGAGCAGCGCCAGCGCGTTCTTGCCGGCGGGAGAGCGGGTCATGGGCGGGGCCTTTCCAAATATCCGGGGCGCGACCGGCCACGGCTGACCCGCTATCTGGAGAGCGTTCGATGATGATAGAAATGATTTTATTTTCTATCATTCATGACGTCTGATAATTACCGCTCATGGATATCGACCCGCCGCTCCTGCGCGCTTTCGTCGCCGTCAGCGAGACGGGCGGTTTCACCCGCGCCGCGCGGCGGCTCAATCTCACCCAATCGGCGGTCAGCCATCAGATAAGGCGGCTCGAGGAACAGGTAGGTCGGCCGCTCATCCGGCGGACGACACGCAGCCTCACCCTTACCCGCGACGGCGAGGATTTCCTCCACCACGCCCGGCAGATCCTCACCAGCCTCGACGCGCTCGCGCAACGTTTTCGCCCCTCGCCGCTCACCGGTGTGGTCCGTTTCGGCACCCCCGAGGCATTCATGGGCGAGCGTCTGCCGGGGCTGCTCTGCCGCTTCTCCTGCGCCTTTCCCGCGGTCCGGCTCGACGTTCATGTCAGTACCTATCTCGATCTCAGCACGATGATCGCCGCCGACGAGCTCGATCTCGCGGTGGTCCTTTCCACCGCCGGCGGCGAGAATGGCGGCGTCAAACTGCGCCCGGCGGATTTCGTCTGGGTGGCGGCGGATAGCTTCGCGCTGCCGGCCGGCGCGTCGCTGCCGCTCGCCTTCCATCCCCCCAATTGCGTCAACCGGCTGGTCGGCGTCGCCGCGCTCGAGGCCACCGCGCTCGACTGGCATATCGCCTTCACCTCGCCGAGCGAACAGGGGCTGCGTCTCGCGGTGCGATCGGGTCTCGCGGTCGCGGTATTGACGCGCAACGACGTCGGGCCGGGGATGCGGATCCTGGACGGCGACTATGGCCTTCCCGCGCTGCCGAGCGCGGATTTCGTGCTGATCCGCAGCCACGGCGCCGCATCGCCGGCAGCGCGCGCTTTCTTCAAGATGATCACCGAGAGCGAAGGCGCGGCGGCAACCGCGGAAGCCGCCGTCGACCCGCTGCACACCGGCGGAGAATTTTGACGCGCCCGAGTCGCCCAAGCACGCCGGATTCGCGCCGCCGGATCATGCACGGCAAGGTAACGGCCGAACCGAAAAGATCTCTACCGATCGGGGCCCCTTAACCATGTTTCGACAGGCGCCCCCTTGCATGACGGTTCCATTACTTCCAGGGGTGCGGCGGGGGAGGATGGTTGCAACACGGGAGTGCCGCAATTGACCGCAAGCCTGCTCGTCTTCGCCAGCGCCCTGGTCGCCGGTTCGTTTCCCGTCGCAGAGGCGCAGACGCAGCGCGAGTCGTCACCCGGTTCTGTGGCTGCTGCCCCCGCATCCCCGACGGCAGCGCCCTCGCCTACGCCCACAACGCCTTCGCCCGCAACGCCGTCGCCCGCCTCGCCGCCGCCGACCGTAGCGTCGCCCGACACCGCCCCGCCGCCTGTCGCGCCGCCCGCCGCGTCGGCGCCGACCGATACGCAGGCGCCTCAATCCGCGCCGACCTCCGCGAGCCCGGCCGCGGCGCCCGAGCTTACCCCGGGCGCGCCCAAGGACATCGTCGTGACGGGGCTGGGCAAGCCGCCGGCGAGCGATCCGCTGCAAGGCGTCAACCTCAAGTCGTTCGAGGTGGTCCAGTCGGTCGATCGCGCGATCGTCGGCCCGGTGTCGATGGGCTATGCGAAACATGTGCCCCGCCCGATCCGCTCGGGGGTGCACAATGTGCTGACCTTGCTCGAAGAACCCACCGTCTTCGTCAACTTCCTGCTCCAGCACCGGATCGGCAAGGCGGCGGGAACGCTCGCACGTGTCGCGGTCAACGCGACGCTCGGCATCGGCGGGCTGATCGACGTCGCCAAGCGCCGCCCGTTCAACCTGCCGCATCGCAACAACGGCTTTGCGGATACGATGGGCTTCTACGGGGTCCGCCAGGGCGCCTATCTGTTCCTGCCGCTGGTCGGATCGACCACGGTGCGCGACCTTGCGGGGCGGATCATGGATCTTTCGCTGCTGTCGGTCGCGGTCGGCGGGCCGTTCAAATCGCCTTATTACGCCAATACCCGCGGCGTACTGGCGTCGCTCGACTATCGCGTCGCGATGGACGACGACTTCAAGCGGCTGCGCGACGAAAGCCCCAACGCCTATAAGTCGATGCGCGAATATTATTTCCAGGTGCGCGCGGCCGAGATCGAGCAATTGCACGGGCGCAAGCCGAAAACGCCGGCGCCCCCGGCATGGCCCGCGACGCCGGTCAAATAAGCCGGCGGACCCGGTACGCGCGGCCTAAAGCGCCGCGCCTGAAATCCGGATCATTTGGCGGCCGTCCCGGCGCAGGCCGGGGTCCAGTGACGACCGGCCCGATGCTGGACCCCGGCCTGCGCCGGGATGGATCACATTTTTCCGAGCCACGCCGCATGTCGGGATGCCGGACGAGCCGCTTCCGGGAAGCTGCTCGAAACGCGCCGCCGCAACCCACCTCCGATCAGCCGTGGATCGTCTCGCCGCGCGCGAGCATGTCGACGAATTGCGCGATCTTGCGCGCGCGCGTCTCCGGCTTCTTCACCGCGCCGATCCGGTACAGGATGGCATAGCGATTGGCGCCGGTCAGCGTGGCGAAGAACGCCGCCGCTTCGGGGTTTGCGGCAAGCGCAGCGGCGAGATCGGGCGGCACCTCGGCGGTGCTCGCCGGCGCATAGGCGCTGTCCCACCGTCCGTCCGCCTTGGCCGCCTCGATCTGCGCGAGCCCTGGCGGACGCACCCGGCCCGCCGCGATGAGCTCGACCGCACGGTCGCGGTTCTTGCGCGACCATTTGCTGCGCGGCTTGCGCGGGGTGAACCGGATCAGCCAGAAATCGTCGTCATATTTGTCGAGCTGCCCGTCGATCCAGCCGTGGCAGAGCGCCGCATCGATCGCCTCGGCCCTGGTAATCGTCGGTTCCCGGCCATTCTTCTTCGCGATCCTGAGCCACAACCCCGGCGATCGGCAGCCATTCGCCTCGAGCCACGCCGCGAAGTCGGCGCCACTCGCAAAGGTCGCGATCGGCAGGCCGAGATGCATGTCATCCTTCACGGATCACCGCGCCTTTCCCATCATTTCCGCTCCGCTTGCCCGAAGCCGAGCGCAAGGCCGTGATACAGCCGCTCGCGGCAGACCAGCCCCGCGGCGCCCTCGGCGATCAGCGCAGTGGCGAGCAACGGCAGCATCAGCCCACGGCTTCCGGTCGTCTCGGACATGATGATCACCGCGGTCAGCGGCGCGCGCACCACCCCGGTGAAATAGCCCGCCATCGCCAGCAGGACGAGCGCCCCGGTGGGCTGGCCGGGGAAAATGGCGTGGAGCAGGTTGCCGAGCCCCGCCCCGGTCGCAAGGCTCGGCGCGAAAATCCCGCCGGGCAACCCCGCGGCCGCGGTGGCCAGCGTGCTGACGAACTTGGCCGGCCCGAACCAGAGCGACGAATCGCTCCCCTCGATGATCGCGCGCGCCGCGCCATAGCCCGTCCCCCAGGTCGTGCCGGTCAGCACGCCGATCGCCGCGACGATCACCCCGCTGATCGCGGCGAGCAGCAACGGGCGGCCGCCCGAGATCCGCCGCGCCCCGCCGCGCGCGAACCACAAGGTCAGCCGCGCGAACAGGCTGCCGCACACCCCGCCGACGACCCCCGCGACCGGCGCGACGATCACCACCGTCGCCAGCGGCAGGGTCTGGCCGACGATCCCGAAATAGACGTAATCGCCCGCGACGCCCTGCGCGATCATGCCGGCGATCAGCACCGCGGTCATCACCAGCAACGTCATGCGCTGCTCATAGGCGGCGGCGAGTTCCTCGATCGCGAAGGCGACCCCGGCGAGCGGCGTATTGAACGCCGCGGCGACCCCCGCCGCCGCCCCCGCCACCAGCACCGAGGCATTGACCGGCACCCGCAGCAGCTTGTGCGCATAGGCCATGATCGTCGCGCCCAATTGCACCGTCGGCCCCTCGCGCCCGACCGAGCCGCCGACCGCGAGCGCCGCGGCGGTCAGCACCGCCTTCACCGCCGCGGTCCGCCCTGAGGCAAGGTCGGCGGTGGCATTGGCGGGATCGCGCTTGGCGGCGATGATCTGCGGGATCCCCGATCCGCGCGCGGCGGGCGCGACCCGGTTGGTGATCCAGACGATCAGGACATAACCCGCCGGGGTGATCAGCAGCGGCAGCCACCAGCGGCGCGCGACGATCAGGTTGAACGCGTCGTTCGCGCGATCGGCGGACCAGGCGAAAGCGATCGCCGCGAGGCCGACCAGGATCGCGCCGCCGATGATCGCGGCGCGCCCGCGCCACACCTCCGCCGTCAGCCGGCGACGGCGCAGCAGCACCCTCGCTCGGCGCAGAACGCTATGTCGTTTCGCGGGGGGCGAGTCGGTCATGCGCCGAGCGGCTTACGGCGTTGCTCGGTCTTTTTACATCCCCGCAAAGCCGCGCGCCGCCGCGCGATCGCGATCCGGCGCTACGGCTTCACGCCTCCACGCTCGTCGCCACGGGCCGGACGGCGAGCTTCGCCGCGAGCGGCATCAGCGCGCGCAGCGACCAGCGCCGCTGTTCGAGGCAAAAGCGCAGCGCGGCGAGCAAAGATGCCTCCGCCGTATCCGCCGCCTCGTGACGGAGCGCGCCGCCGCGGGTGACGAAATGGCTGCGCCACCGGTCCGCCAGCGTCAGCTGGTACGGCGCGGTCGAGGGTTCGGAACCGACCAGCAGCGACGGGAAAGGCAGCGGCGTCGACGGGGTGGTCGTCAGCCCGGCATGCGCCCAGTCGCCCGGCGCGGCCGGATCGATCAGGACCGCGCCGGCGATGTGCCGCCAATAGCATGGCGGGCTGAGCTGCGCCCAATGCGCGAAGGCGATCGCCGCAAGCCCCTCCGCGACGACGATCGACGGGTCGGCGAGGCCGATCAGCGCGGTATCGAGCTGCGCGGCCCATTTGCCGATCTTCTCGCCCGCCCCGAGGCGCAGCGGAATCTCGTGGAGATCCGCATGCGGCAATTCTCCGGCGATGACGAAGAACGAAACGGCACGGCTGATCGACATCGGTTGACTCCCGAAATGGGCTGCCGAAGGGACGCTAACGGAACCGGCTCGATCGAGAGCAGCATCCTTTTAAATATACACCCCGTTGGTAGGAAATCGATTCGCGCCGAAGCGAGTGCCCGACGCGCCCGAACGGGAATCGGGCGCACGGCGGAAGGCCTGGTTCAGGGTTGTCACATCGACGCGCGCGCGCGACTCGGCGCGCGCCGGTCAGCCCGGGTTATTGCAACGCAACCGACGGCAGGATCGCGTCCATTTCCTTCGCCACCGCCGGGGTGATGTCCATCGCATTGTTCCAGCCGTAGGCATGGTCGCGTTCCATCACCACGCTGCACGCGTTGCGCGTGACGACGCGACCCAGGGCTTCGTTCAGCGCGCGGTCGATCTGTTGCTGGCCGCGCTGCTGGGCGACGATGAAGCGCGCATTCTGCTGCTGGTCGAGCGATTGCGACTGCTGGCCGAGCGCGGCGAGCTGGCGCTGATATTCGATCGGGGCGATCGCGCCCTGCCGCGCCTCGAGCTGGCGGCGCTGCTGATCGAGCGCCGCGCGGCGCTGGGCGAGCTCGCCGTTCAACGCGGCCTGCATCTGCTTGAGCTGCGCCTGCATCGACTGGCCGGCGCGC
>NZ_MKRR01000137.1:137016-139385 GCF_001897045.1 Sphingomonas sp. 66-10
CGGCGGGCCGAAGGTCTGCGCCGGGGCCGGCGCCGCCACACAGGCGAGCATCGAGGCGGCGATGAATCCGATCGGTCGCATACGCCGCCTCTCCCTCAATCAGCGCGCCGCCGCAACCCGGTCCGCGCAGGCCTGATCCTGCCAGATTACATCGGAGACGGTGACGTCATAATGGCCGCGCTCGCGGATGAAGCGGATCTCGACGCGGCAGCGCACGCGCTCGACGCTGCCGGGCGCGACCGGGAAGAACAGCACGTAATTCCACCGGCGCGTGATCCCCTCCATGAAATGCGGCGGGCCGATCAGGCGATAGATCGTGAATTTGTCGACCCCCGGGGTGATCAGCCTGACGGCGGCGGGGTCCACCGTCGCGCCGATCTTGCGCTCTTCCAGCGGGGTCTTGTGGAAAATGGCGGGATCGACCCGGCCGACGAAGGGTGCGGCGGCCGGGGCCTGCTCCGCGGCGACCGCCGGGGAGAGCGCAAGTCCGGCCGCGAGCGGCGCGACGAGGAGCTTCGGCATCATCATGTCCTCCTGAAAATACGAGCGGTCAGAACTGGAAGCCGACGCCGACATTGGCGCCGACATGCTGCTGGGTGTCATAGGTCGCGCCGGCCTTCACGACGGTCTTGCCGTCGTCCATCACGCGCGACAGCCCGATCGCGAAAGCGGATTGCCCCTGGTAGGTGCCCCCGCCGAACGCCAGCATCCCGCGCCCCGGCTCGAACGCCTGCGGCATCCCCGCCGCGGCGAGCCCGGCCGCCGTCCCGGCGTTGGCATTGCGGCGTACCTGGGTGAGGTCGTACTGGATCCCCGCGACCCGCGCATCGGTATAGGCATTGGCCGATTGCAGCGTCTTGGAAAGGCCGTCGTTGAGCTGCTGGACATTGACCGCATCGGTCGGCGCGACGCCCGCCGCGACATTATGGATCGTCGCCGCCGCCCCGCCGGGGTTGAGCGTCACCGAATTGTGGTTGGCGTCATATTGCACCGAATTGTTGGCGACCTGCTGCACCTGATAGAGCTGCCCGCCGTTGACCGCGTCGGTCGAACCGGCGTTCACCGCGCCCGCCGCGACATTGTGCACGACATTGCCGCCCATGTTGACCGTCGTGTTCGCGCCGACCGTCAGCCCGCCATTGGCGGTCACCATCCCGCCGAACGTCGGGTTGTCGGCCATCGCGATCTGCAGCTGGTTGCCGCTCAGCGTCACCACGGTGTTCGCACCGGCGGTGACGTTGAGCGTGCCGTTCGACCCGACATTGGTCGAGGGGCCGCCATTGGCCTGGATGTTCCACCCGGCGCTCGCGGTCGCGCCGACCGCCTGCAACGCATCGTTGACATTGTTATAGGTGGTGCCGCCGACATTGAGCTGGGTCGTCACCGTCCCGGTGCCCGGATCGTAGGTCGAGCCGCCGCCGAAGCTGTTGGCGATGCTGTCGCCCAGATTGGTGACGTTGTTCGCCACCTGGGTGACCTTGCCGTCGACCGCCTGAAGCTGGCTGACGTTGACCGCATCGGTCGCCGCCGAGCCCGCCGCGACATTGGTCACCTTGCGCTCCGCACCCGCGGTGCCGACCGACACCTCGCCCGCCGAATTCTGCGGCGCCGCGAGGCCGTAAGCGGTGTAGCCGGTTTGCGAGCCGACGCTGGTCGCCGCCCCCGCGCCGAGCGCGACGCTGCCCGAATTGTTGGCGGTCGCCCCCGCCCCGATCGCGACCGACTGGATCCCGTTCGACTGGGCGCCGGTGCCGAGCGCGATGCCGTCGGCCTGCGCCACTTGCGCATTCTGGCCGATCGCGGTGCCGCCCGGCGCGGTCGCCTGGACGATCGCGCCATTGCCCATCCCGATCCCGTTATTGCCGTTGACCACGGTGCGCGGCCCGATCGCGACCGATTCCTGCCCGACCGCAAGCGAATCCCCCGCCGTCGAATTGGCGTGGAAATATTCGATCGGCGTCACCGCGAACGAGGACAAGGCGCCGCGCAACTGGCGGAGCGTGACGGCATCCTGATCCTGCGTCCCGTCCGCGACATTGATGATCTGTCGGTAGGATCCGGCGCTGCCGACCGAAAGCGCGCCGAGCAAGGTCTGGTCGTTGGTGTTGAACGGCACATAGCCGACCCCGGCCGGGATTTGGCCGATGCCGGGCGCCAAGGCGCGATCGGAGACCGAGCCGGTGCCGAGCGCCAGCGACCCGTCCACCGTCGCCTGTGCCCCGCGCCCGAGCGCGACCGCATTCGCTGCACCCGCCTGCGCCTGATAGCCGAGCGCGGTCGATCCCACGCCCTGCGCGAAAGCGTCGGTCGCCGCGAGCCCGCTCTCGTTCGTGCGGGCATAACGGATGCCGTCGCCGTTGGTCTGGGTG
>NZ_MKRR01000137.1:139393-139511 GCF_001897045.1 Sphingomonas sp. 66-10
CGAGGTATCGCCGGCGATGTTGGTGAGGCTGTTACCCAGGTTGGTCCCGGTGTTGCCGAGATTCGTGACGTTGTTGCCGAGGTTGGTCACGCTCGTCCCCAGCGCGTCGACCGCCTGA
>NZ_MKRR01000137.1:139575-148671 GCF_001897045.1 Sphingomonas sp. 66-10
CGACATTGGTGATCGTCCGCTCGGCCCCAACCGCGCCGACGCTCAACGTGCTCGCCGGCGTCGTCCCGGCGAAGGCATAAGCGCTGCCGTTGATGCTGGTCCCGGCCGTCCCCACCGCGGTCGTGGTCGTCGAGCCGTTGCCGATCGCGACGTCCCCGGCATTATTGGCCACCGCGTTCGGCCCGATCGCCACCGAATTCGTCCCCAGCGCCTGACTGTCCGCCAGCGTCGAACTGGCGTGGAAATATTTGATCCCGCCGCCGTTGGTGATGTTGCTGATATCGCCCTCGACCGTCGTCACGCGATTGTTGAGGTTGGTGACATTCCCCTCCACCGTCGTCACCCGGCCGTCGAGGTTGGCGATGTCGGTGCTGTTCTGGTCGACCTTCTGGTTGGTCGCGAAGAGCTGCGACCCGTTGACCGCGTCGGTCGAGCCGCCGCTCAACCGGCCCGCCGCCACGTTGGTGATCGTTCGCTCGGCCCCGACCGCGCCGACGCTCAGCGTCGAGGTCGGCGTGGTGCCCGCGAAGGCGAAGGCGGTGCCGCCGATCGTCGCCCCCGCCGTCCCCACCGCGACATCGGTCGTCGAGCCGTTGCCGATCGCGATGTCGCCGGCATGGTTGGCCACCGCATTCGGCCCGATCGCCACCGAGTTCGTCCCCAGCGCCTGGCTGTCCGCGAGCGTCGAACTGGCGTGGAAATATTTGATCCCGCCGCCGGTGTTGATGTTGGTGATCGTGTTGCCGAGGTTGGTCACCTGGGTGTTCAGGCCGTAAACCGCCTGATTGGTGGCGAACAGCTGCGAGCCGTTGATCGCATCGGTCGAGCCGCCGTTGATCTGGCCCGCCGCGACATTGGTGAGCGTCCGCTCCGCCCCCGCCGCTCCGATGCTGACGGTCGATTGCGGGGTCGTGCCGGCGAAGGTGTAGGCGGTGCCGGCGATCGTCGCGCCGCTGGTGCCGACCGCCGCCGCGGTGGTCGAGCCGAAGCCGAGCGCGACCGCATTGGCATCGTTCGCCGTGGCATTGTTGCCGAGCGCGAGGCCGCCCGCGGCGGTCACCCGCGCGCCATAACCGACCGCGGCGCCATCGGTGACGTTCGCCTGGACATTCTGCCCCAGCGCGGTCGAGCGCGTGCCATTGGCCTGCGCGGTGGTGCCCAGCGCCGTCCCCGAATTGCCCGCCTGGCTGTTACGGCCGACCGCGACGCTGTTCGAGCCGGTCGCGGCGGCGAGCGAGCCGAGCGCGGTCGCCTGCGGACCGTTCGCCGTTGCGCCGTCGCCGAGCGCGACGCTGTTCTGCGCGGTCGCGGCGGCATTGTTGCCGATCGCGACCTGGTTGATCCGCGTCAGATCGCCGGCATTGCCGGTGACCGCCCCCTGGCCGATCGCGACGCTGCCGCTGCTGATCGCATGGCTGTTGAGCCCGATCGCGACGGCATTGGCGTTGTCCGCCGAGGCGACCGGGCCGACCGCCACCGAATCTGTTCCGATCGCGGTCGAATCTGCCAGCGTCGAATTGGCGTGGAAATATTTGATCCCCCCGCCATTGTTGATGTTGGTGAGCGTTGTGTTGATGTTGCCGATATCGGTGGTGTTCTGATCCACCTTCTGGTTGGTCGCGAAGAGCTGCGACCCGTTGATCGCATCGGTCGACGATCCGCTGATCTGCCCCGCCGCGACATTCTGGATCTGCCGCTCCGCCCCGCTGGCGCCGACCGAGACTACGCTGGTCGGGGCGCCCCCGGCGAAGCTGGAGGTCGTCCCGCCGACCGTGCCGCTGGCGGTTGGCACCGCAGCCGACGTCACCGAATGCGAACCCAGCGCAACGTCATTGGCGTTATTGGCGACGGCGGTGTCGCCGAACGCGACCGACCCGGCGCCGAGCGCGCGACTGGTGCTGCCGATCGCGACGCTGCCCTGCCCGACGACGGTGTTCTGATAACCGATGCCGACCGCGCCCTGCGCCGCGGTGCCGGGGGTGCTCACCGCCTGGCCGCCGCCGCCGACCATATTGGTATTACCCATCGCGACCGAGCCGAAGCCGGTGGCGGTATTGTCCTTGCCGCTCGCGATCGCGCCGTCGCCGGTCGCGGTGTTGGGGTCGCCGATCGCCACCGCGCCGTCGCCGTTGGCGACATTGCCCGATCCGACCGCGACCGCCTTGCCGCCGGTCGCGGTCGAGCTCTTGCCGATGGCGACGGCATCGCCCGAATTCGCGACCGCGCCCAGCCCGACCGCGACCGCGTTCGCGGCGGTCGCGCTGGCATTGTTGCCGACCGCCACCGAGGAGACGCCCGCGCTCTGCGCGCCCGATCCGGCCGCGACCGCGCCGATTCCGCTCGACACCGCGGCATTGCCCAGCGCCAGCGCGAAATTGGCCGACGCATTGGCGGTGGGGCCGAGGGCGGCAGCGTTTGCCGCCGTTGCGCTGGAACCGGTCCCGATCGCGGCGGCGGCATTGCCGGACGCCGTGCTTTGACGGCCGATCGCGGTGGAGTCGGTCTGGGAGGCGGTCACATCGGTGCCGATCGCGATCGCGCTCCCGGCGAGCGCGCCCGTGCCCGGAACGGTGCGCGCGCCGAGATAGACCGAATTCATCCCGCTCGCGGCCGCGCCGCTGCCGAGCGCGGTACCGTTGGTCCCGCTGGCCAGCGCGTTGATGCCGATCGATGTCGTCGAATTGTTGGTGACGCCGATCCCGGCATTGGTGCCGATCGCGATATTGTCATTGCCGGAGACGAGGTTTCCGGCGGACGCGCTCAACGTACCGTCATAGGTGACATTGCCGTTGCCCGACCCGAGCGCGACGTTGCGCGTGCCGGTCACGCCGGACCCGGCGCCGCGCATCGCGCTGGGAATGCCACCGCCCATCGCGGTATTCTGCGCGCCTTGAACCAGCGTCCCGGCGGCGATGCCGACCGAAACCGACCCGCTATTGGCAGCGGTCGACCCCGCGCCCGCGCCCTGCCCGACCGCAACCGTGCTGGTGCCGACCGCCACCGCCTGCGCGCCGAGCGCGGTCGAGCTGTTCCCCTTCGATTGCGCGCCGTTGCCGAGCGCGGTGGCCGCAATCGCACCGGTGACCGAACTGACGCCGATCGCGACCGAATTATCGAAGCCCGCATTCGCCGCGCTGCCGATGGCGAGCGCGCTGGAGGCATTGGCGATGGTGTTGGTGCCGAAGGCGATGGCGCCGTCGACCAAGGCACGAGCATTGCCGCCGATCGCCAGCGCATTGGTGCCGGTCGCATTCGCGAAGACGCCGATGCCGATCGCGTTGAGGCCATTGACCCCCATCGAATAACCGATCGCGATCGAGGCATCGCCCGTCGCGGTATTGGCGGTGCCGATCGCCACGCCATTGTTGCCGTTGACATGCGCGCCGGCGCCGATCGCAGTCGACGCGGAATTGGGCGCGGTGGAGCCGCAGCCGATCGCGGTGCTCTGCACCCCGGCAGAGGGATTGGTGCAATTGACGGTATTGGTCAGAACCCCGTTGCCGATCACCGTCTGTCCGAACGCGACGTGCGGCGCGACGATACCCGCGACAACCACCACGCCGATCACCCCGCCCCCGCCGAGCGCGCCGATCCCCAGCCGATCGCGTTTCAGCCCGAGCACGCGATGCGCGCGGCGCAATATCGCCATCAGCCGGCGCCGCTGGGCCCAGCCCATGCCGTGCACGCCGGGCATCCAGCCGCCCAGGAAACCGGTGTCCGTCGAACCCTTGTTTTTCCGCTGATCGCCCATCGCTTGTCTCCCGTTGAAGCGCTCGATCACCGGCAATCGGCGAAGCGAACGCGCACGTCCGGGCATTCCCTGCGCATCCACGCAGGGAGTCCGAACACAATTTGCGAAACTCAAAAAGCTGCGGTGGTTGTCGCGCAGGCTAAAGCCTTTGCCTGCCGCTACACCCCGCCGGAATTGCTATGCTCGCGGCGCGGTCAGACCGCGCTGTTCGGCATCAATAAAACCCGCCGCCTGATACCGGCCGAGAAAGCTGGCCTGCTCGAAAGCATTGTGCGATATCTCATGGAATGCGCCCCGTTTTCGTGTCGGCCTGTTGCGGAGATCCCTGACGAGAGCACTGCACCCGAGATTATCGGGGCACCTCGGTTGATCCGTTCCGTCGGCCGTTCACGTGATGCGAGAATTATCGAAGCTCGGCGAACGCGCAAGCTACTTTAGGAAAATATTCTTAGTTATCAGCTATTTAACTGACGTAAACCGCGGCGGACCGTGATTGCAGCGGAGCCCCTCGACGTCTCCGTCAATGCAAAACCGCTGCGAAATTAATGCGTAAGGCAAACGACTCGCGTCGCAGCGCGACGCGGCCTCGCACCCGCGCCCCGGCCACCGGATCGTCTCCCGTGGCTTTGCTCGGATCGAGGCGAACTCTTTGGGGAAGGGCGTACTCACCCGTATATTGATCTCGATCAATTAATCCCGTTTAATCATGCGATTGGGTTTAAGCGACAAACTCTGCAGGTCGCTCAACCGAAGATCGTCGTTCGGAAGCGGAGTCGTCGATGACGGAAACCACCACGATCGAGCGGGACATCGCCGCCGCCGTTTCGGCGGCGAGGATCCGCCTTCGCTTCGATAGGGTCGTCATCGGGCTTGTCGCCCGATTGAAGGCGGCGCTGGATCACGTCGTACCGCAAGACCAGAGCATCGTCTTCACGCTGACCGCGCCGATCAGGCTTCCCGCGAAAACCGCGGCCGCGATCGAAGCGTTAGTGCGCGACGGCCTGGACGGCCGCGACATCCGCACGACGCTCCACGGCAACCATGTCCAG
This sequence comes from Sphingomonas sp. 66-10, assembly GCF_001897045.1. Lineage (NCBI taxonomy): Bacteria > Pseudomonadati > Pseudomonadota > Alphaproteobacteria > Sphingomonadales > Sphingomonadaceae > Sphingomonas > Sphingomonas sp. 66-10. Next base: position 144,376 of record NZ_MKRR01000137.1, read on the forward strand.
CTGCGCCGCGTCGCGGGCGTTTCGGCGGAGATGCCGAGGGTCGCCGGCTTCGTTCACAATCAGCCGTCGGACGGCGAGCATATCCTGGACCTCGCCCAAGCCCGGCTGCTCGAACGGAAATGACCCGCGCTGGCATCTACGCTGCACAATCTGCAATGACGACCGCGACCAGAGGGGCCTTGTGATGAAATTCACCGACCATATCGACGGCCGCGTTCGCGATCGCGCGCTGACCGCGGTCGATCTCGCTGCCACTTTCGTGCTGGCGACCGAATGCGCGCTGACCGGCGTGCGCGCCGATTTCGATCTGTTCGGCATCCTCGTGCTCGCCTTCGTCGGATCGGTCGGCGGCGGCGTGATGCGCGACCTTCTGCTCGGCGAACATCCCCCCGCGCCATTGCGCGACTGGCGCTACGCGGCGCTCGCGGTCGCGGCGGCGACGGCAGTGCTCGCGGCATCGGTGACGTTGGGCGGCGTCGGCACGTTCACCCCGCCGATCGCGGTGGACATATTCGAGGCGGTCGGGCTCGCGCTGGCCGCGGTCGCGGGCGCGCGCAAGAGCGTGGACTATCGGATGAACGGCTCGAGCATCGTGGTCATCGCGACCGTCAACGGATGCGGCGGCGGGATCCTGCGCGACATATTGTGCGCGCGGGTGCCGCGCGTCCTGCACGAGGATTTCTATGCGACCGCCGCGCTGGCCGGCGCGACGCTGATGGTGCTGCTGATCGCCCGCTTCCGGCTGCGCAAGGATATCGCCGGCGCGATCGCGGGCGTCTCCATCTTCGCGCTGAGGACCGCCGCATTGCTCGGCGAATGGCGGCTGCCGCATCTGCGCTGATTTGGCGTCCGAACTCGATTATTCGATTCAGATCGTCCGTCGCACAGACCAGCGGCAATGGTTACGCCCAAAATCTATGGCGGCGATCCTTCCGGCTGGCCTTCTCGATCGAACTCCTATCGCGTCACTGCGGAGCGGCCGACCCAACCGGACGCGCCCCGCATTCGCGAGCGAAGGATTACATCCGCGCGCGCACCCCGAAGAAGAACGCCCGGCCGGTATATTCGTAGAAAGCCGGCACGTTCGTATAGGTCGAATAACGCCGGACCGCCGAATCGAGCAGGTTCGACGCCTGAGTATAGACGGTCAGCTGCGGCAGGATATCGTAAGAGATGCTGGCCGAAAGCTCATGATAGGGCGCCTGTTTGATCGCGAGCGAGTCGATATAGCTATATTGCGACGACACGAACCGCGATTGATATTGGTAGGAAACCGAAGCGTTGATGCCATGCTTCTCGTAGAAGACCTTGGCATTGGCCGAAAAGGGCACCGCGTCGGCAAGATCGGTGGTCGGCCGCCCTTCGCGCTTGGCGCGTGAGTGGTTGTAGGTGGCATTGGCCTGGAAGCCCAAGCCATTGTCCATGAAATATTGCCCGCCGACCTCGATGCCATAGACTTTGGCGCTGTCGCCGTTGACATAGGTCAGCTCGGTGAAGGGGAAGCTCGCCGGCGCGCCGGGCACCTGATTGGTCGGCACGAGATCGAACGGCACCGCCTTGGTTGTCACGAAATTCTTGAGATGCTTGTAGAATGCTGCGACCGTCAAAGCGAACCGGTTCGACGGATAATATTCGAGCGAGATATCCGCCTGATCGGCCGAGACCGGCTTCAGATTGGGATTGCCGGCATCGGTGACGACCGGCGTGTTGGACTGGGCGGCCGAATAATCCTTCGCCGAGGAAAGCTGCCCGAAGGTCGGGCGCGAGATCGCCTGTGACGCGGCGAGCCGCAACCGCAGACCGTCGGCGAGATCGTAGGAGAAATTGGCCGAGGGCAGCAGCCGCGAATAGCTGCCGCCGCCGGTGATCGGCTCGATCGGGTTGAACACGACGAGCGCGGTGCCGGTGCCCGTCACGACATAGCTGCGCACCGACGCGCCATAACCGAGCGAGTTGACCGAGGTATTCACATAGCGCGCGCCGATATCCGCCTTCCAACGATCGCCCCGCAGGTTGATCTGGAAATAGGCGTTCCAGGTCCGCTCGCGGATCGCATAGGAAGCGAGTTGATCGGGCACGACCTGCTGCGTGGCATAGCCGGTGGGATAGGGTTGCCCGGTGCTCGGATCGATCACATTGGGATTATTCTCCGCCCGCGACAGCGAATTGAGATAGGTGTTGATGTCGAAGGTCGGGAAGCTGCGCGGGAAATTGCCCGAAAGGTTCGGCAGGATTCCGGTCACCTGCGGCGACTGCACGACATTGGCGCCGATCGCGGAGAAGGGGAAGCGGTAACCGGCGAAATTCTCCGCGGTCGTATATTGGTTGTCGATCACGTCGACATCCTTGCGGCGATGCAGGAAGGCGCCGCCGAAGGTGAAGGATTTCAGGATGCCGCTATCGACGTCATAGTCGAAATCGAGCTTCGCGCCCTTGGTGCGGTCCGAGATATTCTGGCCCTGGATGCCGATATAATGGACGAAAAGGTCGTCGTTGCCCGCCTGATCGAGCGTGCGATTGGTGATGCTGCCGTCCGCATTCGGAATGGTCAGCACCATATCGGGAATGCCGTTGTTCCGCGTCGAGATCACCGCGCGCGAATTGGGGATGCCCGCCACAACGAAGCGGTTCTGCCCGCCAGTGTCGTCGGTCGCCCGGCCATAATAAGCGTCGATCCCCACTTTCAGCCGCTCGACCGGCTTCCAGTCGATATGCCCGCCGATCTGATAGGTGATCGAGTTGCGCGGCTCGTCGGTGGCGAGGATGTCGATCGTCGCGGGCTGGACGGTATAATTGGTCACGACCTTGTTGCGGTCGATCGCGATATTGTTGAGATCCCATCGCACGCTGCCGTCGTCGGCCAGCGGGGTCAGCCCGACCGACACGCGGTGGTTGTGCTCATAGTCGCGATAATTGCTGTAGATGCCGTCGAGCCGGAATTCGAATTTGTCGGACGGCTTCCATTGATAGGCGACCGAACCGCCCCACCGCTGGCGCTCGCCCAGGACATAGCCGACGCTGTAGAAATAGGGGACGATGACCCCACCGTTGGGAACTTGCGCGATGCTGCGCTGGCCATCCGCGCCGGTGACGACATCGAAGGTATCGGTGCTCGAATATTCGCCGAGATTGTCGGTGCGGAACTTATATTTGTTATAGGTGCCGGATATGAGGATGCCCATCGTATCGTTGGCGAAGGTCGTGCTGACCACGCCGGACGCCTTGATGCCGCCCTTTTCCGCGAACTGATTATATTGCCCCTCGAGCGAGCCGGCTGCGTGGAAGCCCTTGTGATCGAACGGCCGTGCGGTGCGCAGGTCGATATTGCCGCCGATGCTGCCTTCGAGCTGCGAGGCCTGCGCCGCTTTCTGGATCTCGGCGCCGGAGATCACTTCGGAGGGCAATACGTCGAACGCGAAGGCGCGATCGGGCCCGTCGGTCGGCAGGATGCGCCCGTTGAGGCTGGTAAGCGCGAAATCCTCGCCCAGCCCGCGCACCGTCACGCTCTTTCCCTCGCCGCGCCCGTCGCGGCCGACCGTCACGCCGGGGATATTGGCCAGCGCCTCGGCGACATTGCGGTTGGGGAATTTGCCGAGTTCTTCCGCCGAGATCGCGTCGACGATCGTCGAGGCATCGCGCTTGGTGTCGATCGACCGCAACAGGCTGCCGCGCACGCCGCGCACGACGATCTCGTCGGGGATGGCGTCAGCAGGTGCCGCCCCATCACTGGCCGGCGCGAGCGCCGACTGGGCGGCCAGCCCCGCGTCGGCCGGCGGCGCCGCGGTCGTCGCGCCGTCCGGCTGCGGCGCCCGATCGGCCGCGAACGCCGCGGTGGACGTCAGCATCGCCAGCAGGCTCGCGCCCGCCCAATAGCCGGATTTGCGGAGTGTCGCTCCCATGATTCAGCCCTTCCTGCACCCTTGCGGCCCGGCCGGGCGCTGCGCCCACCGTGCCAGTTCGATTCCACCGCGTCTGACGCGCGCTTCGGTCCTGCGACGTTTCGATCGCTACTTTGTGAAACAAATCTGCCTTCGTTTTATAGCGATTGTCAAACCGAAAAATAACGAAACATCGCGCGCCGATTGAAGAACCGCGGATCGCCTGATATCTGAGGTTTCGTTTTCCAGGGAGGACGGGGGCGAAATGATCCGCGATACCAGCGAGAGGCGGCAGCTGATCTCGACGCTCGTCAAGGAGCGCGGCAGCGTCCAGGTCGCGCCGCTCGCCGCGCGTTTCGGGGTCTCGATGCAGACGATCCGCAAGGACCTGCGCTTCCTCGCCCAGCGCGGGGTGATG
>NZ_MKRR01000137.1:148683-149369 GCF_001897045.1 Sphingomonas sp. 66-10
AGGTCAAGCGCTCGAGCCATACCGACGAGAAGGTGCGCATCGGCAAGCTCGCCGCGGCGATGGTCGCGCCCGGCGAGTCGATCGTGCTCGATTCGGGGACGACGACGCTGCAGATCGCGCGCTTCCTGCCCGATGACGAGGACATCACCGTCCTCACCAACGATATCGACATCCTCACCGTGCTGGCGGCGAAGGAGCGGCTCAACATCGTCATGCTCGGCGGGATGCTGCGGCGCAAGAACCGCGCCTTCTACGGCGCGCAGACCGTCGCCGCGCTCGAGGACCTGCGCGTCGACAAGCTGTTCCTCGGGGTCGACGGGCTCGACATCGCCTGCGGCGTCACAACGCATTATGAGCCCGAGGCGATGCTCAACCGCAAGATGGTCGAGGCCGCGCGCGAGGTGATCGCGGTGACCGACGGCTCCAAATTCGGCCGCGTCTGCCTCCATCGCATCATCGACATCGAGGAGATCGATCATCTCGTCACCGAGGGCGCGGTGCCTGAGGATATCCGCGCCGCCGCGGACCGGCTCGGCTTCCGCATCCACAACGCCTGAGCTGCACGCTATCCGTTCAGCCGGAAGAAGCGGCGGGCGTTGGCGTAATAGATCTTGTCGATCACCCCGCGTGGCAGCGCGAGCCCCGGCGCATCCGCCTTGATTGCATCGACATGCTGCGCCAGCGGC
>NZ_MKRR01000137.1:149452-160661 GCF_001897045.1 Sphingomonas sp. 66-10
AAGAAAGCGCGCACCTTGGCATGGTCCGCATTGGACTGCGCCTGCACCTGGCTCATCCGCGCGGCGAGATCGACCATCGCATGGGGAAAGCGATCGAGGAAGCGCGCAAGCTCGTCCACGCTCCATTCGAGGCTCGCCATATGCGCGCCGTCGAACGCGAGACGCGGGTGGCGCGCCACGAAGCGATCGCGCACCGCCATCAATTGTTCGTAGCTCGGCTCCTCGGGGTGCCGGTACATATAATATTCGGGATGCTCGCTGAAATAGCTCCGGTCATTGTCGGTCGTCATCTGATCGAGCGGCAGCCAGCAATTCTTGGGCTCGCCCTGATGCGCGATCAGCGGCACGCGCCTCGCCTCGAGCTGCGCGATGACCGGATCGAAGCGCGGATCGTCGAGGAACACGCGCTTGCCCGCGGCATCCTTCGCCACCATCCCGATATTCTTCCATACCTTGACCGCCACCGCGCCCCGCGCGAGCCCCGCATCGATCTGCTTTTCCGCCCGCGCCGCCCAGCCCGGCGCGCCGAAACCGTCCATCGAGAAGGTGGTAGCGAAATGGAAGCGCTTGGGATCGGCCGCATGCATCGCATAAGCGATCCGCGCCTGCTCCGCGATCGGCGGGAAATCGGGATAATCGACGTTGATCGACAATAGCTCGAACCCGTCCGTCGCTGCGAGCCGCACGAACGCCGGATCGGCCACATTGGCGTGGACATGCGCGTCGAGCTTGCGCACCCGCGCGAAATCCGCCTCGCCATAAACGTCGGGCGCCGGCGCGGCCCCCACGAGCAGCAGCGCGGTCGTCGCCAGCGCCAGATTCCGCAATGCGCGCATCTTCTCTCTCCAAAGGAAACTTAACGAAACTCACTTTATGTTGCGTTTTATATTGCGCAACCCCAAGCGACTGTGCAAGTCTCCGACAAGCCGACGATCGATCGCGATCGACACCGCCATGCTTTCGGAGAGAGCCGCTTATGTCGCAGCCCATGATGTCCCGCCGTGCGACGATCGCCCGGTTGATGGGCGCGGGCGCGATGCTCTCGGTCACCCCGCCGCTGCGCGCCGCCGCCCGCGTCGCGACCGGCGACGCGCCGATCCTCCGCCTGTCGGACGGGGTGCTGACGATCGAGTTCGACTCGGCGCTTCATTCGCGCCTCTCGCGCGGCGCGACCGCGCTCACCGCGATGGAGCCGGGCGAGGCGATCCGGCTCGATGATCAGCGCATCGTCGATCGCTTCCTGCTGATCGATCAGCGCCGCGAGGCGGTTTCCGGCCCGCACGGCCGCGGCCAGGTCCATCATCTCCGCGGCACCGCCGGGGGCAATATCGAGAAGCGCATCGCGGTCACCTTCCTCGATTCTTATCCCGGGCTCGCCCTGCTCGACATCGCCTATCGCAATACCGGCACGGCGCCGCTCGCAATCGCCGGCTGGCACGCCGCAACGCACGATCTGCTCGCGCATCCCGACGGCGCGTGGAGCTTCTCGGGCGCCTCTTATGCCGATCGCCGCGATTGGGTGCAGCCGATCACCCCGGGGTTCGGCCAGCGCAACTTCATGGGCATGAACGCCGCGGATTACGGCGGCGGCACCCCCGTCGCCGCGGTGTGGCGGCGCGACGTCGGGCTCGCGGTCGGCCATATCGATATCGTCCCGCGCCTCGTCTCGCTCCCTGTCTCGGGGCAGCCGGGCGGGACGCGGATCGGCATCGCCGGCGACGAGCCCGCGCTCCTCGCGCCCGGCGCGACCCTGTCGCTGCCGCCGCTTTTCGTGATGGCGCATGAGGGCGATCATTTCCGCCCGCTCGACGCCTATCGCCGGATCATGGCGACGCGCGGCATCGCCGCCCCGCCGATCCCCGAGACGAGCTATGCGCCGGTCTGGTGCGCCTGGGGCTATGGCCGGCAATTCACCGTCGACGAAATCTTCACCGCGCTGCCCAAGGCCAGGGACATCGGCCTCGAATGGGCGGTGCTCGACGACGGATGGCAGACGTCGGAAGGCGACTGGAAACTCAATCGCGCCAAATTTCCGCGCGGCGACGCCGACATGAAGGCCTTTGCGGACCGGATCAAGGCGGCCGGGATGCGCCCGCGGCTCTGGCTCGCGCCGCTCGCCGCCGATCCCGGCACCGATCTGCTGCGCGATCATTCGGATATGCTGCTGCTCGATCGCAACGGCGCGGCGCAGAATGTGAGCTTCTGGGATGCCTTCACGCTCTGCCCGGCCTATCCGCCGGTGGTCGATTATTTCCGCGGCCAGGTCCGCCGCATCATCGGCGAATGGGGCTATGAGGGGCTCAAGCTCGACGGCCAGCATCTGAACGGCGTCGCGCCCTGCTACAACCCCGCGCACAATCACGCCCGGCCCGAGGAATCCTACGAAAAGCTGCAGGATTTCTGGAAGGCGCTCTATGACGAGGCGATCGCGATCAACCCGAATGCGGTGATCGAAATCTGCCCGTGCGGCGACGCTTTCGCCTTCCACAATATCCCGGGGATGAACCACACTCCCGCCTCGGACCCGACCTCCTCCTGGCAGATCCGCTCGAAGGGCAAGACGTTCAAGGCGATGATGGGGCCCAGCGCGCCCTTCGCGGGCGATCATGTCGAGCTCAGCGACCGACACGATGATTTCGCCTCGCATTACGGGATCGGCGCGATCCTCTCGACCAAATTCACCTGGCCGCGCGATCCCGCGCACAGCACCGATCCGCTGCCGCCAGGCGGCATCGCGCTGACCGCGCAGAAAGAGGCGCTGTGGCGCAAGTGGATCGCGCTCTACCGCGCCAACATGCTGCCCAAGGGAGATTATCTGGGCGGCCTGTACGATATCGGGTTCGACAAGCCCGAGGGCCATGCGATCCGCGCCGGCGGCAAGATCCATTATGCCTTTTATGCGGATAAATGGTCCGGCCCGGTCCAGCTCCGCGGCCTGCCTGCCGGGCGCCACCAGCTGACCGACAGCTTCACCGGGCGCCCGCTCGGTACCGTCAGCGGCTCCGTCGCCACCCTTCAGGCGAGCTTCGAGCATTTCCTGCTCGTCGAGGCCGCGCCGCTTCAGGACAAGACCAAAGCATGAGCCACGCACCCTCCCGCGCCGGGCGCGCCTGGCTGTTCAATGCGCTCACCACCGTCGTGCTATGGGGCATCTGGGGCGCCTTCTCCGGCCTGTCGCCCGAACGCGGCTTCCCCGAGACATTGGTCTATTGCGTATGGGCGCTGACGATGATCCCGCCCGCGCTAATCGTCCTCGCGCAGGCCGGCTGGAAGCTCGACCGCAGCGCGCGCGCGATCGTTTACGGCGTTGCGGTCGGCGCGCTCGGCGCCGGCGGGCAGATGGTGCTCTTCTATGCGGTGACGCGCGGGCCGGCCTATCTGATCTTCCCGGTCATCTCGCTTTCGCCGGTCGTCACGATCGCTTTGTCGTTCCTCATCATGGGCGAACGCACCGGCCGGCTCGGCGCGCTCGGCATCCTGCTTGCCCTGCTCGCGCTCCCGACCTTCGATTTCGCCCCGGGCGGCGACGCGCATGGCGGAAGCTGGCTGTGGATGGCGCTGTTCGTCATGGTCTGCTGGGGGTTGCAGGCCTATTTCATGAAATCCGCCAATCACATCATGTCGGCGGAGAGCATCTTCTTCTATATGACGGTCACCGGGCTGGCACTGATCCCGGTCGCCTGGGCGATGACCGATTTCAGCCGCCCGATCAATTATGGCGCGAGCGGGCCGTGGCTGGCGGCGGCGATCCAGGTGCTGAACGCGATCGGCGCGCTGACGCTCGTCTTCGCCTTCCGATACGGCAAGGCGATCATCGTCGCCCCGCTCACCAATGCCGGCGCCCCGCTCGCCACCGCGATCATCTCGCTCGTCGCGCTCGGCGTGATGCCGGGATCGCTCAAGCTCGCCGGCATTGGCCTCGCGCTCGCCGCCTCGCTCCTCCTCGCCATCGAGCCGGATACGGCCACGGACGGCGACGCCGCGCTCGATCGCGAAATCCAGTCCGCATAGTTTCGTTTTGTTTCTGTTTATTGCGAAGTCTGTGCAGCTCGCGTATAGCTCGCGTCAAAGGAGCCGTTGATGGAGCTGATTCGAAATCTGATCGACCGCCACAAGCGCGGTGAGGCCATCGGCATCACCTCGGTCTGCTCGGCGCATCCGCTGGTCATCGAGGCAACCTTCCGCCACGCGCTGCGCAACGCCGCGCCGCTGGTGCTGATCGAGGCGACCTCCAATCAGGTGAACCAGGACGGCGGCTATACCGGGATGGTGCCCGTCGGTTTCCGCGCCTTCGTCGAGGAGATCGCCGCGCGCACCGGCTTTCCGCTCGATCGCCTCGCGCTCGGCGGCGACCATCTCGGCCCCAATGCCTGGACCGCGCTGCCCGCCGATGAAGCGATGGCGAAGGCGGAAATCATGGTCGCCGATTATGTTCGCGCCGGTTTCGGCAAGATCCATCTCGATTGCTCGATGAGTTGTGCCGACGATCCCGTCCCGCTTCCCGAACGGACGATCGCCGAGCGCGCCGCGCGGCTCTGTCGCGCGGCCGAGGCGGCGTGTCGCGACGATCCGGCACTCGCGCCGGTCTATGTGATCGGCACCGAAGTGCCCGTCCCCGGCGGCGCGGCGGAGGATCTCGACGCGCTCGCCGTCACCACCCCGGAGGCGGCGCTGGCGACGCTCGACATGCACCGCGACCTGTTTCGCGAAGCCGGGCTCGACGCCGCCTGGGATCGCGTGATCGCCACCGTCGTCCAGCCGGGGGTCGAATTCGATCATATGAAGGTGGTCGATTACCGGCCGGCCGCCGCCGCCGCGCTCAGCGCCGCGATCGTCCCGGTCGATCATATCGTCTTCGAGGCGCATTCGACCGATTATCAGCGCCCGGACGCGCTTGCCGCGCTGGTGCGCGACCATTTCGCGATCCTGAAGGTCGGGCCGGGCGTCACCTTCGCGCTGCGCGAGGCATTGTGGGCGCTCGACGCGATCGAGCGCGAAACGGTCGATGCGTCGCGGCGCGCGGGTCTGCGCGACACCGTCGTCGCGCGGATGAAGGCCGCGCCGGGCAATTGGCAGCGTTATTATCACGAGACCGGCGCCGCGCTTGATCTCCAGCTCCAATATAGCCTCAGCGATCGCATCCGTTATTATTGGCCCGATCCCGAGATCGCCGCTGCGCAAGCCCGATTGTTCGACAATCTGCGCGCGGCCATGCCGCCGCTGCCGCTGCTCAGCCAGTATCTTCCCGCCGCTTATGCCGCCGTCCGCACCGGCACCGCGTCGCTCGATCCGGTCGATCTCATCGTCGCGCAGATCGGCGCGACGCTCGATGCCTATCATGGAGCCTGCAATCCCGATGCCTGAAACCCTGTTCGCGTCCGATCTGCCGCCGGGGGGCGCCGAGAGCTGGACGCGTCGCGAGATCCTCCAGCAGCCATCGACGCTGCGCGCGACCCAGGCGCTGCTGCGCGCCAGCCGGGCAGCGATCGAGGGCTTCCTCGCCCCGCTGCTCGCCACGAACGACCTGCGCATCATGCTGTGCGGCGCGGGCACCTCCGCGTTCATCGGCGAATGCCTCGCGCCGTGGCTGTCGGCGACCACCGGGCGGCGCGTCGAGGCGGTGGCGACGACCGATATCGTCGCCGCGCCGCAGCTCTATCTCGATCCCGCGCGGCCGACATTGATGGTCTCGTTCGGCCGCTCGGGGAGCAGCCCGGAGAGCGTCGCCGCGGTCGATCTGGCCGATGCGCAGCTGCCGTCGGTCCACCACCTCGTGATCACCTGCAACGCCGCGGGCGCGCTCGCCCGGCGCGATGCGGCGAACAGCCATGTGGTCGTGCTGCCCGAGGAAACACATGACCGCGCGTTCGCGATGACGTCGAGCTTCAGCGCGATGATGCTGGCGGCGCTATCGATCCTCGGCGGCATCGACACGATCGACGCCCGCGTCGAGGCGATCGCCGACGCGGTTTCGGCGACGATCGCGGGCGCGGAGCCGCGCGCTGCGGCGCTCGCCGCGCAGGATTTCGACCGGGTGGTCTATCTCGGCAGCGGCGTGTTCCAGGGCCTGGCGCGCGAGGCGGCGCTCAAGCTGCTCGAACTGACCGACGGCGCGATCCCCACCGCGTTCGATTCCCCGCTCGGCTTCCGGCATGGCCCGAAGACGATCGTGACGCCGCGCACGTTGATCATGATGTTCGTCTCGAACGATCCGCTGACCCGGCTCTACGATCTCGACATGCTCGATGAATTGCGTGCCGACGGGCGCTGCGGCGCGGTGGTCGCGATCGCCGCGCAGGATGTGGCGGGCGAGGCATGGCTGGTACCCGGGGCGGCGGGGCAGGCCGATATCGATCTGCTCTTCCCTTATATCGTCCCGGCGCAATTGTTCGCGCTGCATTTCTCGCTGCGGCTCGGGCGGACCCCGGATCGACCCAACGCCAGCGGGACGGTGAACCGCGTCGTCCAGGGCGTGCGCATCCATCCGGCGGCGGCATGAGCATCTTCCTCGGCGTCGACGGCGGGGGCACCAAGACCGAATTCGTCTGCATCGACGAAAGCGGGCGGACGGTCGCGCGCGCGCTCACGGGGACGACCTATCACCTCCAGGTCGGGCTGGACGAGGCGATCGCGCGTCTCGCGCAGGGGATCGACGCGGTGAGCCGCCAGCTCGGCCTTCCGCCCGCCGTTTTCGGCTATTCCTTCTTCGGCCTCCCCGCCTTCGGCGAAGATGCCGCGGTCGATCCGCTGCTCGAGGCCGCGTGCGGCAAATTGCTCGGCCACGGCCGCTATGCGTGCGACAACGACATGGTGTGCGGCTGGGCCGGCTCGCTCGCCTGCGCGGACGGGATCAACCTCGTCGCTGGCACCGGCTCGATCGGCTATGGCGAACGCCGGGGCCGCAAAGCGCGTGTCGGCGGCTGGGGCGAGGTGTTCGGCGACGAGGGCTCCGCTTATTGGATCGCGATCCAGGGCCTCAATGCCTTCACGCGGATGAGCGACGGGCGCCTCGCCGAAGGGCCGCTCAAACACGTCTTCTCGCGCGAACTCGCGCTCGGGTCCGATCTCGACATCTGCGCGCGCGTGATGGGCAGCGGCGGAATGGTGCGTGACGACATTGCCGGCCTCGCACGGATCGTCTCGCTGGCGGCAGAGGAAGGCGATCGCGTCGCGCTGTCGATCCTCGATCGCGCCGGCGTCGAGCTGGCCGCGATCGCCGGCGCGCTACGCCGATCGCTGGGCTTTGCCGAGGAGGAAAGCGTGTTGCTCTCCTGGTCGGGGGGCGTGCTGACTAAACAGGATGCGGTCCGCGCGGCATTGTGCCGCGAGCTCGACGGTCGCGGCCGGTTCGAGGTGATCGCCCCTCGACATGAACCCGGCGTCGGGGCGGCGCTCTACGCGCAAAAGATCGCACGGGAGCGAACGCATCCCTAATCGAAAGATAGCGTCAACGGTCCGTCGAATCCTCCTCCTGCACGCGGCAAATCCGCTTGAATCGGCACCCGATCCATGTTCCCTGATCGTGCCGGGGAGGCAGCCATGATTCGAAAATTTCTCGCCACTTATGATTTCAACCTGCCGCTCAACGACGCTGCGGCCGATCCCGATCTGCCGCCGGTCAGGCGCCGGCTCGCGCGGTTCGGGGCGAGCGAGGGGTTGAACGAGGGCGTTCAGGCAGCACAGGAAATGGCGGACGTTTTTCTCCACGCCGCGCGCGAATTCAACGCCGGAATCCACCGCGACGATAGCCGCGCGCGGGTCCGGATGCGCGAAATCCTGGCGCGCCGGATCGACTATCAGCGCGAGCTGTTCGACGAATTGTGCATGCTGCCGCTGTCCGATGCCGCATCGCATCTGTGCTGGCTGGCCGAATTGATGAAGCAGCGCGCGGACATGTACGCCCCGGTTCGCGCGGCGCGCGCGCGCTCACGGGTTCGGTAGGAACCTTCGTCCTTTGGGAGAAAAAGCCGCCGGTTTCCCGGCGGCTTTTTGCTACCCGAAGAAAGTTCTTATATTATAGTGGATTAGGCGTAGCGGACTGTCGTCGCGGCACGCCGGCGACGCATCGCCGCGCCCACTGCACCAAGGCCGAGAATCATCATCGCCCAGGTCGTCGGCTCAGGAACGCCGCCCGCCAGGCCCTGAACCGAAATATCGTCGATATGCCAGTAAGAAGGATCTTGGCGGAACGTAAATTTGAGCAGCGACGGGCTGCCGTTCACCGGCGTGGTGAACGAGAAATTGAAATATTGGAAAGCGTTCACATTGGTGAAGGTCTGAAGAACCGTATCACCGATCGATGCTTCGAAGCTGTCGGTCGGCGAGCCGGAATTCGAGAGCCAGAACGAAACGGTATAGGTCTGCCCGGCAACCGTGTTGAGAAGCTGGCTCAGCGTCCCGGTCGACCCGACCGCACCGAAATAGGCGCCATAAGTGCCGCTATGCGCCGAGGCGGTGTCCACCCCGGTGAACCCGGTGTTGCCGCCGAGCGTCCAGCCACTGAAATTACCGGTTTCGAAGCCCCCGTTGGTGACCAGTTCGGCCGCATTGGAGGGGGTAGCGGCGGCGGCCAGCGCCAGCGCGCCCACGCCGGCAAAAACGCGTCTTAATTCCACGTCGACTCTCCCTGTTTGGTAGCGAGGTCGGCTGGATACAATATTATTAATTGTAAATTAACTGATTCTTTCGGACCTTGTCCCCGGTTGGTACAGTCAATCGCGGCTTCTCCGCTCACTTGCGCCGGCGCGCTCGGAACGGCGCTTTCAGCCCTTCACTTGCCGACCTCGATATAGATCGGATTGCCGACGAGGATGAGCCGGCCGGCAGCATCGCGCACGTCCGCGCGCACCCAATGCCGGCCACTGTCGGCGATCCAGTTCGTCAGCGCGATCGCGCCATCGCGCTGGATATCGCGGCGGAAGACCGGATCCGCCTCGCCGTCGACGACGAGCTGGATCGTGCCGCCCGACGCGCCCCTCACCTCCGCCGCGAGACGGACACGCTCGCCCGGCCGCACCCGGAGCGCGCCGCCCATTACGGCCTTGGCCTCGCCGTTCGTCGCCGAGATATCGAGAAAGCGACCCTTGACGCCGTAGACGTCGACGAATGCGCGGCCGGCGCGGACGCCGTCGATGAAGCCCTGCACCGTAAGCGCGCGCATGAAGACGACCGTCGTCGGGGTGCCGATCGCACCCGGCTGATCGAAGGGAAGGTCGGCATTGTGGTTGTCGCTACCGCCGATCGCGGTCACGCGCTGGCCGGCGTTGAGCAGTTTCTGCCAGAGCGCAAGACCCTGCAACGGGCTCTCGGCCGATTTGGTCTCGGCCATCGTGCCGCCATTGACCACCTCGATCGCCTGCACCGCGCCGGCCGGCAGATCCTCCACACGCCAGCCGCAGCCCATGCAGATTTCGCCCGACGGCGCGCCGGCATGATTGAGCGAGACGATCCCGCCCTCGCGCTTCACCTCGTCCATCCACTTGGCAGCCTGCGCATAGCTTGGCGCGGTCATGCGGAAATCGAGGAAGGCGGTCGGGCCGAAAACGTTGGAATGGCCAAAGAAGGTCGTGACTTCGCGGCCGGGGATGAGCAGCAGTCGATCGAATGCGCCCTGCAGCGCGCGCAGCGCGTCATAATGCGCGGTCGTATTATGATCGGTCAGCGCGATGAAATCGAGCCCGCGCTTCGCCGCCGCCTCGACGGTGCGATAGACCGGGCACGGCACCTTCTCGCCCTTCTGGGACAGGCATTTGCCGTCGCTGTTGCCGCTGTGCATGTGGAGGTCGCCGCGATACCAGCCGGGCGCAGCATTGATCGGCGCATCGGCGAACGAGGTCACCGTCGGCGCGCGGTCGATATAGATGCGCGCCTCGAACGGCGCCGTCGCGCCCTCGCGGATATTGGGCGCGCCGAGGATCAGATGCCATTCGCCCGCCGGGAGCGGCCCAGGCAGATAGCCCGGCGTCGCATCCTCCGCGCTCAACGTCATCCGGTCGCGCGTGCCGCCGCTCCAGCCGCGAAAGCGCTGAGGATCGGCAAGGCCGAGATCGATGACCGAATGCTGCGCCTTGCCGCCATAGCTGAACTCGATCGTCAGCCGCGTCACGCCCGGCGGGAGCGTGAAAGGTATTTCGCGATAATGCTCATAATCGGCGCGCCCGAGCGTGCCGCGCAACGTCTGATCGGGAACCGCATTCGCCTGCCCTGCCGGTTGAGGCAGGGTTTGGGCGGGCGCGGGCGACGCGAGACAGGCCAGCGCAAGGCCGAGCACGGCGGATTCGATCCCCTTCATCGATCAGAACTTGTACATGATCGCGGCGCGGTAATTCCGGCCGATCAACGGGCGCGCGATGAAGGTGTTGGCGCCCGCATCGCTGTTCTGCAACTCGCCGGCGCGAGGATTGCCCTCGGTAAGACCCAGCGAATTGTTGAGATTGTCGACATAGCCGTAGAGCGACAGACGATCGTTGATCTGCGCGCGGGCGCTGAGGTTGATCGTGCCATAGGCCGGCAGGCGCACCGAGTTCGCGGTGTCGACATAACGCTTGCCTTCATATTCCCATGACGCCTGCACGCGCAGCTTGCCGTCGAGCAGATTGACCCCGGGCACCACGCGGAGGCTGACGGTCGGCACGCGGATCAGGCGCTTGCCGTCATAATTGTAGAACTTGCCCGCGGCGTCGGTATAGGTCAGGCCCTTGTAGCGCGGATCCTGCAACGTCGCGGTGGCCGAGAGATCGAACCAAGACGTCGGCCGGATCGTGCCCTCCAGCTCGACACCGAAAGTCTGTGTATCGGCAAAGCGCGCTTCGGTGACCGAGGCCCCGGTATTCAGATCGAAGCGATAGTTGGTGAAAGCGACATTGTTATACTTGGTCCAGAAGCCGGTGGCATAGAGATCGATCAGCGGGCTGGTATATTTGAAGCCGATCTCGCCCAGGTGCATCGTCTGGATCACCGGGGTCGCGGTCGCGCTGGTGACATAATTGCCGAGGCTCGGCATCCGGTTGGCATAGGTATAGCGCGCGAAGAGACCCGCCGCGCGATTGAACTGATAGTTGACGCCGCCCGTCAGCGTCGCGTGGCTGAAGGTCTTGTCGTAATTGGCGTAGAGGCCGCTGCCGGTGATGATCGACGAGGTCGCCGGGTTGTTCGGATCGAGGTTGACCGTCTTCTTGAGGCCGACCGCGCCGCGCGCCCGCATCGTTTC
>NZ_MKRR01000138.1:0-15925 GCF_001897045.1 Sphingomonas sp. 66-10
TGACCGGCGAGAAGGCGACCGGCACGGTCAAGTTCTTCAACGCGATGAAGGGCTTCGGCTTCATTCAGCGCGACGACGGGCAGCCCGATGCGTTCGTCCACATCTCGGCCGTCGAGCGCGCCGGGATGAGCAGCCTCAACGAAGGCGATCGCCTGTCGTTCGAGCTGGAGGTCGATCGTCGCGGCAAATATGCCGCAGTGAACCTGCAGCAGTCGAGCTGATCGAACCCGATCGATTGATGGCGGCCCGTCCGACTGGCGAGTCGGGCGGGCCGCTGTCGTTTTGGGGCGGATGCCGTTCGTGGTGGATTGAATCGGGGGGCCCTTTCCCCGTTCGGGCTGAGCTTGTCGAAACCCTGCATTTTCTTCCGCAGAGGAAGGGCAGCCGTTCGACACGCTCAGGGCGAACGCCTCATATTTTACGCACGGCGTTCGCCGCATCGTGCTAGCGAATCGGGCGATGCGTCTTTTCCCCCTATTGCTGCTCGCCGCCGCCCCGATGCCGGGGAGCGCGGCCGCTGCGCCGCCCCAGGCCGCCCCCGCCGAATCGCGGCCGGCGGTGCTCACCCCGGTCGTCGTCGCGCGTTATCCGCATGATCCCCAGGCCTTCACCGAGGGGCTGTTGTGGCATCGTGGTCATCTCTACGAGAGCGTCGGGCTCGAAGGGCAGTCGGACGTACGGCGGGTCGATCTCGCCAGCGGGCGCGTGCTGGCGCGCGCCACGATCCCCGCCGGGATGTTCGGCGAGGGGCTGGCGGTGTGGAAGAACGCGCTGATCAGCCTCACCTGGCACGGCGGCGTCGCCTATCGCTGGAATGCCGCAACGCTCGCGCGGATAGGCACCGCGCGTTATCGCGGCGAAGGCTGGGGGCTGACGACGCTGGGCGACGCGCTGGTCCGCTCGGACGGCAGCGCGACGCTGACCGTCCACGATCCCGCGACGATGGTGGTGCGCCGGCGCATCGCGGTGACGATCAACGGCAAGCCGATCGACCAGCTCAACGAGCTGGAGGCGGTCGATGGCGCGATCCTCGCCAATGTCTGGCGCACGCCGTATCTCGTGCGGATCGATCCGGCGAGCGGGCGGGTGACCGCGGTGGTCGATCTGCGCGCGATCGTCGCCGAAGTGGGGCTGTCGAACGATATCGAGGCGGTCGCCAACGGCATCGCCTGGGATGCGCAGGGCCGCCGGCTGTTCATCACCGGCAAGCGCTGGCCGACGCTGTTCGAGATCCGCCTGCCCGGATAAAAAAACCCGGCGCTTGCGCACCGGGGAAGGTTGTCCCGCAGGAGGAACCAGGGTGGGGGCGGGCACCGTGCCCGCCCCGATTTCGTCAGTAATGGTAGGCGCGTTCGCCATGCTCGGCGATGTCGAGGCCTTCGCGCTCGACGTCGGCGCTCGGGCGCATGCCCCACAATTTGTCGATCGCGAAGAACAGCACGACCGCGCCGACCCCCGACCAGACGAGCGTCAGCAGCACGCCTTCGAACTGGGTCACCAACTGGCCGACCATGTCGTAGGTGCCCGCGGCCATCGTCCCCGGCTTGGCGGCATAATCGGCGATGCCCTGCCCGCCGAGCGCCGGCGCATCGAGGATACCGGTCGCGAGCGCGCCGGTGATCCCGCCGATGCAATGGACCCCGAACACGTCGAGGCTGTCGTCATAACCGAACTTCGACTTCACCGTGGAGACGAAGAAGAAGCAGATCGGCGAGACGACCAGCCCGAGCACCACCGACCCCATCGGGCCGGCGAAGCCCGACGCCGGGGTCACCGCGACCAGCCCGGCGACGACGCCGGAAGCGGCACCGAGCAGCGAGGGCTTGCCGCGCACCGCCTGCTCGACGAGCAGCCAGGAGAGCCCGGCGGCAGCGGTGGCGACGAAGGTGTTGATGAAGGCGACCGCGGTGACGCCATTGGCCTCGAGATTGGAGCCGGCGTTGAACCCGAACCAGCCGACCCACAGCAAGGAGGCGCCGATCATCGTCATCGTCAGCGAATGCGGCGGCATCGGCTCGCGCGGGAAGCCGATGCGCTTGCCGAGCAGGACGCACAGCACCAGCCCGGTGATCCCGGCGTTGATATGGACAACGGTGCCGCCCGCGAAATCGAGCGCGCCCTTCTGGAAGAGATAGCCCGCGTCGCTATTCTGCGCGGCGAGCGCATCGGCGCCCTTGAGCGCGGCCGCGGCCACCGCATCGGGGCCGCCCCAATACCACACCATATGCGCGATCGGGAAATAGACGACGGTGACCCACAGCAGCGTGAACAGCATCAGCGGGAAGAATTTCACCCGCTCCGCCACCGACCCGACGAACAGCGCCGGGGTGATGCACGCAAAGGTCATCTGGAAGCAGATATAGACATATTCCGGGATATAGACCCCGTTGGAGAAGGTCGCGGCCTGGCTATTGGCATCGACCCCCATCAGGAAAGCCTTGGAAAGCCCGCCGAAAAAGGCGTTTCCGCCGGTGAAGGCGACCGAATAGCCATAGGTGACCCAGGCCACCGCGACCATGCACACGATCATCAGCACCTGGGTGAGCACGCTCAGCATGTTCTTGGTGCGGACCAGCCCGCCGTAGAACAGCGCGAGCCCCGGCACCGACATCATCAGCACCAGCAAGGTCGAGACGAGCATCCAGGCGGTGTCGCCCTTGTTGACCGTCGCCGGCGGGATCGGCGAGGCCGCTGCCGCCGCCGGCTGCGCCCAGGCGGGCGCCGCGGCGAGCGCGAGCGTCGCGACCAGGCCGAGGCCGGCCATCATCGTGGTTCGCTTCATCATATCCCCCTTCACAGCGCGGAATCGTCGGTTTCGCCGGTGCGGATGCGCACGGCCTGCCCCACATCGAGGACGAAGATCTTGCCGTCGCCGATCGCGCCGGTGTTGGCCGAGGCCTGGATCGCCTCGACCACGCGGTCGGCGAGCGCGCTGGCGCACACCACCTCGATCTTGATTTTGGGCACCATGTTGGTGCTGTATTCGGCACCGCGATAGATTTCGGTCTGGCCCTTCTGTCGGCCGAAGCCCTTGACCTCGGTGACCGTCATGCCAGCCACGCCGAGCACGGTGAGCGCTTCCCTCACCTCGTCGAGCTTGAACGGCTTGATGATGGCTATGATGAGCTTCATCGTGCCCCCTTCCGGTTGATCCGAGAGGGCGTCTCGCAATGGTCGTGCCAAATGCTTGTGGGGTTAATGCCGTTCGGGCTGAGCCTGTCGAAGCCCTGCCCTTTTCTTCGCAAGGAAGAAGGACAAGCCCTTCGACAAGCTCAAGGCGACCGAGATAATTCTAACGCTCATTACGCTATTGCGCGGGCAAAATTTGTGCAGTTGCGAAGGGCTGCCTAAAAATCAGGCAGTGCCGACGATCGCGCGGGCCGCGTCGAGATCCTCGGCGTCGACCATCACGCGCACCGGGATCAGCAGCCAGCTGCCGTCGGCGATGCTCGACCCCGAATCGAACGCGACCGCGGGAATGCCTTCGCTCTCCAGCCGGCCGACCAGGATATTGGCGAGGTTGCGATCGTAGCGCCCGAGCTCGACCAGGCTCATAACCGCCCCGGCGGGATCTCGGTCTGGACGCGCACCGGCAGCCCGTCGATGCTGTGGGTGCGCCCCGCGATCTTGGCCAACCGCGCGGCGGGATCCTGCTGCGCGTGATATTTGACCAAAGTCTGGCGTTCGGCGTCGAGCGTCATCCGCGGCACGCCCCAGCCGCACGAGGTCTGGATGCTGTCCACCGCGATCACGAAGATCTGGCGCTGCCCCGGGAGCGGGGGGAAATGCGCCGCGAGCGCGGGATAATCCGCATCGCCCGCGACGACGAATTCGCCGCGGCCGTAGATGCGCAGGATCAGCGCGGGATTGTCGAAGGCGCAGAACATGATCGTGATCCGCCCGTCGGCGGCGAGATGCGCCTGCGTCTCGTTGCCCGATCCGCCGAGGTCGAGATAGCCGACCTTGCGCGCATCGAGCACGCGAAAGGTGTCCATCCCCTTGGGGCTCAGGTTGACCCGCCCCGCCGCGGCGGCGGTGGCGACGAAGAACATCGGCTGCCGCGCGATGAAGGCGCGGTGGTCGTCGGTCAGTGCGGAAAAGAATTCGGCCATTGCGAAGGGGTGCTCCTGCCCTCCGCTATAGCCCGAATTTCGCGAATTGCGCGGCGATTTCGGGGTCGATCGCCTTGGCCGCGGCGATATCGGCATCGCCGCCCGCAACGTCGCCGTTGCGTTTGCGCGCGAGCCCCAGTCCGTAGCGCGTCTCCGCGCTCTTCGGCATTTCCGCCGCCGCCTTGGCATAGGTTTCGACGGCTTCGGCATAACGCCCAAGCCTGAACTGGATCAGCCCGAGGCTGTCGAGATAGGCGGGGTTCGCGCCGTCGCGGCGGATCGCCTTACGGCAATCGTCGAGCCCACCTTCAAGCGCCTGATTGGCTAGCCCGCGCGCCCAGCAGCGCGCGTTCAACGCGCTGCCGAGCTTATTGTCCTCGCCGTGGAGGCGGATCCAGGCATCGAGCAAAGGGAGCGCGCGATCGGGCTGGTCGAGCGCGATATAGAGGCTCGCGATCGTCCGTGCCTCGTGCGAGCCGGCGGCGGCGAGCGGTTGCGCCGCCGCAATGTCGCGCGCGGCCGCGGCACGGTCCTTGCGGTGCAGGCTGAGCTGGGCGCGCATCAGCAGCGCGGCAAGATCCTGCGGCGCGAGCTTGAGCGCGCTGTCGAGATCGGCGGCCGCCAGATCGGGCTTGTGATCGTGCAGCCGCGCCTCGGCGCGTGCGGTGTAATAATCGGGCTTGTCCGGATCGAGCCGGATCGCGGCATCGAGATCGTCGAGCGCCCTGGCCGTCTCGCCGCGCGAGAGGGAGGCGCGGCCACGCAGCGCCAGCTCGGGGGCGGTCTTCGGTGCGGTCGACGGGTTGGCGGGATCGGTGGCGGGCTGGCTGCTCGCCACCGGCGCCTTCTGGAAGGAGAAGACCCGCCCGCCATTATAGGTGAAATAGAGCTTGTTCTGGCTTTTGGCGATGAACAGGTGATGCGCGAGGAAGAAATCGACTCCCAGCAGCATGTCGGGCGAATCGGTGCCGATACCGAGTTCGCCGTCCATCACCTGCATCCGCGCACGCTGGATGGTTTCGCTGCCGATCGAATAAGACGCGATCCGCGCGGTCCACGATCGATAGGATTTCTGCCCGAAGCCGCTGGCCGTATAGCTCGCCTTCACATCGGGCGCGTTGAGATCGATCCCGGCGCGCTCCGCAGCGCGGCGGCTGATCAGCGTGGCGGGCGCCCCGGTATCGAGCAACGCGCGCACGCGCTGCCCGTTGACGATGACGTTGACGAAGATGTGGCGGTTGGCACGGCTTTCGTTGGGGACCAGATCGGCGATGTTGTAATCCCCGTCCTTCGCCCAATAGGCGAGAGCACGCTTGCTGCAGCCGGTGACCTTCATCAGCGAAAACTGGCCGTGCGCGAGATCGACCTCGGCATCGGCGAAATTGAGCAGATTGGCGCCGATCAGCCCGCTGCCCGTATCGGAGCCGCCGACGAGGAACTCGATATTGTTGAGCGTCGTCCCGAGGATCCCGAAATCCTTGACCCGCGCGATATCGACCGACACGCGGCCGCCGATCCCCGACATATAGAAGCCCGGCGGCGCGGGACTCGTCTTGAGCGACAGCGCCTCCGCGGTGGCGCGCGACATCGTGCTGAAGAAAGCGCCGGTATCGAGGATGAAGCGCGTGTCCTGCCCGTTGATCTTGACCTGCGTCATCGGGCGCAGGCCGACCATCTCGACCGGGAGCGTGCCGTATTTGGCGACCTTGCACTCCTCCGCGCGCGCGCTGGCGACCGGCAGCAATATCGCGGCAGCGATCACCGCAGCCGCGTTCCGTGCATGAGGCATCCGCCTCCCCCCTCTTTGCTCCCGATCGGATGATGACGGCGGAGGAGGCGGAAAGCCAGCGGATAAGCGCCCAAATCTGATCCGAACCGCGGCGTTCGGATCGGCCCTTCAGGCGGCGGTGCCGCCCACCGTCAGCCCCTCGACCAGCAAGGTCGGCTGGCCCACCCCGGCGGGGACGCTCTGCCCCGCCTTGCCGCACATGCCGACGCCCTCGTCGAGCGCGAAATCATTGCCGACGCCGAGCACCTTGGTCAGCACCGTCGGGCCGTCGCCGATCAATGTCGCGCCCTTGATCGGCGCGCCGATCCGGCCGTTCTCGACGCGATACGCCTCGGTGCAGGAGAAGACGAACTTGCCCGAGACGATATCGACCTGCCCGCCGCCGAACGATTTGGCGAAGATGCCGTTCTTGACCCGCGAGAGCAATTCGGCGGGATCGTCCTTGCCCGCCTTCATGAAGGTGTTGGTCATCCGCGGCATCGGCGCGTGGGCGAAGCTCTCGCGCCGCCCGTTGCCGGTCGGCGCGACCCCCATCAGCCGCGCGTTGAGCCGATCCTGCATATAGCCCTTGAGGAAGCCGTCCTCGATCAGCACGGTCTCCCCGGTCGGGGTGCCCTCGTCGTCGATCGTCAGGCTGCCGCGGCGATCGCGGATCGATCCGTCGTCGACCACCGTCACCCCGCGCGCGGCGACCTGCTCGCCGATCCGCCCCGAAAAGGCCGAGGTGCCCTTGCGGTTGAAATCGCCCTCCAGCCCGTGCCCGATCGCCTCGTGGAGCAGCACCCCCGGCCAGCCCGGCCCGAGCAAGACGGTGAATTCGCCCGCCGGCGCATCGACCGACTCGAGATTGACCAGGGCCTGCGCCAGCGCCTCGTCGATCGCGCGGTTCCACGTCGCCTCATCGAACAGCGAATCGTAGAGGTAGCGGCCGCCAATGCCGAAGGTGCCGGTCTCGCGCCGGCCGTTCTGCTCGACGACGATCTGGACGTTGAGCCGCACCAGCGGGCGCACGTCGGTGGCGACGAAGCCGTCGGGGCGGACGATCTCGACCACGCTCCACGTCCCCGACAGCCCGACCGAGACCTGCGCGACGCGCGGATCGCGCGCGCGCGCCGCGGCGTCAATCGACTGGCACAGATTCACCTTGTCGGCGAACGGCACCAGATCGAGCGGATCGGCATCGGTGTAGAGATGATGATTGGTGCCCTTGGGCGGGGGCGCCTTGGCGCCGTTCGACGGATCGATCAGCGCCATCGTTTCCGCTGCGCGGCGAATCGCGGCTTCGGAAAGCTCGTTGGCGTGGGCGAAGGCGGTCATCTCGCCCGAGACGGCGCGCAGGCCGAACCCCGAATGGGTGTCGTAGCTCGCGGTCTTGAGCCGCCCGTCGTCGAAGCCGAATGCCTCCGACTTGCGATATTGCAGATAGAGTTCGCCGTCATCGGCGGCGGCGAGCGCATTGGCGGTGAGTCGCGCCGCGGCCGCGGGGTCGAGCGTGTCGCGGTACAGGAACGAGCGGGGATCGGTGGCGGTCATTGCCGCTAGATAGGGACTGGGAGCCGCGCGGCAAAGCCTTTGCGCTCGTAGTCCTTCCCGTTGGCCCTGAGCTTGTCGAAGGGCTGCGCTTCTTTCGGAAGAAAAGTGCAGGGCTTCGACAAGCTCAGCCCGAACGGCTGTGGGCTTAACGCCCCGCGCTGTCGCCGTGATCGGGCAGGGTCGACTGGTCGACCCCGTCGGCGGGGCCGCCGATCAGCACAAAGCGGCGGTCGCAATAGCCGCAATCGCTATAGCCGATCTCGTCGATCTCCAGCCACACGCGCGGGTGGCCGAGCGCGGCAGGGAGACCGTCATGCGCGCCGTCGCAGGCGACGCGGCGGTGGGATACGCGGGTGACTTCGGGTGGCGGCAACATGGTTCCTGCGATTAGCAAGAGCGGCGCGGCCTAGCAATCACCCGCGGCGCACCGTAAATGCCGCGGCATGACAGACGCTGCGATTGCCATCCGGGATCTCTCCAAGACCTATCAGGGCGGCAAGCGCGCGCTCGACAATGTGACCTTCGACGTCCCCGCGGGGACGATCTTCGGCCTCCTCGGGCCGAACGGCGCGGGCAAGTCGACGCTGATCAACATCCTCGCCGGGCTGGTGCGCAAGACCAGCGGCACCGCCGCGATCTGGGGTTTCGACATCGACGCGCACCCGCGCAACGCCAAGGCCTCGATCGGCATCGTCAACCAGGAAATCCTGTTCGATCCCTTCTTCACGCCGTTGGAGACGCTGGAGATCCAGGCCGGGCTCTATGGCGTGCCCAAGGCGCAGCGGCATTCGATGGAATTGCTCCGCGCGGTGCATCTGGAGGACAAGGCCAAGGCCTATGCCCGCACGCTCTCCGGCGGGATGAAGCGGCGGCTGATGGTCGCCAAGGCGATGGTCCATTCGCCGCCGGTGCTGGTGCTCGACGAACCCACCGCGGGGGTCGATATCGAGCTGCGCCAGCAATTGTGGAACTATGTCCGCGAGCTCAACGAGCGCGGCGTGACGGTGGTGCTGACGACGCATTATCTCGAGGAAGCCGAGGAATTGTGCGATCGCATCGCGATCATCAATCACGGCCGGCTGATCGCCAACGAGCCGACCCGCGAATTGGTCGGCAAGGCGCAGGAGAAGGTCGTCGCGGTGACGGTCGATCGCGATCTCGTGGCGCTGCCGGTCGCACCGGCGTTCGACAAGATCGTGCTCAAGGGCGAGCGGACGCTCGAAATCACCTATCAGAAGGACAAGGTGAACGCGGGCGAAGTGCTCGCCGCGGTGCAGGGCGCCGGGCTCGGGATCGTCGACGTGTCGACCAAGGAAGCCGATCTGGAGGACGTGTTCCTCAACCTGACCCGCGCGGTGAACGGCTGATTTAGCGCGGGGGGATCAATCCTCGCGCTTCGCGCCATCCAGCGAGCGTTCGGCGCGTTCTTTCTCCGCGCGGTCGGCGACCTTCTCCGCCTTGGTACGCCCGAAGGCGGCGCGGTTGGCGGCGGCAGTCGCGGCCTCGGTGGCGCGGCGTTTCGCCTTGCGCGCCACGCGGAGGTTGACGACCTCGCCCATCAGATGCGGACGTCCTTGGCGATCGCGTCGAGCAGCCCGTTGACGAACCCCGCCTCGCGCCGGTCGTAAAAGGCGTGCGCAACATCGACATATTCGTTGATCGCGGTGCCCACCGCGACATCGGCGCGCGCGAGCAGTTCATAGGTGCCGCAGCGCAGGATCGCCTTCATCGGCTTGTCGAGCCGCGCGAGCGTCCAGCCCTGCAGCCGGGGTTCGATCAGCGCGTCGATTTCCTCGGCGCGGGCGATCGCACCCTGAACGATATCGTCGAAGAAGGTTTCGTCCGCCTCGGCATATTCGGCGTCCTCGATCGTTGCGCCGAGCCGGTGGTGGTGGAATTCGCGGATCAGCGCCGCCACCGGCGTCTTCTCCATCTCATGCTGATAGAGCGCCTGGACGGCGGCGAGGCGCGCGGCGGCGCGGGCCTTGGAACGTGCTGCGGTACGGGACATGCAACGAGCCTTTAGGCGCGATGTTACCCCTTGGCCAGCCGCAGCGCCACCGACGCCGCATGCGCGGGCAGCCCCTCGGCATCGGCCAGCGCGACCGTCGCCGGGCCGAGCTTGCCGAGCGCGGCGGCGTCGAGTTCGAGGAAGCTCGTCCGCTTCATGAAATCGGTGACGCCGAGCCCGCTGGCGAATCGCGCGCGGCGCCCGGTGGGAAGGACGTGATTCGGCCCGGCGACATAGTCGCCGATCGCTTCGGGGGTATGCCGCCCGAGGAAGGCCGAGCCGGCGTGGCGCAAGCGATCGAACAAAGCGCGCGGATCGTCGGTCGCGATCTCGACATGCTCGGGCGCGAGCCGGTCGGTCAGCGGGCAGGCATCGGCCAGCGTCGGCACGAGGATGATCGCGCCATTCGTCTCCCAGGCGACGCGCGCGGTCTCCCCGGTCGGCAAAGTGGCGAGCTGGCGTTCGACCGCCCCCGCGACGCGATCGGCGAAAGCGGCATCCTCGGTGAACAGGATCGACTGGGTGGTCACGTCATGCTCGGCCTGGCTCAGCAGGTCGGCGGCGATCCACTCGGGGTCGTTGGCGCCGTCGGCGATCACGACGATCTCGCTCGGCCCGGCGACCATATCGATCCCGACCACGCCGTAAACCTGCCGTTTCGCCTCGGCGACCCAGGCATTGCCCGGCCCGGTGACGACATCGACGCGTGCGATCCGATCGGTGCCCCAGGCGAGCGCAGCGATCGCCTGCGCCCCGCCGACGCGCCACACCTCGTCCGCCCCGGCGAGATGCGCCGCGGCGAGCACGAGCGGAT
The DNA here is from genome assembly GCF_001897045.1 of Sphingomonas sp. 66-10. Lineage (NCBI taxonomy): Bacteria > Pseudomonadati > Pseudomonadota > Alphaproteobacteria > Sphingomonadales > Sphingomonadaceae > Sphingomonas > Sphingomonas sp. 66-10. The sequence goes on from NZ_MKRR01000138.1 coordinate 10,260, forward strand.
TGACCTCGCCGTTCGGGGTCGGGGTCACCACCACCAGCCGCTCGACCCCCGCCACTTTCGCGGGGATGGCGTTCATCAGCAATGTCGAGGGATAGGCCGCGCGCCCGCCGGGCACATAGACCCCGGCGGCATCGACCGCGCGCCACCGCGCGCCGAGCCTGACCCCGGCGTCGTCGGTGAAGGCAAGGTCGTCGGGGCGCTGCTTCACATGATAGGCACGGATGCGCGCCGCGGCGAGCTCCAGCGCCTCGCGCAGATCGGGCGCCAGCGCGGCGAAGGCGGCGGCGCAATCCTCGGGCGCAATGCGCCAGCCGGTCTGATCGAGATCGTGGCGATCGAGCTTCTGCGTCAGCGCGCGCAGCCCGGCGTCGCCCTCGTCGCGCACCGTGCGCAGGATCGCGGATACGTCGCGCGCGACATCGGCATCGGATTCGCGCCGCGCATCGACCAAAGCCGCGAAATCCGCCGCGAAGCCGGGCGCGCTGGCGTCGAGCCGGATCATGCCTCGACCGCGCGCCGGAACGCTTCGACCAGCGGCACCACCCCGGCGCGGGTCTTCATCGCCGCGCGGTTGACGACCAGCCGCGAGGAGACATCCATGATCCGCTCGACCTCGACGAGGCCGTTTTCCTTGAGCGTCCGCCCCGAGGAAACGAGATCGACGATGCGCGGCGCGAGCCCCAGCGTCGGCGCCAGCTCCATCGCGCCGTTGAGCTTGATGCATTCCGCCTGCACCCCGCGGCGCGCGAAATGCTCCTCGGTGACGTGCGGATATTTGGTCGCGACGCGGACATGGCTCCAGCCGCGCGGATCGTCGCGCGCCGCCATTTCGGCGGGTTCGGCGATCGACAGGCGGCAATGGCCGATCGCGAGATCGACCGGGGCGTAAAGCTCCGAATAAGCGAATTCAGCGAGCACGTCCGATCCGACGATGCCGAGCTGCGCCGCGCCGTGCGCGACGAAGGTCGCGACGTCGAAGGCGCGGACGCGGATCAGCTCGATCTCGGGGGTCTGCGTCGCGAAGCGCAAAGCGCGGCTGTCCTCGTCGCCGAACGCCGCTTCGGGGACGATGCCGGCGCGGGCGAGCAACGGCAGCGCCTCGCTCAGGATGCGGCCCTTGGGAACGGCGATGACGATCTTTTCGCTCACGGGCGCGGCCTTTACGCGGGGGGGCGGAGAGGCGCAATACGAGCCGAGGAGGACGGCCCTATGGCGACGGAGGAGAATGTTCGCGGCGCTTTCCACATTCAGGAATTCTACTGCCGCCACATGGACGCACCGATGTACGCGCGATTGTGCGCGGCGATCGGCGACGGGCTGACCCGCGCGAGCCGCACCGGCGCGCGGGTGCTCGACTGGCCCGGCGAGCCGACCCGTGACGCCTTGCCGCTGCGGTTGTGCGGCGGGCTCCACGCTTTGGTGCGCGCCGGGCGCGATGCGGGGCTGGCGGGGGTGTTCGCTGGAGAAGTGACCGAACCGGGGGCGATCGCCGCGGCGGTCAATGCCGCGCTCGTCGCGCATGACGACACGATCTTCCCGTGGCTCGACGGGCCGCCGCAGACCAACGAGCCGGGGCGCTCGGGGGCGCTGATCCTCGGGCTGATGGAAATCGCGCGGCGCTATGGCCCGAAGATCGAATTGCTCGAAATCGGATCGAGCGCGGGGCTCAACTTGCTGATCGATCGCTATGCGTTCGATCTCGGCGGGGTGCGCGTCGGGCCGCCCGATTCGCCGGTGACGATCCGCCCCGAATGGCGCGGCGACCCGCCCGCGCCGGTTGATATCGATATCGTTTCGGTGCGCGGCTGCGACGTCCAGCCGCTCGACGCCACCGATGCGGCGGTCGAGGCGCGGCTGCTGGCGTATGTCTGGCCCGAGACCCCGGCGCGCGCCGAACGGCTCGGCCGCGCGATCGCGATGCAGCGTGCGCGCAGCGTCGATCTGGTGCGAGCCGATGCCGCCGACTGGATCGAGGCGCGACTCGCCGAACCGCAAGCAGCGGGGGTGACGCGGGTGCTGATGCATTCGGTGGTGTGGCAATATCTGCCCGAAGAGGTCGCCAACCGCATCCGCGCGGCGATGGCCGCCGCCGGCGCGCGCGCCACCGCCGAGCGCCCGCTGGGCTGGGTGATGATGGAGCCGAATCGCGCCTTCGCGCAGCAGATCGTGCGGGTGAAAAGCGGGCCGGGGCAGACCGAATGGCATGTGCTGGCGACCGCGCATGCCCACGGCACCTGGGTGAGGAACGGCATCCTCGACGAGGATCGCGTGGGCTATGACCTCCCCGCGTCCGCCAAGGTCGAGGCCGGCTGAGCCGCTTGGTTGCATTTTCCCGGCGCCGCGGCTAAAGGCGCCGCTTCCCGCGCGAGGATCATGACGAACGGCCCGGCCACAAGGGCTGCCGCGGCCGTTTTGACCTCGCCCGAATAGAAAGGACGAAAATGCCCAAGCTCAAGACCAAGAGCGGCGTGAAGAAGCGCTTCAAGCTCACCGCGACCGGCAAGATCAAGCACGGCGTGGCCGGCAAGCGCCACCGCCTCATCAGCCACAACGGCAAATATATCCGCCAGAACCGTGGCACCAGCGTGCTGTCGGATGCCGACACGAAGACCGTGAAGGCCTGGGCGCCTTACGGCCTGAACTGAGGAGACGGGAACAATGGCACGCGTCAAGCGGGGCGTAACCACCCGCGCCAAGCACAAGAACATTCTCGCGGCAGCCAAGGGCTATCGCGGTCGTCGCAAGAACACGATCCGCGTCGCGCGGCAGGCGGTCGAAAAGGCCGGCCAGTACGCCTATCGCGACCGCAAGGTGAAGAAGCGCACTTTCCGCGGCCTGTGGATCCAGCGCATCAACGCCGGCGTCCGCGCCGAAGGGCTGACCTACAGCCAGTTCATGCACGGCCTGAAGCTGGCCGGGATCGAACTGGACCGCAAGGTGCTGGCCGATATCGCGATGCACGAAGGCGAGGCGTTTACCGCCATCATCGCGCAGGCGAAGGCGGCGCTGCCCCAGGCGGCATAACGCTCCTTCTACTGTAGCGATGAAACCAAGGGCGTGGGTGGCGACACCTGCGCCCTTTGCGCGCGCGGCGCATGTGATTACAGCGCGCGCTTACCAACCCGTTCGGGCTGAGCTTGTCGAAGCCCTGCCCTTCCTCTCGAAGAAGTGCAGCCCTTCGACAAGCTCAGGGCGAACGGGAAGGAGGCGATGATTCTCCTTCGCGGGAATGACGGAGTGACAAGTGGCTGATCTCGACCAATTGAAGACCGATCTGCTCGCCCGGATCGATGCGACGGCCGCCGCCGATGCGCTGGAGGCGATCCGCGTCGAGGCGCTGGGCAAGCAGGGCAGCGTCACCGCGTTGCTCAAGACGCTCGGCGGGATGTCGCCCGAAGAGCGCCAGTCGCAAGGGCCGCGGATCAACGGGCTGCGCGAGGCCGTCGCCGGCGCGATCGCGGCGCGCAAGGCGGCGCTCGATGCCGCGGCGCTCGATGCGCGGCTGGCGAGCGAGCGGCTCGACATGACGCTGCCGGTCGACACCCCCGCGGCCGGAACGATCCATCCCGTCAGCCAGGTGATGGACGAACTGGCGGAAATCTTCGCTGATTTGGGCTTCGCGGTCGCCACCGGGCCGGAGATCGAGGACGACTGGCACAATTTCACCGCGCTCAACATCCCGGAAAGCCACCCGGCGCGCGCGATGCACGATACTTTCTATTTCCCCGATCAGCCCGACGGCGAGCGGAAAATGCTGCTCCGCACCCACACCTCGCCGGTGCAGATCCGCACGATGCTCCAGCAGAAGCCGCCGATCCGCATCATCGCGCCGGGGCGCACCTATCGCTCGGACAGCGACGCGACCCACACCCCGATGTTCCATCAGGTCGAAGGGCTGGTGATCGACAAGGGGATCACGCTCGGCCATCTCAAATGGACGCTGGAGACCTTCCTCAAGGCGTTCTTCGAGCGCGACGATATCGTGCTGCGGCTGCGCCCGTCCTATTTCCCGTTCACCGAGCCCTCGGCCGAGGTCGATGTCGGCTATACGCTGGAGAAGGGCAAGCGCGTGATCGGCGGATCAGGCGGCGGCTGGATGGAAGTGCTCGGCTCGGGAATGGTCCACCCCAAGGTGATCGCCGCCTGCGGGCTCGATCCCGATGAGTGGCAGGGCTTCGCCTTCGGCTGCGGGATCGATCGGCTGGCGATGCTCAAATATGGCATGGACGATCTCCGCGCCTTCTTCGACGGCGATATTCGCTGGCTGAAACATTATGGATTCTCGGCGCTCGACGTGCCGACGCTGAGCGGGGGAGTCGGCGCATGAAGTTCACGCTTGGCTGGCTCAAGGAGCATCTCGATACCCAGGCATCGCTCGACGATATCGTCGAAGCGCTGACCCGCATCGGGCTCGAGGTCGAGGGCGTCGACAATCCCGGCGAAAAGCTCGCCGCGTTCCGCATCGCGAAGGTGCTGACCGCCGAACGCCACCCGCAGGCCGACAAATTGCAGGTGCTCAGCGTCGATGCAGGGGACGGCCCGTTGCAGGTCGTGTGCGGCGCGCCCAATGCGCGCGCGGGGCTGGTCGGGGTGTTCGGCATGCCCGGCGCGACCGTCCCGGCGAACGGGATGGTGCTCAAGGTCGCGGCGATCCGCGGCGTCGAATCGAACGGCATGATGTGTTCGAGCCGTGAGCTCGAACTGGGCGACGAGCATGACGGGATCATCGAGCTCCCCGCCGATGCCCCGATCGGCACCGCTTATCCCGCTTATGCCGGGCTCGACGATCCGGTGATCGATGTCGCGATCACGCCGAACCGGCAGGATTGCATGGGGGTGCGCGGGATCGCGCGCGATCTGGCAGCGGCGGGGTTGGGAACCTTGCGGCCGCTCGCCGAGGTCTATCGCACCGAAGCGATCGCCCCGGTGGCGGGCGACGGCCCCGCACCCGATGTCCGCACCGACGATCCGGAGGGCTGCCCGGCATTCTACGCGCAGGCGGTCTCGGGGGTCACCAACGGCGTCGCGCCGGCGTGGATGCGGCAGAAGCTGACCGCGATCGGGCAGAAGCCGATTTCGGTGCTGGTCGACATCACCAATTTCGTCTCGATCGATCTCGGGCGCCCGCTCCATGTCTACGACAAGGCCAAGCTGTCAGGCGGGCTGGCCGCGCGGCGCGCGCGCGACGGGGAAACGGTGCTCGCCCTGAACGGCAAGACCTATACGCTCGACGCGACGATGACGGTGATCGCGGACGACACCCACGTCCACGATATCGGCGGGATCATGGGCGGCGAGGATTCGGGGGTGTCGGAAACGACCACCGATGTGATCATCGAATGCGCCTATTTCGACCCCGATCATATCGCGCGCACCGGGCAGAAGCTCGCGCTGACCAGCGACGCGCGCCAGCGTTTCGAGCGCGGGGTCGATCCGGCGTTCCTCGACGACGGCCTCGCGATCGCGACCAGATTGGTGGTCGACCATTGCGGCGGCACCCCCTCGGCGATCACCCGTGCGGGCGAAGCGCCGTTGGGCACGCGCAGCTATGCCTATGATCCGGCGCGGACCGAGACGCTCGGCGGGCTCGCGGTTGCGCCCGAGCGGCAACGCACGATCCTCGAATCGCTCGGCTTCACCGTGACGGCGGACTGGCAGGTCTCGCC
>NZ_MKRR01000138.1:15964-19844 GCF_001897045.1 Sphingomonas sp. 66-10
TCGACCCCGCTCGACCGCGCCCCGGGCGTGGCCAAGCCGACCGCGAGCGCCGAGCAGAAGCTCGAACGCCGCATCCGCCGCGCGGCGGCCGCGCGCGGGCTCGACGAGGCGGTGACGTGGAGCTTCCTTTCCGAAAAGGAGGCCGCGGTGTTCGGCGGCGGCGCGTGGACGCTCGCCAATCCGATCAGCGAGGATCTCAAGGTGATGCGCCCCTCGCTGTTGCCGGGGCTGCTCTCCGCCGCGGCGCGCAACGCCAGGCGCGGCGCGGGCGCGGTGCGGCTGTTCGAGATCGGGCGGCGCTATCTCGCCGATGCCGAGCGCCCCACGCTGGCGCTGGTGCTCGCCGGCGATCGCCGTCCGCGCGGCTGGCGCGAGGGCAAGGCGGCGGCGTTCGACGCGTTCGACGCCAAGGCGGAGGCGCTCGCGCTGCTCGCCGCGGCGGGCGCGCCGGTCGACAATCTGCAGGTGTTCGGCCCCGATTCGATTTGGACGGGCGATGCCTGGCATCCCGGCCAGTCGGGGACGCTGCGGCTCGGGCCGAAGACGGTGCTCGCCGCATTCGGTATGCTCCACCCGCGGACGATCGAGGCGTTCGATCTCGGCGGCGCGGTGGCGGCGGTCGAGCTGTACCTCGATGCTTTGCCGGCGAAGCGCGGCGGCGGCGGGTTCATGCGCCCGGCCTATGCGCCGCCCGTGCTCCAGCCGGTGCGGCGCGATTTCGCCTTCCTCGTCCCCGAGGAGGTGAGTGCCGATGCGTTGGTCCGCGCGGCCAAGGGCGCGGACAAGGCGGCGATCGTCTCGGCGCGGGTGTTCGATCTGTTCACCGGCGCCGGGGTCGAGGCGGGCAAGAAGTCGGTCGCGCTGGAGGTGGTGCTCCAGCCCGGCGACAAGAGCTTCACCGATGCCGAGCTGAAGGCGATCGCCGACAAGGTGGTCGCCGCCGCGGCGAAACAGGGCGCGGTGCTGCGTGGCTGAACAAGTCATCATCGCGGGCGACGGGCTTTCGGCGACGATCAACGCGCTCGGCGCGGAACTGACGTCGCTGAAGGATGCCGCCGGCCGCGAATTGATGACCGATGCCGATCCGGCGTTCTGGACCGGCCACGCGCCGCTGCTGTTCCCGGTGGTCGGCAAGCCCACGGGCGAAACGATCCGCGTCGACGGCCGCGCCTATGCGATGAAGCAGCACGGCTTCGCACGGCGGACGATGTTCGCGGTGACCGAGCAAGCCGCCGATCGTGCGACCTTCGTGCTGACCGACAGCGCGGAGACGCGCGCGGTCTACCCCTTCGCCTTCCGGCTGGCGGTGACGTTCGGCATCGCGGGCGCGACTTTGTCGGTCGACGTGTCGATCGAGAATCCGGGCGACGTGCCGCTGCCGGCGAGCTTCGGCTTCCACCCCGCCTTCGCCTGGCCGTTGCCCGGCGGGCGCGCGAAGGAAGCGCACCGCATCATCTTCTCCGCCGACGAGCCCGCGGCCTTGCGCCAGATCGATGCCGACGGCCAGATCGCGCCCGCGCCGCGTGCGTCGCCGCTCGACGGCCGCACGCTGGCGTTGCGCGACGATCTGTTCGCGCATGACGCTTTGATCTGGGACCGGCTCCATTCCGACCGCCTGACCTATCGCGGCGACGGCGGCGCGCGGCTGGAAATCGCCTTTCCCGATACCCCGATGCTCGGCATCTGGACCAAACCCGGCGCGCATTTCATCTGTATCGAGCCGTGGCACGGCATCGCCGATCCGGCCGGCTTCACCGGTGATTTCCGCGCCAAGCCCGGGGTGTTCGAGGTCGAGCCCGGCGCGGCGAAGCGGATCGCGATGCGGGTGACATTGCTCGCCGAATCGTAACCAGGCGCGCTTTTCCCTTATCGCATATCCATTTCCGGCCTGACGAAAGCCCGAGCCATGACTTCTCCCCGCCGCACCTTCGCGATCATCTCGCACCCCGACGCCGGCAAGACCACGCTGACCGAAAAACTGCTCTATGTCGGCGGCGCGATCCATCTCGCCGGCGAGGTCAAGGCACGCGGCGCCAACCGGCGCGCGCGATCGGACTGGATGAAGATCGAGCAGCAGCGCGGCATCTCGGTCACCTCGTCGGTGATGACCTTCGAGAAGGACGGGGTGACCTTCAACCTGCTCGATACGCCGGGGCACGAGGATTTCAGCGAGGATACCTATCGCACGCTCACCGCGGTCGATTCGGCGGTGATGGTGATCGATGCCGCGCGCGGCATCGAGAGCCAGACGCGCAAATTGTTCGAAGTGTGCCGGCTGCGCTCGGTGCCGATCATCACCTTCGTCAACAAGGTCGATCGCGAGGGGCGCAGCGCGTTCGAACTGCTCGACGAGATCGCCGACGTGCTCGCGCTCGATGTCGCGCCGATGACCTGGCCGGTCGGGATGGGCGGCACGTTCGAGGGCGTGCTCGACTTGAAGCGCTGGTCGATCAGCCGGCCGGAGGGCGACAGCCGCACCTTCCAAGGCAAGGTCGATGCCGAGCCGATCCTCCCCGACGAGGTGCGCGAGGAAGTCGAGCTGGCGCAGGCGGGCTATGCCGAATTCGATGCCGAGGCGTATCGCAACGGCGATCTGACCCCGGTCTATTTCGGCTCCGCGCTCAAGGATTTCGGCCCGGCCGAGCTGATCGCCGCGCTCGCCCAATATGCCCCGCCGCCGCGCGCGCAGCCGGCCGAGCCGGCGCCGATCGGGCCGGAGGAAAAGGAAGTCACCGGTTTCGTGTTCAAGGTGCAGGCCAATATGGACCCGCAGCACCGCGACCGTATCGCCTTCATGCGGCTGTGCTCGGGCACCTTCAAGCGCGGGATGAAGCTCACCCCGACCGGGCACGGCAAGCCGATCGCGGTCCATTCGCCGATCCTGTTCTTCGCGCAGGATCGCGAGATCGCCGACGAGGCCTATCCCGGCGATATCATCGGCATCCCCAACCACGGCACCTTGCGGGTGGGGGACACATTGTCCGAGCGCGCCGCGGTGCGCTTCACTGGGCTGCCCAATTTCGCCCCCGAGATCCTGCGCCGCGTCGCGCTCAAGGATCCGACCAAGACCAAGCAGTTGCGCAAGGCGCTCGACGATATGGCCGAGGAGGGGGTGACCCAGGTCTTCTATCCCGAGATCGGGTCGAACTGGATCATCGGGGTGGTCGGGCAGCTCCAGCTCGACGTGCTGATCTCGCGGCTCGAGGCCGAATATAAGGTCGCCGCGGGGCTCGAGCCGGCGCCGTTCGATACCGCGCGCTGGATCTCGTCCGACGATGCCGCCGCGCTCAAGGAGTTCGTCGAGATCAACCGCAGCGCGCTGGCCAAGGACCGCGACGGCAACCCGGTGTTCCTCGCCAAGAGCGCATGGGAGGTCGGCTATGTCGCCGATCGCTACCCCAAGGTGAAATTCGCCGCGACGCGGGAACGGTAATACCCACCCTCCGTTCGCCCTGAGCTTGTCGAAGGGCTGCCCTTCTTCCGCGCGAAGAGAAGTGCAGGGCTTCGACAAGCTCAGCCCGAACGGGGATTAGACCGCTTCCTCGATCCAGCCGCGCCGTACTGCCCTGACCGCCAACACCCCCAGCACCGCCGCGACGAGATAGAAGCCCGCGCCGATGATCGCGGCATAGCGCAGCGAATCCGCGCCATATTGCGCCTTGAGCGCGACCGACATCGTCCCCAGCAGCCACGGGCCGACCCCGAGCCCGACGAGGTTGTTGATCAACAGGAAGGTCGCCGAGGCGCTGGCGCGCATCTGCGGCGGGGCGAGGTGCTGGACCGCGGTGTTGAGCGGGCCGAGCCACAAGATGTTGAGCGCATTGGGGATCAGCAGGCAGAACCAGGCGAGCACCGGCGACGGGGTGATGAGCCCGAGCAT
>NZ_MKRR01000138.1:19899-20445 GCF_001897045.1 Sphingomonas sp. 66-10
CGATCGGCGCGCCCGAGCCGGTCGGCGAGCACCCCGCCGAGGAACACGCCCCCCGCGCCGCCGGTCAGCAGCAGCGACCCCATGAACTGCCCCGCGGTGATCAGGCTCCAGTCGAACCGCGTCATCAGGATCTTGGGCACCCACAAAGCAAGGCCGTAGCCCGCGAGCGAGCTGCACCCGGCGGCGAAGGCCATCAGCCAGAAGGCGGGCTTGGCGGCGAGGATCGAGAAGACCGTCCAGAGCGTGACGCGCGGCGCGGCGGAGGCCGCGACCGGGGCGACGGGGACCGGGGGCTTGGCGCGATCGTGGACGATCCACAGGAAGAAAGGCGCGATCACGATCCCGGCGATACCGACGGTGAAGAACGCCACCCGCCAGTTGACCAATGTGGCGATATAGGCGCCGGCGAGCACCCCGACAGCGAGCCCGATCGGGATGCCCATCGAATAGATGCCGAGCGCGCGCGCGCGGCGCTCGATCGGGTAATAATCGGCGATCAGCGCATAGGAAGGCGCGACACCGCCCGCCTCGCCGACGCCGACCCCC
>NZ_MKRR01000138.1:20482-28307 GCF_001897045.1 Sphingomonas sp. 66-10
ACACGATCAGCGCGGTGGCGATCACCCGCGCCTTGCCGACGCGATCGGCGAGCAAGGCGAAGGGCACCCCGAGCACCGAATAGAGGATCGCGAAGGGCGGACCGCCGATCAGCCCGAATTGCGCGTCGTTGAGGTTCAGCTCGGCCTGGATCGGTTTCGCCAGGATGCCGAGGATCTGTCGATCGAGGAAGTTGAAGGCATAGACCAGCAACAGCATCGCCAGCACCAGCCGCGGATAGCCCGGCCGTTCGCGATCGATCATCGCCTCTCCTCTCCCGACGCAAAAAGGGGCCGGACGTTGCCGGCCCCTTCCCCCTTTATCCGTGGCTTCACTTAGAAACGGAAGCCCAAAGTGCCGCTCCACGTGCGCGGATCGCCGTAATAAGCGGTCTGGATGTTGCCGACGCTGGAGAATTCCTGCGCATCGGTGAGATAGACCGCCTTGGTGAGGTTCTTCACCCCGCCGCGCAGATACCATTTGTTGCCCGGCGCATCGTACTGGACGAACGCGTTGACCAGCCAATAGCCCTTTTCCATCAGCCCCGGGCGGTTGTCGACCGACAGCCATTGCTTGTCGACGAAGCGCGCGTCGCCGCCGAAGGTCAGCGTGCCCGCGCTGCCGAGCGGCACCGCATAATCGGTCGCCACCGAGAAGTTGATCGGTGGGGCGAATGCCGGCTTGCAGGTGATCTGCTTGCCGGTCGGGTTGCACGAGAAGGCGTCCTTGCCGGTCGGCGCGGTGCGACGGCCGTCGTTGAACTCGAGATATTTGGCGTTGAGATAGCCGAAGCTGGTGCGGATCGACCATTCGCGCGTCGGGTGCACCGCGATCTCGGATTCGACGCCCCAGATGCGCAATTTGCCCGCGTTGAGCACCGGGAAGGAGCCGTTGGCGGTCGCGCCGATCGCGCCGCCGCCGACCCGCGCCTGGAAATCGCGATAGTCGGAATAGAAGACATCGCTCGAAATCGTCACCGCGCCGCCCAGGAACTCGCCTTTGGCGCCGGCTTCATAGGTCCACACCGTCTCGGGCTTGAAATAGGGCACGATCACCGGCTTGCCATCAACGATCTGGGTCACGTCGGCGGCCGAATTGACGCGGCCGTTGAACCCGCCCGATTTGAACCCGCGCGAGGCCGAGACATACAGGGTCGCGTTGCGCGCCGGCTTGTACGACAGCGTCGCCGACGGCGTCCAGGCATCGAAGCTGACCGAATTGCCGCCGTTATAGGGCGCGGGCAGATTGCCGGGGAAAGCGAACGAAATGCCGTTCAGCGCGGCGAGGCTGGAGACGGTGGTGGTGAAGCGCGAATAGGTCTTGTCCTCGCGCGTGTAGCGCAACCCGCCGGTCAGCGAGAGCTGATCGGTGAAATTATAGGTCAGCTGGCCGAACGCGGCATAGCTTTTGGTGTTCTGATTGTCGTCAATCAGCCGGGTGAAGGTGACCGGCGCCTTCAGCACGGTGAACAGCGCATCGTCATAGGATTCCTGATGCGAGCGCACGCGTTCGTTGAGATAATAGAGGCCGAACACGCCCTTGAGCTTCTCGGTATCGAGCTTGAGCTGGAGCTCCTGGCTGAACTGATGCTGGCGGAAGCCGACGAAGGCATCGGCGACCTGATATTGGGTCGCGTCGAAATCGAGATAATAATCCGGGCGCAGATCGCGATAGGCGGTGATCGAAGTCAGCGACAGGATGTCGTTGAGGCGGATATTGCCGGTCAGCGAGACGCCCCAATGGTCGAGCCGCTGGCCCTGATCCGGCCCCAGCCCGGTCGATGCCTTGTAATTGTAGGGCCCATAGGGATAGGCCGGCGACAGCACGCGCGCGCCGGTGACGAAATCGGTCTGGATCAGCGGCGCGGTGGCATAGCCGAGCGTCGCGGCGGTGCGCTGGCGGGTATAATCGCCTTCGAGCAGGAACTCGACGTCGCTCGACGGCGTCCAGCGCAGGATCGCGCGCCCGGCGAGCGTGTCGCGATCGTTATATTTGCGGTTGGTCAGCGGATCGGTGACGGTGCCGTCGCGCTTGTCATAGACCCCGGCGACGCTGAGCGCGAGCTTGCCCTCGACCAGCGGGGCCGAGACATAGCCGTTCGCCAGCACCTGATTGTAACTGCCATAGGTGAACGACCCCATGGCGTGGATCTCGTTGGTGCTCGGCTTGCGGCTGATCACGTTGACCGCGCCGCCGATCGTGTTCTTGCCGTAAAGCGTTCCCTGCGGCCCGCGCAGCACCTCGATATGATCGATGTCGTAGAGGTTGAACAACGCACCCTGGATGCGGCTCATATAGACGCCGTCGACATAGACGCCGACCGCCGGGTCGAAAGTCTGCAGCGCGTCGGGCTGGCCGACGCCGCGGATGAAGATATTGGCGTTGGAGCTCGAGCCGCGGCCCTGCACCAGATTGACGTTGGGGATCGTCCCCTGGACCCCTGACAGGTCGATCGTCTGCTGCTTGGCGAGCTGATCCGACGTCAGCGCGCTGACCGCGATCGGCACGTCGAGCAGCCGCTCGGCGCGCTTGCGGGCGACGACGACGACATCATTGCCGGTGGCGACGCCCGGTTCGGCCGCAGGCGCCTCCTGCGCCAGCGCGGGCGCGGCGGCGGTCAGCGCGAGGATGGCGGCGCTGCCACGGAGCAGCGAACGGGACGGGAAAAAGCTCGACACGGGTATAATCCTCCCCTTTGCGGCACGTCGCTGGCTCGCGACTTGTGCGCCGGACGAAAGCGCAATACTGAAACTTGAACCAGGTTTCAACTTGGATGTGAGGCGGGGATGAGTGAGACCGGGGATGGCGCGGATTCAGCGAAGGGCGCGACAGGCGAAGGGGCGGCGAAGCGCCCGCGCACCGCGCGCGGGCAGCGCACCCAGCGCGCGATTCTGGACGCCGCGGCGGCGGAGTTCAGCGAGCACGGCTTCTATGCGGCGTCGATTAGCGGGATCACGCGGCGTGCCGGGGTGGCGCTGGGCAGCTTCTACACCTGGTTCGATTCGAAGGATGCGGTGTTCCGCGCGTTGGTCCGCGACATGTCCGATCAGGTGCGCGATCATGTCGCCCCCGCGATCCGCGCCGCGCCCGACCAGATCGCCGCCGAGCGCGCCGGGCTGGAGCAGTTCTTGCAATTCGTCCGCGGGCACAAGGAGATTTACCGCATCATCGACGAGGCCGAATTCGTCGACCCGGAAAGCTTTCGCCTGCATTATTCCACCACCGCCGACCGCATCGGCGAGCGGCTGCAGGCGGCGGCGGCGCGGGGTGAGTTGATCGAGGACGCGGGCGAGATCCACGCCTGGGCGATCATGGGGATGAACGTGTTCCTCGGGCTGCGCTTCGGTGTCTGGGCGGAGGACCGGCCGACCGAGGCGATCGCCGATCAGGTCGCGGCGATGCTCGCGCGCGGGCTGGCGCGGCGGGGATAGCGAGAAGTCGTCATGCCAGCGAACGCGGGCATCTCGGGCGGCGAGCGCTCGCTGGACGGGTTCTGATCGCATCGCTTACGGCACGCGGCCCCAGCTTGCGCTGGGGCGACGGGTTCTCTCAAGCGATCAGGTCGAACAGGTCGTCCCACCGCGGCTTCGTCGCCTCGATCAGCGTGATCTTCCCGTCGCGCTTCCACGCTTTGAGCGCCTTCTCGCGCACGATCGCGTCGAGGATCGTGTCATGGGGTTCGGCGAGCACCAGCCGCGTCAGCCCATAGCGCCGGCAGAATGACGACCCGGCCCCGCGCCGGTGCTGATCGACCCGCGCTGCGCGATGCGCCGTCACCCCGATGTAGAGCACGGCGCGCGGCTTGTTGGTCATGAAATAGGTCCAGCCGGCCATGTTGCACCGTCGCGTGTGCCGAGGGAGATGCCAGCTTTCGCTGGCATGACGGGGGGTAAAATAGACCGTCACCCCAGCGCAAGCTGGGGTCTCGTGCCTCAGGCGTCGCGCCAACCGCCCGCGATCCCGGCCTCCGCTGGGATGACGCACGACACACCACGCCCCTCAGACGGCGGCGTCGTAATCCAGCGCTTGCTGCAGCATCGTGCGCACCGCACGCAGCGACGGGACGGACGGCGTGGCCGCTCGTTTGCCTTCGCTCGCGAGCAATTTCTGCACGCCCTTCACGGTATAGCCGTCGTGATTGAGCAGCCGGTCGATCCGCTCGACCAGTGCGACATCGTCGGGCCGGTAATAGCGGCGGTTGCCGGCGCGGGTCAGCGGGCGCAATTGGGGAAAGCGCGTTTCCCAATATCGGAGGACGTGTTGCGGCAAGCCGGTGGCCGCCGCGACTTCACCAATCGTCCGAAATGCACCCGCTGCCTTGGCGTCCGGTCCCGTCACTCTACCCCGCTGCGACGATGCGATCGCGCATCATCTGGCTGGCGCGAAAGGTGAGCACGCGGCGTGGTGCGATCGGCACCTCGACGCCGGTTTTGGGATTTCGCCCGATCCGCTCGCCTTTATCGCGCAAGACAAAAGTGCCGAAGCCCGATATCTTGACATTTTCCCCCGCCGCCAGCGCATCGCACAAAAGATCGAGCACCTGCTCTACCATTCGTGCTGAATCGGCTCGCGACAATCCCACCTGTCGGTGCAGTGCCTCGGACAGGTCCGCACGCGTCAAGGTTCCCGCATCACTCATTCCAGCCTCACTCCCCCCCAGGAATAGATGACCAATATTGTAAGTTTATCACCCTGGTTCGTCGCCAGAAAGTAATTTGTTTTTATGGGAGTCGTCCCGTTTCAGAAACGGACGACCGAGGCGCCCCAGGTGAAACCGCCGCCCATCGCCTCGAGGACGACGATCTGTCCCGGAACGATACGCCCGTCGCGCACGGCGGTATCGAGCGCGAGCGGGACCGACGCGGCGGAGGTATTGGCGTGGCGATCGACCGTCATCACCACCTTTTCGGCGGGCAGGCCGAGCTTGCGCGCGGTCGCGTCGAGGATGCGGGCATTGGCCTGGTGCGGCACGACCCAGTCGACATCGTCGGCGGAGAGGCCGGCGGCGACGAGCGATTCCCCCATCACCGTGGCGAGATTGACCACCGCGTGGCGGAACACCTCGCGCCCCTTCATCCGCACCTTGCCGACCGTGCCGGTGGTGGAGGGGCCGCCGTCGACATAGAGCAATTCGTTATGCCGCCCGTCGGCGTGGAGCCGGGTGGCGAGGATGCCGCGCCCGCCCGCCTCGGCGCTGTCCTGCGCCTCGAGCACGATCGCCCCGGCGCCGTCGCCGAACAGGACGCAGGTCGCGCGATCCTCCCAGTCGAGGATGCGGCTGAACGTCTCGGCGCCGATCACCAGCGCCTTGGCGTGGCCGCCGGCGCGGATCATGCTGTCCGCCACCTGCACCGCATAGAGAAAGCCCGAGCACACCGCGGCGACGTCGAACGCGGTGCAATCGTCGATCGCCAGCGCCGCCTGCACCTTGGTCGCGGTGGCGGGGAAGGTCTGATCGGGGGTCGCGGTGGCGAGGACGATCAGGTCGATCTCCTGCGCATGCACCCCGGCGGCGGCGAGCGCCGCCTTGGCCGCGTCGGTCGCCAGCGTCGCGGTGGTCTCGTCGGGCGAGGCGATGTGGCGGAAGCGGATCCCGGTGCGCTCGACGATCCACTCGTCGGAAGTATCGACCATCTCCGCCATTTCGGCGTTCGACACGCGCCGCGCGGGAAGCGCCGATCCGGTTCCGGTGATGACGCTTCTGATCATGAAGTCTGCTTTTCGAAATTGCCGAGGTCTGTCGCGATGCGCCGCGCGAGATCGGCCTGCACCATCTTGGCCGCGGCGCCGATCGCGGTCGCCACGCCGAGCTCGTTGGCGCCGCCGTGGCTCTTCACCACCAGCCCGTTGAGCCCGAGGAACACCGCGCCATTGTGATTGTTGGGATCGAGATGATCGCGCAGCAGCTCGGTCGCCGGGCGCGAGATCAGGAAACCGATCTTCGAGCGTACCGATGAGGTGAAGGCGCGCTTCAGCAGGTCCGCGACGAAGCGCGCGGTGCCCTCGGCGGTCTTGAGCGCGATATTGCCCGAGAAGCCGTCGCAGACGATCACGTCGACATCGCCGCGCGACAGCTGATTGCCCTCGATGAACCCGGTGAAGCGCAGCGGCAGATGCGTCGCGGCGCGCAGGCCCTGCGCGGCGTCGCGAATCTCCTCGGTGCCCTTCTGATCCTCGCTGCCGATGTTGAGCAGCGCGACGCGCGGGCTTTCGAGATCGAGCATCGTGCGGGCATAGGCCGCGCCCATCACCGCGAATTGCATCAGGTTGCGCGCATCGCACTCGGTATTGGCGCCGAGATCGAGCATCACCGCGTCGTTCGCGCCGAGCGAGGGCAGCAGCGCGGCGAGCGCGGGGCGATCGATCCCCGGCATCGTGCGCAGCGCGAGCTTGGCCATCGCCATCAGCGCGCCGGTGTTGCCCGACGACACGGCGGCGCCCGCGCGACCCTGCTTCACGCAGTCGATCGCGATGCCCATCGAGGTGGTCTTGGCGCGGCGCAGCGCACGGCCGGCCGTCTCGCTCGACCCGACGATGTCGGGCGCGTGGACGATCTCCGCATTGCTGCTCAGATTGGGGTGGTTTTTCAGCCCGTCGCGAATCGCCGCCTCGTCGCCGACGAGAAGGAATTTCATCCCCTCGAAGCGACGGCGCGCGCGCGCGACGCCGGCGAGCATGACCGACAATCCCTCGTCACCGCCCATCGCATCGACGGCGATCCACGAGCTGTCGGACATCAACCGGCGACCCCCCTGTTGGCCGGGCTATCAGCCCTCGACGGAAACGACTTCGCGTCCGTTATAATGGCCGCATGCCGGGCACAGATTGTGCGGACGCTTCAGTTCGCCACAGTTCGGGCATTCCTGAAACGCCTCGACCGAGAGCGCATCGTGCGCGCGACGCATGCCGCGGCGGGAAGGAGAAGTTTTTCGCTTGGGGACGGCCATCGCGGCACCTTGATCCGTATTCAGTTCAAAAGGAGGCGATTCGCCCAGAACGACTGAGACGCAACCGACGTATATACATACGCCGGCCGCGCCGGGCGGCCGGGCGCATCGCGAAGCCCCGCGCCTATAGCGGATTATCCTCGCGTTGCAAGCCGCGCGCGCGAATGGCGAAATTCCCGCGGCGAATCCGGCGTCGCCGCATCCGGTCGCCTTGTCCGCGCCGGGGCCGGGGGATTCGTGTCGGCCGCGCCGCGCGAATCGCGCCGCACCCCCGGCGCGAATGGATTTCCGCCTTCGCGCGAATGACGTAAGGATGGAATATGCCCCCGTGGATCGGGCTAACAGACGGGGAATAAAGGGAGGGGCGAATGATGATGCTTCCGGTGACCTTGGTGCTGGCGGCGGCCGCCGGGCTGATCAATCTGTGGCTCGGGCTGCGGCTGGTGCGCGGGCGGATGGGGGGCGTGTCGATCGGCGACGGCGGCAAGCCCGAAATGCTCGCCGGGATGCGCGCGCACGCCAATTTCGCCGAATATGCGCCGCTGGTGGTGATTCTCACCGCGCTGATCGAGCTGGCGCGCGGCCCGTCGCTGCTATTGTGGACGCTCACCGCGATATTCGTCGTCGCGCGGCTGCTCCATCCGCTCGGCATGGCGCGCCCCGCGCCCAACCCGCTGCGCGCCGCCGGGGCGCTCGGGACGTGGATCGTCACCGCGGTGCTCGCGATATGGGGGCTGACGATCGCCTATCAGGCCAATGCCGCGCCGCCGTCGCACGGCCCCGCGATCGAGACGGTCGCGCCGCGCGGGTGATTCTTCATCGGGGGGGAGGGGTTTACGCGGTCGAGCGGCGGTGGAAACCCTCCAGCGGCTCGTCGGAG